>VBDX01000108.1 GCA_005881885.1 Chloroflexota bacterium
CCGTCGAGCGCGATCCGCAAGCCGAGCGCGGGCGTCTCGAGCGCGAGCTCGCCGAAGCTCAGGAGATGGTGAAGCGTTCCAAGGAGCTCCTCGCGAAACCGGGCTTCACAGAAAAGGCGCCGGCAGAGGTCGTCGCGAAGGAAAGAGCGAGACTCAAAGAGCGCGAAGAGCGCCTGAACCTGCTCGAAACTGAGCTGCGGAAGCGCCGGGGCTAACGCCCGGCCGCTTTCGCTGCGGACGACGCGGGGTCCTGTCCCGGGGTCATCCTCCGTCGCCGTCGCCGGCAGCCTCGTCGTCCCGGATGGGGCCCCAGGGGCAGGGGCCCCTGGGCGGGCAGGGACCCGAAGGCACCCGCGCATCGCGCGCGACCCCCGCTCCCCCGTGCCACCCCGCGTCGTCCTGGAAAACGAAAAGCGCCGGAGCGTTATGCCCCGGCGCTTCGTGCTCGCGTACTAGTTCGTCGCTATTGAGCGTCTTTGAGGATCTGGTTCGACTTTGTGGCCGCCGTGGCGATCGCCGTGTCCGGCGTGGACTTGCCCGTGATGACCTCGGTGATCATGTTGAAGATGACGTCGCGGATGTCCTGCTGCCCACGGACGTTCGGCTCAGGGGAGCTGTACTGGATGAGATCGAAGCCCTGCTTCCCCTGCGGGACCTTCGCCCAGTAGTCCTTGAGGGTCTGCGAGTCAGCCGCGGTCTTGCGCACCGGCATGTAGTACGAGGTCGATGCGAACTGCGCCGACTGATCGGTGTCGCTCATCCACCTGATGAAGAGCCACGACGCAAGCTGCTTCTCGGGAGTGCTCTTGAAGACAGCGACGTTCGCGCCGAACTGCACGGTCTTTTGCTTCGTCGCGTCCGTAGTGGCTTGCGGCAGGTTCGCGATGCTCCAGCTGAACGGCGCCTTGTCCGCGAGGTCCCTTATGAACGGAAGCGTCGAGGTCGACGATAGGAAGAACGCGAGCTTGCCCGCCGCGAGATCGTTCTGGAAGTCGAAGCCCTTGGGGCTGTAGCCCGACCCGTTCTTGTTCATGCGGTCGTACATCTGGAGGACGGCGAGGCCCTCCTTGCCGTTCCAGGCGACGGTCTTGTTGTCGGCCGCCATCAGGGTGCCGCCGCGCGCGTAGACCTGCGCGTTGAAATACGAGGCGTCGGTGTTGAACGCGAACCCATAGCGGGTCACCTTGCCCGAGGAATCCTTCTTCGTCGCGGCGAGCGCGGTGGCCTCGAACTCGTCCCATGTCTTGGGGATCGGCTTGCCGATCTCCTTCAGCACGTCGTTGTTCACGTACATGACCGCGAGCGATTTGGTGAACGGCCACGAGAGGAGCTTGTTCCCGTACTGCGGGAAGGTGTTGGTGTCGTAGTAGCCCTTGTAGATGTCGTCCTGGCTCGCCTTCGCGAGACCGTTCTTCACGCTGTCCTTGTACGCGCCGAGGTCGACGACCACATCGGCCTTCATGTAGTCGGCCACGAAGCTCTCGTAGGCGTGCGCCAGCTCCGGCAACGCGCCGGCCTGGATTGCGCCGAGCGTCTTCTGATAGAGCTGGGTGTAGTTGCCCTGGTTCAGCGCGCTGACGGTGATGCCCTTGCCGTTGGTCTCGTTGAACTTCTTGACCATCGCATCGAGCGCCACCTGCTGCGGCCCGCTGAGCGCGTGCCAGAGCGTGATGCCGACCGGAGCCCCGGAGAGCGTGATGTCAGCTTCGGTCGACTGCTGGGGCGCCGGTGCCGCGGCGCTGCACGCCGCGCTGACCAGCATGAGCGTCGCGAGAATCGCCGCCTTCACTCGCATGGGTCTTCCCTCCACGGTCGGGGTGCTTCGCCCCCCGGCCCCCGACATCCCGTACTACGCCGCTGCCTCAACCACGGATGCCCGTCCGTGCGATGCCTTGCACGAGGTAGCGCTGGGCCACCAGGAAGAGCAGCACGATAGGAGCGACCACGAACGTGGACGCCGCCATGAGCAGATGGTAGCTCGACCCCGCTTCCTGCCGGAACGCCGAGAGGCCCACCTGGACCGGTCGGAAGTCGGGCTTGGAGGTAACGATGAGCGGCCACTGGAAGGCGTTCCACGAGCCCAGGAAGGTGATGAGGCCGGCCGTGATCAAGGCCGGGACCGAGAGCGGCAGGACGATGCTCCAGAGGAACCGGAGATGTCCGGCGCCATCCATACGCGCCGCGTCCGAAAGCTCGCTCGGGATCGACAGAAAGAACTGACGCATTAGGAAGATCGAGAAGGCGCTCGCGATGAACGGCACGATCTGCACCTGGTACGAGTCAAACCAGCCAAGGCACGGAAGTCCGGCGCACGCCACCCGGCTCGGGCTCATGAGGACGTACCGCGGGATGAGCGTCGCCTCGCCAGGGATCATGAGCGTCGCCAGGAAGATCGTGAAAAGAAGGTTCTTACCGCGGAAGCGCATGCGCGCGAAGGCGTAGGCGGCCAGGCACGCGGTCGCGAGCTCGAGGATGGTCACCGAGACCGAGACGAAGATCGTGTTGACGAAGTAGCGGCCCCAGGGCGCTCTGGACCACGCGTCGGTGTAGTTCTCCGGGTGGAGCTCGGACGGGAAGATCGTCGGAGGCGTGCGGGTCGCCTCGAGGATGTCCTTGAACGAGCTTGTGACCATGAAATAGAAGGGATACGCGACGACGCCCGCGACGAGGATGAGCACGGCGTGCTTCGCGATCGTCCGGACGCGGGGTCGCGGAGCGAGGCCGGGAAAGCCGCGCGGGATCGTGACGGCGCGCTCACTCACCGAAGTTCACGCGCGGCCCGAGCACCCGGAACTGGATGAGCGTGAACAGCAGGATGATCAGCGTGAGGATGAATGCGAGCGCTGCGCCGAGCCCGAACTGAGCCTGCTGGAAGGCGGTCTTGAAGACGAGCAACGTCACGGTCCGCGTCGTGTCGAGCGGGCCGCCAAAACCGTTCGTGAGGACATAGACCGAGTCGAACGAGCGGAGCACACCGATCGACGCCACAGTGAAGACGAAGAACGTGGTCGGCGAGAGAAGCGGGAGTGTGATCCGTGTGAAGATCTGCCGTTCGTTCGCGCCGTCGAGGCGCGCCGCCTCGTAGTACTCCTGAGAGATGTTGGAGAGGCCGGCCAGGAAGATCACGATCTGGTAGCCCAGGTAGTGCCAGATCGTGACGAGCGAGATCACGACGAGCGCGAGGCTCGGTCCCGCGAGCCAGCTCGGGAGGATAACGCCGAAGGCCGATGCGGCGAGCTCGAAGATGCCGTCAGGCTCGTCGAGCCAGCGCTGCGGCCCGATCCCGACGACACCCAGGAGGTCGTTGATCAGGCCGTACTGAGGATGGAAGACCCAGAAGAACACGGCGGCAGCGGCAACGAATGAGGTGACGTACGGGAGGTAATAGACGGTCCGGTAGATCCCGCGGCCGCGCATCTTCTGGAAGAGGAGATAGGCGATAACGAGCGCGACCGCGATCTCGAGCGGGACCGTGAAGATGACGTACGTGAACGTGGTGGAGAGCGATCGCCAGAAGTCGGGGCTGCGGATCGAATTGTCATAGAGCCAGTCGGTGTAATTGCCGACGCCGCGGAACGCACCCTGGACGACATCCCACTTGAACAGCGACATGTAGAAGGCGGCGATCGCCGGGAAGATCTGGAAGACGCCGAGAATGAGCACGGCGGGAAGAAGGAAGAGCCAGGCCTGAATGGCCTCGACCGGAAGACGACGGCGTGACGACGCGCGGACGTTCGCGGGAATGACCTCGGCCGCCACCGGCTGCGATGATACGTGCAGGAGTGCCCATCTATGACTACCGCTGCGATCACTGCGGGCACGCGTTCTCGGCGGTCCAGTCTTACAAAGACCAGCCGCTCGAGAAGTGCCCCAAGTGTGGTAAGAAGCCGCGCCGGCTGATCGGGTCTCCCGCGATCGTCTTCAAGGGATCGGGGTGGTACAAGACGGACAGTCGTCCCGCCGAGAAGACCGAGAAGACCGGGGGGACGACCGAGACGAAGTCCGACGCCAAGACCGAGACCAAGAGCGACAAGAAGTCCGAAACGAAGCCGTCGGGGGACGGGGGGCAGAGCCCGCCGACTCGCAAGAGCGAGGCGTCATCCTAAGAAGGCTCGTCACGCGCTGGCGCGCCGTGTTGGAAAGCTTCTTCGCCGACGATTGTCCCTTCCTCGCGGGCGCCGTCGCCTACCAGATCTTCTTCGGGCTCATTCCATTGCTCGCGCTGATCGTCGGTGTGCTCGGATTCATCTACGGACCGGATCGCGCGCAGCGCGAGATCGTCCAGATCATCCGCGAGATCTATCCATCGGCGACCGCACAAGAGACGCGGATCGCACGTGAGCTCGTGCAGGGCCGCGCGATCTCGCTCGGCTTCGGGGTCTTTGGCACGGTCCTCTCGGCCACGGCGGTCCGCAACTCGCTGGAGCTGGCGCTCGCCGCCGTCCTCGGACGCGAAGGTCGGCGCACATTCCTGCGCGGCCATCTCGAGACCGCCGCCTTCCTTGCCGGCATCGCCGCCCTGGCGGTGACCTCGTTCGGCTTGTCCTATGGCGTCGCGGCGCTTTCGGGCATGCTCGTCGAGGCCGGGTTCGGACGGGTCGTGTCGTTCGCGCTGCCGCTCCTCTCGCCGCTAGCCGGGCTCCTCTTCGGCTATGTCTTCTTCTATCTCGTGTACCGGGCGTTGCCCCGGCGTCGCGTGACCAGGCGTGTGGCGGCCAGCGCCGCGCTGGTATCGGCCCTGCTGTGGGAGGTCGCCAAGCTGGCGTTCGGCTACTTCACTCGGGCGCTCAGCTTGTTCGCGGCGTACGGGCCTCTCGCCTTCGCCGCGGGCCTTCTTACCTGGATCTACCTCACAGCGGTCATCATCCTCATCGGCGCGGAGGTCGTGAAGACGCGTGGAACGGCTTGAGGCGTTCGCGAGCCGGTTCATCGAGGGCTGGAGCGCGCGGCTCTTTGGCGCGAAGCTGCAGCCGGTCCAGATCGGCAAGCGCCTGATCCGCGCGATGGAGTCACATCAGACCATTTCTCTAAGTAAGACCTTCGTGCCGAATTCGTACGTCGTGTCGCTCTCGCCCTCTGACTTCGCGCAGTTCGAGCAGTACCGCCGGAGCCTCGAGCAGGACCTCTCCGAGGCGATCCTCGGTGCCGCCCGGGATCGGAACTACACGCTCCTCGCGTTCCCGACCGTCGAGATCGAGCGCGACGAGGATCTGTCGGCGGGCGATCTGCGCGTGTCTTGCGCGCTCGTCGACGCCTCCGGCGAGGAGGTCGAACCCGACGCGAAAACTCTCGGCGCGGTCGAGGGCGGGCACACCATGGTCCTGGACCGCGAGAAGCTGCTTCGCGAGAAGCCTCGCGCCCCTAAGGCGTCGCTCGTGATCCGCGAAGGCGAAGACCGTCGCGAGATGGCGCTCGGGCCAGAGCCGCTCGCGATCGGCCGCGACCCGCAGAACGACATCGTGCTGGACGATCGGCGCGTGTCGCGCAAGCACTCGGAGATCCGCATGCGCCTCGGCCGGTACACCCTGTACGACCTCCAGAGCACGAACGGCACGTACGTCAACGGGAGACGCGTCGCGGAGATCGTGCTCTCGGACGGCGACCGCGTCGCGATCGGCGGGGCCGAGCTGCTCTTTCGCACCGCAGACTAGCCTGCGTGGAGATCACGTTCGCGGTCCTGCTCTGGGGCGTGCGCATCGCGTTCCTGGTCGTGCTTTACCTCTTCGTCATCCGCTCATTCGGTGCGCTCCAGCGCGCGCTCGGGAGCGAGATGGCGGTCGCGGCGCGGCCTTTGGGGATCGCGTTCCTGGTGGTCCAGCGCAGCGTCCGCGGCGCCCCGCGGGTGGGCGATCGCCTCCCGCTCCGCGCGGTGAACGCGATCGGCCGGGACGCCGGGAACGACCTGGTGATCAACGACGAAGCGGCGTCGGCGCGGCACGCGCTGGTCGAGTTCGCCGATGGCGAGTGGTGGGTCGAGGACGCCGGCAGCACCAACGGCACGCTCGTGAACGGTGAGACCGTCCGATCGCGCGAACGGCTCCAGTACGGGGACGAGCTCGGCATCGGACGCGTCGCGCTGAGGCTCGAACAGTGAACAAGTCGCAGGGGGCTGCGCTGCCCGCGAGCCCCCCGCGTTGGGGGCTGGGAGGCATCGCCCCCCGGAGTCGGTTCACGGAGCTCTCGCTCCTGGTCTGGGTGGGCGCGCTCGCCGTCTTGGGCTTCGTGGCTGTCGTGGGCGCGGAGACGTCGTCGTTCGGGAGCGCCTCGATCGTTGTGCCAGCGATCTTCATCGTCCTGGTGCTGTCCCTTCATGTCTTCCTCATCGCGCGGCGCTTTCGGGGTGATCAGGTGCTCATGCCCATCGCCGCCGGTTTCACGGCCATCGGGTTGGTCCTGGTACAGCGCCTCGCATCCGACCTGCTTCTGCAGCAGCTCTCGTGGACGATCATCGCCGGCGGCGCGTTCGCGGCGACCATCCTCATCCCGCGCGATCTCACCGCACTCGCCCGGTTCAAGTGGACGTGGGCCTTTCTCGGCGTACTACTCCTCGTCGCGCCGCTCTTCCCGATCATCGGCCGCGAGATCAACGGGGCGCGCATCTGGGTCAAGGTCGGTCCGGGATCGATCGAGCCGTGGGAGGCCGTGAAGCTGTTGCTCGTCATCTTCTTCGCCGCCTACCTCGAGGAGTACCGCGAGGTGCTCTCCCGGTCGCAGCGCCGCATCGGACCGTTCCCGATCCCGCCGATCCCTTACCTCGTGCCGATCGTCGCGATGTGGGGGATCGCCATGCTCGTCATGATCTTCGAAAAAGACATCGGCGCGACCGCCCTCTTCTTCGGGATCTTCCTGGCCATGCTCTTCCTCGCGACCGGCGAGGGTTTCTATGCCGTCCTTGGCCTGGCCCTGCTGCTCGTCGGCGGGTTCGTCGCGTATCAGCTCTTCGGTCACGTTCAGGTGCGCGTGGACACATGGCTTCGGCCGTTCGACGAAGACCTCCGCTTCGGCTCGGGCTATCAGCTCGTGCAGGGGCTCTACGCCCTCGCCAACGGCGGACTGTTCGGTGCCGGGCTCGGGAACGGCATGCCGGATCGGATCCCGGTCGTGTGGAGCGACTTCGTGTTCGATGCGTTCGCGGAGGAGACCGGTTTCGCCGGCGCGCTCGCGCTTCTCACGCTCTACCTCCTATTCCTGTATCGGGGGATGGTCATCGCGCTGCGTGCGCCCACGACGTTCCTGCAGCTTCTCGCCGCGGGCCTGTCGTTCATCATCGCTCTGCAGACGCTTGTCATCGTCGGCGGCAACGCGCGCCTCATCCCGCTCACCGGCATCACGCTTCCGTTCGTCGCGTACGGCGGCTCATCGCTCGTGACGAACTGGATGCTCGTCGCGCTGCTCCTGCGGGTGAGCGAGGTCTCGAACCGCATGCGAGGTGGACCGTGACCACGCCGATCGCGGCGAGCATCCGGTCGCTCACGCTCGCGCTCGCCATCGCGTTCCTCGTGACGTCGGTCGGCGTCAGCTACTGGACGATCCTGGCGTCGGACCAGCTCGCGAACGATCCTTTCAACCCGCGGCTCATCGCAGCTTCGAATGACCGGCCTCGCGGCGCGATCCTCGATCGGAACGGCGCCCCGCTAGCGACGAGCGAGAAGGGCGCGACCGGCTTTGTGCGCTCGTACAAGGATCAGAGCCTCGCGCAAGTCGTGGGCTACGCGTCTCTTCAGTTCGGACTGTCGGGCGTCGAGGCGGCGTACGCCGAATCGCTGATCGGCCAGGACCCCGCAGACCCGATATCGATCTGGCGCGCACGGTACCTGGGCGAGCGCCAGGCCGCGGGTTCGGTGGTGCTCGGGATCGACGAGAAGATCCAGAAAGCCGCGGTCGAAGCCCTTGGTGGACGGCGCGGGGCCATCGTCGCCCTCGATCCGCGGAGCGGGGCGATGCTGGCGTCGGTCAGCGTTCCGTCCTTCGACCCGAACGAGGTCGTCGATCCCCAGCGCCAGCAGGCCGCGATGGATAAGCTGAACAACGGCCCCGAGCACCCGCTTCTGAACCGCGCGGCCCAGGGCCAATACCCGCCGGGCTCGACCTTCAAGGTCGTGACGGCCTCCGCCGCCCTTGAGTCCGGGTTCGATCCGACCAAGAAGCTCCGCGTCGACGACCCGTACCAAGCCGACCGCTCGTGGGGCGACTACTTCGTGCGATCGGCATCACACGCCCACGGACTTTTCGACATGTCCGACGGGTTCCGGCTCTCCGAGAACATCTACTTCGCGCAGGTCGGTCTCCAGATCGGCGGCGGGAAGCTCGCGGAGTACGCGAAGCGGTTCGGCATCGGCACGGCTCCGAAGCTCGACCTGCCGGCGGCGAAGGGCCAGCTTTCGGGGTCGGGGCTGCTCGATCGGCCCACGCTGGTGGCCGACACCTCGTACGGGCAAGGCGAGCTCCTCGTTTCTCCGCTCCAGATGGCGCTGATCTACGCGACGATCGCCAACGGGGGAGTGATGCCGACACCGCATTACGCCACGGGGGTCCGTGACGCCGAAGGCCACGTCGTGCGCCAGGTCGCGCCCGGCGCGCAGGGGCAGGTGATCTCGGCGAATACGGCGAAGACCCTGACGACCATGCTCGTCGGAGCGGTCGCCGGACCGGGCGCGTTCGCGTTCGGGGCCAAGGTCCCCGGGGTGGACGTCGCCGGAAAGACGGGCACGGCGGAGACCCGCCCGGGCGAGGCCCCTCATGGCTGGTTCGTCGGCTTCGCTCCAGCCGAAGCCCCGAGCGTCGTCGTCGCCGTCATCGTCGAGAACGCGCCCGAGGGTGGAGTCACAGCAGCGCCGCTTGGCGCTCAAGTCATGCGGGCCGCGCTGGGCAAGTAATTCTCGTCCTGCCGGGCCAGGGCGGGTGGCACGGCGGTGCGGGCTCTCTCGCGAAGCGCGGGTGCCCCAGGGGCCCGCTCGCAGCGAGCGCAGCGAGCTGCGGGAGCGGGAAGGGTGCGCAAGCGAGAGAGCCCGCGTCGCCGGGACAGGACCCGCCCAGGCCCCGCCCGCGGGGGAGGAACTGCGGAAGTCGCGGAACCGTATATGAACTTGATGCCCTCCCGCGTTGTGCTGTGTAGAGAACCCATACTTTGGAAATGGGGCGCGGAAACTCAACGAAGAGGGGTACGTAAGCACGGTGGATAAGGCCCTCGCTGATCGGGTCTCTGGCGTCGTCGAGAACGTCGAGCGGGTCATCTTCGGCAAGCACCACGAGATCGAGCTCGCGCTCGTCGCCCTGATCTGTCGCGGCCACATCCTCGTCGAGGACGTCCCCGGCACGGGCAAGACGGTCCTCGCTAAGGCGCTCTCCCGGTCGCTCGGGTGCTCGTTCCGGCGGATCCAGTTCACGCCAGACCTGCTCCCGTCGGATGTGACGGGCGTGTCGATCTTCAATCAGCGGACGAACGCCTTCGAGTTCCGCCCGGGGCCGGTCATGACCCAGATCGTCCTCGCGGATGAGATCAACCGCGCGACCCCCAAGACGCAGTCCGCCCTCCTCGAGGCGATGGAGGAGCACCAGGTCACAGTCGACGGCACGACGTACCAGCTCCCCGAGCCGTTCCTGGTCATGGCGACACAGAACCCGATCGAGTACGAGGGGACGTTCCCGCTGCCCGAGGCGCAGCTGGACCGGTTCTTCATGCGCGTGCAGCTCGGCTACCCGAAGGAGCGCGAGGAGATCGCGATCCTCGACGCGCAGCGGATCATCCACCCACTCGAGACGATCGATCAGGTCATGAGCTCGGAGGAGCTCCTTCGCGCCCAGTCCGCCTCGCGCGAGATCCACATCGCCGAATCGGTGAAGACGTACGTGGTCAGCGTGGTCACGGCGACACGGTCACATCCCGACGTATACCTCGGCGCGTCCCCACGCGGATCGCTGGCGCTCTCCCGCGCGGCTCAGGCCTACGCCGCCATGAACGGCCGCGACTTCGTCGTCCCGGATGACGTGAAGGCCCTCGCGGCGCCGACGCTCGCGCACCGGTTGATCCTCCAGCCGCAGGCGCGGCTCAAGGACCTCGCGGCGACGACGGTGATCGCCGAGATCCTCGCCTCCGTGCCGGTGGAGTCGACCTCAGCGCAAGCGCTCCGGGCGTAAGCGCCTTGAAACCCTGGCGCTTCGCGGTTCTCTGGCTCGTCCTCTTCATCGTCGCCGTCTCAACGGGGGTCGAGCTCCTTTCGTACCTCTCCTATCTCGTCCTCTTCGTCGCGATCGCGATGTGGGTCCTCGCGCGGCTCACGCTCGAGGGCCTCTCCGTGAAACGTTCGCTGGGCCAGTCCTACGCGCATCTTGGCGACACGATCGAGCTCTCCTACGAGCTCAACAACGACCACGCCCTCGGAAAGCTCTGGCTCGAGGTGTTCGAGAGATCGAACTGGCCTGAGCCCCTTCCAGGTCGCGTGCTCTCGATCGGCGGGCGCAAAACGCGCAAGTGGAAGGTGCTCGCCAAGGCGCAGCGCCGCGGCCGGTTCCGGCTTGGGCCGATCGTCCTTCGAAGCGGCGATCCGTTCGGTCTCTTCGCCACGGAGGCGCGCATCGCTTCCGAGGCGTTGCTGCTCGTCTATCCCCGCGTCGTGGGGCTGCCGTTCTGGACGCTCCCCGGTTCGTTCCTTGAGGGCAACGTCCTGACCGGCCAGCGCTCGCTCCAGTCCACGTCGATGGTCATGGGCATACGCGAGTACCGGCCGGGCGACGCAATGAACCGCATTCACTGGCCTTCGTCGGTGCGTCACCGCCGGCTGCATGTGAAGGAGTTCGAGCTCGACAAGACGGCCGACCTGTGGATCTACCTCGACCTGGACGGACGGTGGCATCACGGGGACGGCGAGGACTCGACCGAGGAACGCGCGGTCACCGTCGCCGCGTCGGTGGTCGCGAAAGCGCTCCGTGCGCACCGGAATGTCGGCCTCGTCACCAACGGACATCGGGCCGAGGTCCTCCATCCCGACCGCGGGACGAAACAGTTCGGCAAGCTCATGCAATACCTGGCAGAGGTGCACGCCGGAGGGACGCGCACGTTGCAGGAGACGCTGGTGGAGACGTTGCCGCGCCTGCGCCGCGGTGCGTCGTGCCTCCTCATTACGCCCTCGCTCGACCGCGGATGGGTCCGGCCGGCGAGCACCCTGCGCGAGACGAACATCGCCACGCAGGCGGTCGTGGTCAGCCCGCCGGTGGACCTGGACGAGCGCGATCGCGCGCGCAGGCGAGCGGTCCTCGGCGAGCTCGCCGTCGCCGGCATTCCGAGCGCCCATCTGGCGGCGGGCGCACCGATCGAAGAGCTCTTCCATGAATCGCCGGCGGCGATCGCGTGACCAGCGAGCTCGCTGCGCTCCTCCGCGCGAGCCTGCGCGCGCTCTTTCCGCACGTGGACCGGCGGCGGCTTCGCTTCCGCGGCGGGTGGTTCGCGCTCCCGATCTACCTCGTCGTCGTCTCGATGTATCCGCTCTCGCTCGAGCACGCGGACTGGGTGGACATCGACGAGCACTTCTGGTGGATCGCGCTCTCCGGTGTCCTGGTGGGAACGCTCCTCGGAAATGGCCGGACGCGGGTGCGCCGCTCGATGCTGATCGGCGCGGCCGTCGGCACTCTCGCCGTCGTGATCGGCACGACGTTCGCTGCCACCGGTGGGGGCGTCTTCCGCGACAAACTCATGCACCTCGCGATCCTCGTGAACAACTGGATCACCCAGGTCCTCGCGGGCGAGGCGGCGAGCGATCCGACGGTCTTCGTGCTGCTCCTCGGCGCGTCGGTCTGGTGCGCGACGCTCGTGGGATCGTTCGCCCTCGCGCGCAACGGGCGCATCTGGGACTCGGTCTTCTTCAACGGGGCGTGCCTGGTGATCAACGTGTCCGTCGCGCTCACGAACCTGTATCCCGACCTCATCGTGTTCACGCTCGCCGTGCTCGTGCTCCTGGTGCGCATCCACATCGTGAATCTTCAGGAGCGGTGGACCACGCAGAACATCGTGCCTTCGGGCGAGATGGACTGGCGGTTGCTTCGCGGTGGCCTGACCTGGACGGCCGTCCTCGTGATCATGGCCCTGGTCACGCCGCGCGTCGGCGCGGCCGAGGTGCTCAACACCGCATGGAGCACGTTCGAAGGCCCTTACCACAGTGTGGAGGCGGAGTGGCAGCGGTTCTTCGCGGGGGTGTCCGGACCGAGCCGCCTGCGTGGCGTTTCGTTCTCAGACTCGATCCGCCTCGGGCAGGCACCGAACCTCGGGGACCGCGTGATCATGACGGTTCAGGCCGGCGCGGGACACTTCTGGCGCGCGGTGACCTACGACTTCTACACCGGCGCCGGCTGGCGTACGACCGAAAACGACAAAGCCGACAAGATCACGCTCCCGACCACCGATCGCGAGAAGTTCGACGCGCGGTTCGACATCATCGTTCCGCATTCGAACATCCTCTTCGCCGCGAACGAGCCGCAAAAGGTGGACGTCCCCTACCAGTTCTACACGGGGCAAGACCGCACGTACTCGACGTCGCTCCATGCGCTTAACCGGTCGCAGGCGGCGGGGAGCTACACGGTGACGAGCCTCGTGTCCGCCGCCGATAAGCAGACCCTGCGGCGTGTGCCGGCGACCTACCCCGATTACATCAAGGCGAAGTACCTGCAGCTCCCGTCGACCCTACCGCAGCGGGTGAAAGACCTCGCGCACAAGGTGCTCGACAACATCCCGAACACGTATGACCGGGCCGAGGCGCTCGAGACGTACCTACGAAGCCCACCGTTCCAGTACTCGCCGCAGGTGAAGGCCACGCCGCCGGGCCGCGATCCGGTTGACTACTTCCTCTTCGACTTGAAGCAGGACTTCTGCGAATACTTCGCGTCGGCGATGGTGATCATGCTGCGCGAGGAAGGCGTTCCCGCGCGGCTCGTCGAAGGATTCACCACGGGAACGTACGACGCCGCGAGCGGCGAGTACGTCGTCAAGGAGCAGGATGCCCACGCGTGGGTCGAGGTCTACTTCCCGCAGTACGGGTGGATCGAATTCGAGCCCACGCCGTCGCAGCCACCATTCGCGCGCGTCGATTCGAGCCTCGGGGCCGGCGGCGGCGACGCGGACACCGGCGGCAACGGTGGCGCAGGCGACCCCAACGCCGCCGACCGCGTAAACCGCGGCGAGAGCGAGCTCGACCAGGGCGGGGACGGCTCCGGATTCTCGGGCGACAGCGTCGTCGCGGTCGTCCGTGCGATCGATCCGCGCCCGATCGGTGTGCTCCTCGTGTTTCTGCTGGTCCTCCTCGCGCTCGCGGTGGCCCGTTTCAACTGGCGCTTCCGCAGCTACGGGCCGATCGAATCGGCATGGGCAAAGACGCGGCTACTCGCGAGCTACGTGGGCTACCCCCCGCACCATTCGCAAACCACCTACGAGTTCGCGTCGGCGCTCGGTGCAGCGCTCCCCGAGACGGCCGAGCCCGTGCACACGATCGCGGAGGCCCGCGTGCGCGAGCGCTACTCAACCGCCGGGGTGGACGTGGATATCGAGGAGGCAGCGGTGACCGCGTGGCATCGCGCGGCCAGCTCGATGCTTACGCTGCTTCCGGGCAGGATCCTCCGCTTCTTCACTCGGCTCTTCCGCTGAGCACGGAGCACCCCAACGTCGCGCGCGTCCGCGAGTTTGCCGGCAAACGCGGCGTAGACCTTCCGGTGCGGCGCTTCGCGGCCACCACGCGGACCGCCGAGGACGCGGCGCGCCAGATCGGCACAGAGGTCGAGCGCATCGTGAAGTCGCTGGTCTTCATGGCCAACGGGGAGCCGGTGGTGGTGCTGTGCTCGGGGCGCTCGCGGGTTGACGAGGGGCGCCTTGCCACCGCGCTGGGTGCGCGCGGTGTGCGTCGCGCGACCGCGGACGAGGCCAAGACCTTCACGGGGTACGCGATCGGCGGGGTCCCGCCATTCGCGTATGCGCGGCCGTGCCGCGTCGTGGCGGACCAGGGGCTTTTGGCGTTCGATGAGGTGTGGGCCGCGGCGGGCCTCCCGGACGCCGTTTTTCCGATCGCACCGACCGAGCTGCTGCGGCTTGCCGGTGCTCTGGTCGCCGCGGTCGCGAGCTAGAACCGGTAGCGGGTCACCGTGCGCGGGAATCCTCGGACATCCCACGCGAACACTTTCGTCGGGATCAGCACATAGCCACCGTTGTCCCACTGCTCGGGCTTGGGGCGGTATTTGTAGACGCGTCCGTATTTCGCGCGGTACTGCTTCGTGATCCGCTCCGAGAGCGAGCGCGCAACGGTCGGCAGACGCGCCGCCCGGCCCTCCACCATGACCGCGAACGTGTCGCGCTCCACGCCCATCGCGATGCGCGGCTCGCGCGTCACGTTCCGCGCCCACTTCGTGTCGGCGCCGCCTTCGAAGTACCAGCGCTCATCGATCCAGGCGCCCCACTGGCCCACCAGATGCGGTTTGCCGTCAGGGTCGATCGTCACGAGCCAGTGCGACTGGGCCCGCTCGAGCACGGCGCGGGTCTTGGACCACGGGACCATACCGGTGGCGCCCTTGGGCACTCCGTAGCCGGCGGGCATGCGCGGACGCGCGGCCCGCGGGCCTCTAGCGATCTTCTTCTTCGTCGCCCGCCTCGTCGTCGCCTTCGTACTCGTCGCTATAGAACCCGAGCTCCTCTGATTTGAAAACGGTGACGAGGAAGTCCTCGCGCTCCGGATCGTGTGTCTGCACGAGCTCCTCGTCGATCTGATCGATGATCTGCTGCAGCTCGTCGTCGGTCAGGTCCACCTCGAGCAGCAGCGTGCCGTGGACCTCGAAGCGGCCGTAGTGCAGATCGATGCGGCCGACGCGACGCGCCCCGCCGTAGATCGCGAAGATCTCGCTGGATTCGGTGCGGACGGTGCGTTCGAAACGCGCGGCTTCCATCGGCCGCGAGAGGTTACTCCATAGGGCTGCCGCATGGCGCTACATCCCGAGCCGCGCCGTGCGGACCGCATTGATGTCGGCGAAGGCCCTGATGCGCGCGCGAACTTCGTCCGGCACCGGATCGTCGAGCGTGAGGATCATGAGCGCCTCGCCTCGCGGGTGGAGCCGGCCGACCTGCATCGACGAGATGTTCACGTCGTGCTCGCCGAGCAGCGTTCCGACGCGGCCGACGAGGCCGGGCTTGTCCTGGTGCTTCGTCAGGAGCAGGTGCCCCTCGACGGGGACGTCGACCCAGAAATCGTCGATGAACACGATGCGGGGCTCGCCCTGCACCAGGGTCCCCGCGACCTGGGTCGACCCGACGCTCACGGACAGGAGCGCGGCGTAACGCGCGGCCTCAGTCTCGCGGCGCTCCTCTATCACCAGGCCGCGTGAGCGCGCGAGGTCGAGCGCGTTCACGAGGTTCACGCGCTGCTCGCTGAATGTTTCGAGCAGTCCCTTTACCGCGGCCGCGCGGAGCGGCTCGGGGTCGAGCTCGAGGACCGAACCCGCGTATGAGAGCGAGAGCTGCGCGGGCCGATCGTCGAGAAGCTGTGCCGCAAGCGATCCGAGGCGTTCCGCGAGGCGCAGCCAGGCCATCCCGCCGGCCTCCTCCGCCGGCGGCCGTGGCGCATTGACCGCGAATCGCGCCGGCCTTCCGTCGAGGACGTCGAGGATCTGCTCGACGACGTCGACGGCCACATTCGTCTGCGCCTCCGCCGTCGAGCCGGCGATGTGCGGCGTGAGCACCGTGCGTGGCGCCCGGCGGATCGCGGCGTCGGCCGGCAACGGCTCCTCCGCGAAGACGTCGAGCGCGGCGCCGGCGATCGTGCCCTTCTCCAGCGCCGCGGCGAGCGCGTCGAGGTCGACGACCTCGCCCCGCGCCGCGTTCACGACTACGGCAGTCGGCTTCATCTTCGTGAGCGCGGCCGCGTCGACAAGCCCCCGAGTCTTCTCGGTGAGCGGCACGTGGAGCGAGATCACGTCCGCGGTGCGAACGAGCTCGTCGAGCTCGACGAGCCGCGCGCCCGCGGCCCGCGCGGAGGCCTCCGTCGCGAAGGGATCGTGCGCGATCACGGTCATGCCGAAGGCCGCCGCGCGGCGTGCCACCTCCCCGCCGACCCGTCCGACCCCGATGAGCCCGAGCGTCTTTCCGCGCAGCTCGCGGCCGATGAACTTCGACCGGGTCCACTCACTCGCGCGGACGCTGCGGTCCGCGTCGACGACCCGGCGCAGGAGGGCGAGAGTAAGCGCGACGGTGTGCTCCGCCGCCGCGACGATGTTGCCGAGCGGCGCGTTCACGACATACACGCCGCGCGCGGTCGCCGCCGGCACGTCGATATTGTCGACACCCACGCCCGCGCGGCCGACCACCTGGAGGCGCTTCGCGGCGTCGAGGATGGCAACGGTCACCTTCGTCTCGCTGCGGACGACGAGCCCGTCGGCGTCCGCGAGACGGGCCGCGAGGTCGGCCTCCTTCAGGCCTGTCGTCTGGCGGACCTCGCAGCGTGCGCGGAGCAACGCGAGACCCTCTTCAGCGAGAGGGTCCGCGACGTGAACGATGCTGCGGCGGCTAGCGACGAGAGGCGACCGCAGTCGGGGGGCTCTGCCCCCCGGCCCCCGCGACGCGTGCGGTCGACGAGGCGCGGGCGGCCGCACGAGTCGGCGGTTGCGCGGTCTCCGCGTATGCGCGTAGCGCGGCGGTCATCGCGACGCCCGGCTCGACGGGCTGGTTCAGATCACGCAGCGTCAGCTCGAGAGCGCTGAAGAACGCCACGATGTCCTGTAGCGTGACGAACCCGAGGTGCGCGACCCGCACGAGCTGACCTTCCATCTTTCCCTGACCGCCGGCCACGATCGTGTCGTGGTCGTCGCGCAGGATGCGAATGAGGTTCCGTGTGTCGACGCGCGCCGGCGGCCGGAACGCGGTTACCGCGGGCGACGCGTAGCGCTCATCCGCGAAGAGCTGCAGGCTTACCGCCTGGAGCCCGCGACGCGTCGCGCGCGCCAGGTCGCGGTGGCGGCGGATGATCGCCTCGAGGCCTTCTTCGGCGAGGAGCCGGAGCGATTCTTGGAGGGCGATGAAGATCGTGACGGCAGGCGTTGCCGGGGTCTGCGCCTTCTCGAGCGCGGCCTTGTACGCGGCGAGGTCGAAGTACGCCTTGGGCAGATTCGATTTCTCGTACGCCTTCCAGGCACGCGGGCTCATCGTCACCATGGCGACGCCGGGTGGCGCGCCCCACGCCTTCTGCGAGGCCGTGATCGCGACGTCGATCCCCCATGCGTCGATCTCGAGCTCCGCGCAGCCGGCCCCGGAGACGCTGTCGACGATGAGGAGCTTTCCCGAATCGCGAACGACCGCGGCGATGTCCTTGAGCGGATTGAGGACGCCGGTCGACGTCTCGTTGTGCGTGACGAGGATCGCTTTCGCGCTGTCCTTGCCTTTTTCCTTGGCGAGCTCGTCGCGAACGAGGTCGGGCTCGATGGCCCGGCCGTACGGCACGTCGACACGCCGGGCGTCGACCCCGTACGCCTTGCAGATCGCCGCGAAGCGCTCGCCGAACGCGCCACAGCTGAACGTCAGCACCTTGTCGCCGGACGACAGCGTGTTGGCGATCGCGGCTTCCATCCCGCCGGACCCCGATGCGGAGAGGAGCAGGACATCGTGCTCGGTGCGGAGAAAATCCTGGAGCGCGCGAGTCAGCGCCGCGAGGAGCGCGGCGAACTCAGGCCCGCGATGGTTTATCAGGGGTCTCGCCGACGCGGCGAGCACCGCCTGTGGAACGAACGTGGGACCGGGAATACGGAGGTTCTGCGGACGGTACATTGACGCCCTCCCAGTGGTGATGATGCCAGCCGCCAATCGCGGCCACAAGGCGAAAGTCGCGCATGGCTGAACCGAAGTTCGCTCCGTCCATCCTTTCGGCCGACTTCGCCCGCCTCGCCGATGCGGTGAAGGCCGCGGAGCAGGCCGGCGCCGACTGGGTCCACGTCGACGTGATGGACGGTCACTTCGTGCCCAACCTGACCTTCGGACCGAAAATGGTGGCGGACCTCCACAAGGCCACGCGCCTCCCGCTCGACGTGCACCTGATGATCGACCGGCCGGAGGATTGGGTCGACAGGTACGCCTCGGCCGGCGCCACGTACCTGACCATCCACGTCGAGGCCTCAAACGATGTGCCGGGCACGCTCCAGGCGATCCGCTCCCGTGGCGTGCGCCCCGGCATCACGCTCAACCCTGAGACGGGGGTCGATGCCGTGCTCCCGCACCTGGGCGCGGTCGATCTCGTCCTGGTCATGAGCGTCCGTCCTGGCTTCGGTGGCCAGAAGTTCATCGAGGGCTCGCTCGACAAGGTGCGCGCGATCCGCGCCGCGCTCGACCAGCGCAGGCTCGCCGTCGAGCTGGAGGTCGACGGCGGCATCAAGCCTAATAACGCCGCACGCGTCGCGGCAGCAGGCGCGACCGTGCTCGTCGCCGGCTCGGCGATCTACGAAGACCCTGATGGGCCGGTTGCAGCCCTCGCGAAGTTCAAGCGCGCCGTACTGGGTTAGGTGAAGCGCGACCCGACGCACTCTCGCGTTTCATGCGTTCATGTGCTGAATGGAACGTCGCGCGGCCGCGGCCGCGTTCATCCGCGAACGCACCTCGGCGATCATGCCGCGCGTGATCGCCGAAGCCATCGCCGGAGACGCGTCGAGCGTCGACCCGGCCAGGACGCGACGCCTTCTCACCGAATACCTCGAACGGCGCGTCCCGTCGTGGCTGCAGGCACTCGCCACGAGCGACGAGCAGCGTGAACACGCCATCACGCGCCTTCTGCGAATCGATCAGGAGGCGGGCGTCGACGTTCCTCCGGTCGTGGTCCTTGGAACGGTTGCCATTGGCTACCACGTGATCGAGCAGGAGCTGCGCGCGCACGCCTCCGCGTACGGCTATTCCGCGGATGAGCTCTGGGCGGAGATCGACACGCTCCGCCGGCTGGTCACGGCACGGCGGCAGGCGATGGCCGACCGTGGCGAGGTGGCCTGAGCCCGAGCTACTCCGCGTCGCCCAGGCCCAGCTCCTCGAGGCGGGCGTCGCTGATGCCGAAGTGATGGGCGATCTCGTGCACCACCGTGTCGCGGACGATCACGGCCTGCCGCCTCGGCGACGAGGTCATGCGCTCGATCGGGCGGCGAAAGATGCAGATGCGATCGGGGAGGTACGGCTCCTGGTAGCCGCGGCTCGTGAGCGGCACTCCTTCATAGAGCCCGAGGAGCGTCGCGCCATCACGCATTTGGTCTTCGCTCGGCTCGTCCTCGATCACGATCTCAAGATTGCGGATCCGATCGCGGAATTCCATGGGAAGCTCCGCGAGCGCGTTGCGAACCAGCCGCGCGAAGCGCGCGCGGCGCAGATCGGACATATCCGCACTCTAGCGTTGCGGGGCTCCGCTCCCCATCCCCGAGGCTCCATCGTCAAGCGCCGATCGCACGCGCTCGAGCGCACGCGCGCGCAGACGGCAGACGCCTGACTCGGAGAGGCCGATCTCGCGTCCGATCTCGCGCAGCGTGAGGCCGCGCCCGTACGAGAGGACCAGCACGCGGCGCTCGAGGGGCGGCACATCCCGCAGCGCCCGAGCAACCAATGACCAGCGAGCGTCCCGCGGTTCGGGGCGGCTCTGGCGCTGCGCGATGTCGCCGATGCGATCGAGCGAGACCTCCATATAGGGCTGCGGTAGATCCTCGCTGGCGCGTTGCGCCGAGCGGAATGCCCGCCGCGCGGACCGGGTAAGGGGGTCCCGTTCGCGAAGGGCGTCGAGCACCTGGCCGCGCACCCGGCGCGCGGCATACGCGCCGAACGATGCGCCGCGGTCGCCGCGATAGCGTCTCGCGGCCTGGACGAGGCCCACGAGTCCCCAGGCGATAAGGTCTTCACGGTCGGCGCCCCGGCAGCGCGGATCGATCGATCGCGAGGCGACCGCCCTGGCGAATTGGAGGTGCGCGATGATGCGGTCATCTCCAACAGCCGGCTCGGCCAACCGCTCCCCCGTGGCGGCGACCGTAGACAGGGGCTAGCATGGTGTCAATAGCGAATTGACGCAGTTATCCACCGAAGCCGAGCGGTTCTTCGCCCGGTACCGCTATCCCGACTGGCTCGTGACGCACAGCCGAGTCGTCGGACGGATCGCGGCCGCGTTCGTCGAGGCCCGCCGGCTCGACGCGGAGCCAATCGACGAAGAGACAGTTGTGCTCGCCGGGTATCTCCATGACATCGGGCGCAGCCCGCTGCTGGCCGGCGATCCCCGCGACCACAACGTCCTCTCCGCGCTCGTGCTGGCGGCGGAGGGCCTGGAGCGCTGCGCGGAACCGGCCCGGCGCCACGCGATCTACACCGTGCTCGATCCCGGACTGGCGCCGCGCACGTTCGCCGACAAGCTGGTCTACGTAGCCGATCGCCGCGGGGGCCAAGCGGTCGAGGCACTCGAAGAGCGGGCGCGGGACACCGCGCTCCGGAACCCGAAGTACGCCGTCGAGATCGAGCGCGCGATCCCGATAGCGAAGGAGCTTGAGCGGGAGGTCTTCGCGCAGCTCACCTTCGCGCCGGAGGATCTCGCGGAGCGCCTGCGGTGATCGATCGCGGACGTCTCGAGCGGCGGATCGCCGAGCTGTCGGGCATCGGCGGGAAGGGCGCGGCCGTCACGCGACTCGGCCTCTCCCGCGAGGAGCAGCGCGCGCGGACGCTCGTCGGTGACTGGCTCGCCGCTCGCGGGGCTCGCGTGCGGCGCGATCCTGCGGCGAATCTGTTCGCGCGTTTCGGCGGCGATGGCCCGGCCATCCTTCTCGGCTCGCATCTCGACTCCGTTCCGGACGGGGGTCGGTTCGATGGGGCGCTCGGCGTGTTGTGCGCGATCGAGGCGGTCGAATCGCTCATGGATCTACAGGTACCGCTGCAGCGGCCGATCGAGATCGTCGCGTGGGCCGACGAGGAAGGCGCTCGCTTCGGCGTGGGTCTTTTCGGGTCCGCCGCGGCGTTCGGTCGCCTCGCGCCTGGCGTCGCTCGGCGGAAGGACGGCGCCGGGGTCTCGATCGGAGACGCGCTTCGCTCGCTGGGGGAGGCCGGCGATCCGGCGCTCGCACGGCGCGACCCGAAGGAATTCGCGGCCTACCTCGAGCTGCACATCGAGCAAGGCCCGCGTCTCGCCGACGCCGGGCGCGCCCTCGGTGTCGTGAGTGACATCGTCGGTATCTACCACGCGCGCGTGACACTTCGTGGCCGCGCCGACCATGCCGGCGCCACGATCATGGACGCGCGCGCCGACGCACTCGCGGGTGCCGCCGAGATTGTCCTCGCGGTCGAGCGCATCGCGCGAACGCACGCCGACGGTGTCGGCACGGTGGGGGAGATCGCGGTCCGTCCCGGCGCAAAGAACGTCGTTCCGGGAGAGTGCGTGTTTTCGCTCGATCTCCGCGCGGCTCGCGGGCACGACGAGCTGGTGCGAGGCGTCCTGGCCGAGGTCCAGCGGATCGCGCAAGCACGACGCCTTGAGCCGTCGGTCGACGAGCTCGCACGGGTCGAGGTCACCCCGCTCGACCGTGGCATCGCGCTGCTCCTGCGCCGTGCGGTGAAAGATGTCGGCGTCGACGCCGATCTGCTCGTGAGCGGCGCTGGGCACGACGCACAGAACGCACAGCTTTCGGGAGTGCCGACCGGAATGATCTTCGTGCGCTCGTCCGGCGGATCCCACACGCCACGCGAATTCGCCTCGCTCGACGACGCGGCGCTCGGTGCGCGGGCGCTGGCCATCGCGCTCCGCGAGCTCGCCGGCTGACATGGTTAGTCTCTGAGCGTGGCGAGCGCGTACGTTCCTGGCCTGCAGGGCGTCGTCGCGGCGCGCACGCGCCTTTCGAGGGTCGATGGACGCAAAGGCGAGCTCGTCATCGCCGGCTACGCGATCGAGGAGCTCGCGGGTCGCGTGCGGTTCGAAGAGCTGGTGTTTCTCCTCTGGAACGACCGCCTGCCCAACGCGCGCGAGCTCGAGACGTTCCGCGCCGAGCTCGCCTCACTGCGCGATCTGCCCGCCATCACGCGCCAGGTGCTCGAGGCCGCCGCGGCGCAGAAGCTCCCGGCGATGGATGCGCTGCGGATGGCGGCCGGCACCCTCAGCGTGCGCACGGATAGCGAAACCGTTCCGGAGGGCACATACCGGGACGCGCTCGTCTCCGTGGCGCGGTTCGCCACGATCGTCGCGAGCTATGGCCGCCTCCTCACCGGCGAGGGCCCGATCGCGCCGCACCACGGCCTCTCGCACGCGGCGAACTACCTCTACATGCTGAAGGGCAGTCATCCGAGCGCGGCGCGAACGCGCGCGCTTGAGACCTACCTCAACACCGTGATCGACCACGGGCTCAACGCGTCGACGTTCACCGCGCGCGTGATCGTGTCGACTGAGTCGGACCTGATCTCGGCGATCGTAGGAGCGATCGGCGCGCTGAAAGGGCCGCTGCACGGCGGGGCACCCGGCCCAGCCCTCGACATGGTCTTCGAGATCGGGGAGGCGTCGAACGCCGAAGCGTTCATGCGCGCGAAGCTGGAGCGCGGCGAGCGGCTCATGGGCTTCGGGCACCGCATCTACAAGGTGCGTGATCCGCGAGCGGATGTCCTGTCGCGCGCGGCCGAGGAGCTGTTCCGCTCCGACGGCGACGTCCAGCTCTACGAGCTCGCGCGCGAGGTGGAGCGCGTGGCGCTGGGCCTCCTCGACGAGTACAAGCCCGGCCGCAGCCTGCGCACCAACGTCGAGTTCTTCACCGCCCTCGTGCTGCACGGTCTAGGGATCCCCGTCGATCTCTTCACGCCGACCTTCGCGGTCTCCCGCGTCGCGGGCTGGACGGCGCATTGCCTCGAGCAGCTCGGCGCGAACCGGATCATCCGGCCCGAATCTGAGTACACGGGCGAGTCAGATCGTCGCTGGGTGCCGCTAGATCGGCGCTGAAACGCCGCATTGATTTATGCGATGTAGTAGTATGCGACTATGCTGACTGTTCCTGAGGCTGCCCGTCGGGTCCGTCGCGATCCTGAGACCGTCCGACGATGGATTCGTTCAGGGAAGCTACCCTCGCGTAAGGTGGGGACTCAGCATGTGATCGAAGAGCGCGACCTCGAGCGAATCGCGCGCGGAGGCGAAGCAGAGATGCTGCCTCTTCCGAAGGACTGGGCGGCCGAGCATGCTCGGCTTCGGCTTCCCAATCCCGTTGAGATGGTCCGCCGCGCCCGGGAGGGTCGCTGACTCTCGTTCTCGACGCGAGCGTGGTGGTCGAAGCGTGCCTACTCCCCGCCGGGCTACGACGATTCCGAGCGGAGGACTTGGTAGCACCGCCGCTTCTCTGGCCGGAAGTCCGCGCGAGCCTCCACCAGTCGGTCTGGCGCGGTGACCTTCCGGCGGTCCGCGCCCTTGAGGCGCTCGACCGCTTGAGCTCCTCGGCGATCGCTTCCCGAGCCCCGGCCGGGCTTGGGGGGAAAGCCTGGAGGCTCGCCGACGAGTTTGGCTGGGCGACGACCTACGACGCGGAATACGTCGCACTGGCGCAGCTGCTGCGCTGCCGGCTCGTCACGCTCGACGCGGCGCTCCGTCGGTCGACCGCGCGGCTCGGGTTCGTCGTGAGCCCAACGGAGCTGTGATTTTGGGAGGGGCGGCGAGGCCGATCTGCCAAGGCCGTCAGCCGTCCGCCAGTTGACGTAAACTGGCGGGCGTGGCGACGGCGGCGCCCACCAGCTATCGCATCGGCGAGGTTGCGGCGAAGGTCGGCCTGACCGAGCGGACCATCCGCTACTACGAGGAGCGCGGGCTCCTGGAGTCGGTGAAACGCCTCGACGGCGGGCAGCGCGTGTACACCGACGACGACGTCCGCCGCCTGAAGTTCATCCTGAAGCTCAAGGTGCTGGGCCTCACGCTTGCGGAGATGCAGGAGCTCGAGACGCTCTACGGCCGGCACCGCACGAACGCCAGAGTCCTCCCACGGCTGATCGAGCTGCTCGAAGCGCACCTCGCGACGACGAAGGAACGGATCGGAGAGCTCACGGCGCTCCGTGATGAGATCCGCTCGTACCGCGAGCACGTCGCGCGGCGACTCGCTGAGGAGGGCGCGAAGTGAGGACCGTCATCCTCGGCGCGTCGCGCACGCCCATCGGCGCGTTCCTTGGCGGACTGGCTCCGATCCCCGCTCCGAAGCTTGGTGCGATCGCCATCAAGTGCGCCCTGGAGCGCGCGGGGGTCAGCCCCGACCAGGTCGACGAGGTCTTCATGGGCAACGTGGTGCAGGCCGGCGTCGGGCAGGCGCCGGCGCGGCAGGCCTCGCTCGCTGCGGGCATCCCCAACTCGGTCCCGTGCACGACGGTGAACAAGGTCTGCGGCTCGGGGCTCAAGGCGGTGATGCTCGCCGCGACGCAGATCGCGGCCGGCGAGGGTCGCGTCATCGTGGCGGGCGGGATGGAGTCGATGTCCAACGCGCCGTATCTGGCGCGCGGGCTGCGCGC
>VBDX01000010.1 GCA_005881885.1 Chloroflexota bacterium
GGGTTCCTGTTGGGTCTGCCGGCCCTGCGCCTGTCCGGTCCCTATCTCGCGGTCGCGACGCTTGGCTTCGGCCTCGCGATCCCGCAGCTCCTCGTGTGGCAGGGCTCCTGGACCGGCGGCTCATCGGGACTGCACGGTCTACCGCTCGCGTCGCTCGCGCTGGGCGCGTTCACGATCGTGTTCCGCACCGATCAGGACTACTACTACCTGACCGCGGCCATGCTCATCGTGTTGACGATCTTCGCGAGGAACGTCGTCACGAGCCACACCGGCCGCGCGTTCGTGGCCATACGCGACAGCGAGATCGCCGCGCGCGCGATGGGAGTGAACCTAGTGCGCTACAAGACCACTGCGTTTGCGCTGAGCGCGCTGTATGCGGGGATCGCGGGTGCCCTCTACGCGCACCTCCTTCACGGCATCAGTCCCGAGGACTTCACTGTGCTCCTCTCGGTCGACTTCCTGACGATGATCGTGCTCGGCGGCCTCGGCTCCGTTGGCGGCGCGCTCTCAGGGGCCCTGCTGCTGACGTTCCTGCAGAACGCCCTGACGCGACTGCCCGTGGTGCACGACTTCAAAAACCTCTACATCGTCGTCCTGGGCGCGATCCTCATCCTGACGATCGCGTTCCTGCCGCATGGCTTGGCCGGGGTCATGCGCTCCGTGCGGCAGCACTGGGCGGCACGGGTGCGCGACGGTGCGCCGCGCGTGGACCAGATCGTCGAGCTAGGTGAGGGGAGCGGCGTCAGGTGAGCGGACCGCTCCTCGAGATCACGGGGCTCACGATCAGCTTCGGAGGACTGGTCGCGGTCGACGGCGTCGACCTTTCGGTGAACACCGACGAGATCGTCGGGCTCATCGGACCGAACGGAGCGGGTAAGACCACAGTCTTCAACTGCATCAGCCGGTTCTACGATCCCCTCCGCGGGACCATCCGTTTCAATGGCCGCGACATCACCCACGCTCGGTCGCACGAGATCATCCGCTTCGGCATCGCGCGCACGTTCCAGAACGTGGAGCTCTGTCGCAGCATGACGACACTGGAGAACCTCTTGGTCGGACAGCACGCGGTCATGCGCGGCGGCGCGATCCGTGATGGCTTGCGCCTGCCCGGGGTCGGTGCGGACGAAGCCCGCGCGACGGCGCGCGCCGACGAGATGCTCGATCTCCTTGGTCTTGTGGGCCATCGCGACAGCGTGGTGTCCACGCTGCCCTTCCGCCTCCAGAAGCTGGTCGAGCTCGGCCGGGCGCTCGTCTCGCGCCCTGCGCTGCTGTTGCTCGACGAGCCGACCGCCGGCGCCGACCACCACGAGAGCCAGGGTCTCGCGGACCTGATCCGCCGGATGCGTGAACGATTCGATCTGAGCGTGCTTGTCGTGGAGCACGACATGTCATTCGTCATGGGGCTCTGCGATCGGGTCTACGTACTGGACTTCGGCCGACGCATCGCCACCGGAGCGCCGGCGGACGTCCGCCGTGACCCGGTGGTCATCGAGGCTTACCTCGGGGAGCCTGAGCTCGAGGTCTCCGATGCCTAGCGGGGCTCGTCCGCTCCTCGTGGTGAACGACATCGAGGCCTACTACGGGCGCGTCTGCGCGCTGCACAGCGTCAGTCTCGAGGTCACCGAGGGCAGCGTTGTCGCGCTCCTCGGGGCGAACGGCGCGGGTAAGACGACGACATTGCGGGTGATCTCCGGTCTCCTCCGGCCGACGCGCGGCTCGGTCGACTTCGACGGCGAGCGCATCGATGGATGGAGCCCAGACCGCATGGTGCGGGCGGGGATCGTCCAGGTGCCCGAAGGACGACAGATATTCGCGGATCTGACCGTGCGCGAGAATCTGTTGCTCGGCGGGTACGCCCGACCGGATCTCGGTCCCGGAGGCCAAAAGGCGTCGCGCGTGTTCGAATATTTCCCGCGCCTCCGCGAGCGGCTGCAGCAGCGCGCCGGAACGCTGAGCGGCGGCGAGCAGCAGATGCTCGCCATCGGACGGGCCCTCATGGCCCGGCCACGCCTGCTTGTGCTCGACGAGCCATCCCTTGGCCTCGCACCGATCTTGGTCAAGGAGATCTTCCGCGTGATCAGCGAGATCCGCGCGGCCGGGACCACCGTGCTCCTCGTCGAGCAGAACGCGCATATGGCGCTCGCCGTCGCCGACCGTGCGTACGTACTAGAGACCGGACGCGTGATCCTCGGCGATCGGAGCGCGGCGCTCCGTCAGCGGGAGGAGGTGCGGCGCGCATATCTGGGGCATTAGGGCCGGGTAAGGCCAGAAGGAGAGGGAGCTTTTGAAAGGGCAACTTTCGAGGACACGCCATCTATTCCTGCCACGGGCGGCGCAGGTCGTCCCGTTGCTCGTCGCGCTGCTCGTGACGGCCTGCGGGTCGGCGACGACGCCGCCCGCCGCGTCATCCGCGCCCGCCACTGCCAAGACCGTCGTCACCGGTGTTACCGACACCGAGGTCGTCGTTGGCAGTTGGGGACCGCAGGATGGACCGGCGGGTTTTTACGGCGCGATCGACCGCACGCTCGACGCGTATTTCAAGATGATCAATGACCAGGGCGGCATCAACGGCCGCAAGATCCGCTTCATCTACGAGAACGACAGCTACCAGCCGGCCAAGACGGTGGCCGCGGTGAAGAAGCTCGTGGAAGAGGACAAGGTCTTCGCGCTCTGCGGCGGCCTTGGGACGCCCAATAACGCGGCCGTCATGGACTACCTCGTCGCGAACAACGTCCCGCACGTCTGGCCGGCGACCGGCACGACCATGCTCGCCGTGCCGCTCAAGAAGAACATCTACGCCGTCCAGCTCAACTACACGACTGAAGCGACGCTGGCGACGCAATACGCCCTCGACACGATGGGCGCGAAAAAGGTCGCGGTCTTCTACCAGAACGACGCGTTTGGCAAAGAGGGACTCGACGCGGTCCAGGCGGAGCTGAAGAAGCGCAGCCTCCCGGCCGCGACCGGTGTGTCGTATGAAACGACCGATACCAACTTCAGCGCACAAGCGCTCAAGCTGCAGACCAGCGGCGCCGACACGGTGATCCTCTATGCCGTGCCGAAGCCGGGCGGCTCGATCATCGCCGAGATGGGCAAGATCGGCTACGCGCCGAAGCTGCTCTCATCCTCGGTGATCAACGATCCGTCGATCTTCCAGCTGGCCGGCCCCGCGATCAACGGCATGTTGATCGAGGCATACCTCCCCGCGTTCGATGACACCAGCAACCCGAAGATCGTCGAATACCAGGCGTTCATGGCCAAGTACGCTCCAAAGGAACAGATCGGCGGCTTCACCGAGGCCGGATACACGTACGGTCAGGTATTCATCGAGGCGTTGAAGCGCGCGGGCAAAGAGCTGACTCGCGAAGGTTTCATGACGAACCTCGACCAGATGCAGAACTTCACGGGCTCGCTCGTGCCAAGTCTCAGCTACAGCCCCACGGATCACGCGGGCGTGAAAGCCGCCTATTTCCAGGCGGCGAAGGATGGCAAGTTCGTCACGATCACTGGCTACATCACGCTCAAGTAGCGACGGGCAGAACGCTGTGCGTGCGCTACTCGATGGGCGAGCGGGGTCGAGAGGTGTCGAGTTGACCTCGACCCCTCTCGCCCGGACAACATGGCGCCCGGCCCTCAGGGGAGGTCCGGGCTGATGCGCATCGGACTGCTCGACGGCGGGCAACGCGAGCGGCGACCCGC
Organism: Chloroflexota bacterium; assembly: GCA_005881885.1. Taxonomy (GTDB): domain Bacteria; phylum Chloroflexota; class Limnocylindria; order P2-11E; family P2-11E; genus 3-1-20CM-2-70-9. The sequence continues at coordinate 3,700 of VBDX01000010.1, forward strand.
GACGCTCGGTGAGCACCTCGAACGCGCCCGCCTCGCGGAGGATGTCGGACTTGCGTCCGTCTGGTTTTCCAACATCTACGGACACGACGCGATGACCGTCGCTGCGGTCGCGGCCCGCGCGACGACGCGCATCGAACTGGGCACGGCCATCACGCCGACATATCCGCGCCACCCGCACGCGATGGCTCAGCAGGCGGCGTCGACGCAGGCCGCGGCGCGCGGTCGCTTCACGCTCGGCGTCGGGCCTTCGCATCGTGTGGTCGTCGAAGACATGTGGGGTCTCTCGTACGAACGCGCGTACGCTCACACCCGCGAGTACCTCTCCGTCCTCGTTCCGCTCCTCAGCACCGGGAAGATCGAGCACGCCGGAACGCGGTTCACCGTCCGTGCTCATCTCACCTCGATCGACGGACTGCCGGTGCCGGTACTGCTCGCCGGACTCGGTCCGAAGATGCTCGCGCTCGCCGGCACGCTCACGGCCGGCACCATTACCTGGATGGTGGGCGCGCGCACGCTGCGTGACCACATCGTGCCCCGCGTGCGCGAAGCGGCGGCGGAGGCAGGCCGGCCTGCCCCGCGCATCGTCGTCGAACTCCCGCTCGCGCTGACCGGCGACGTGGCCGCCGCGCGCGAACTGGCTCGCCGCATGTTCAAGACCTACGCATCGCTGCCGGCCTATCGCGCGATGCTCGACCGGGAGGGCGCCGCCGGACCAGCGGAGGTCGCCGTCGTCGGTGATCACGACGCGATCGGCGAACAGTTGCTCCGTCTGGCCGAGGCGGGCGCGACCGACTTCAACGCCGCGCCATTTGCGCTCGGTGAGCACGATGCCGGGCTTGACGCATGTCTTCGTTCGCTGGTGCGCATCGGTGCCCAGCTCAGGGCGGCGCCGCGCGGATCCCTCGATCGGGGCGCCTCGGAGGTGTCGTGGCCAGGCTGATCGATCGCTTCAACGAGATGGTGCGTGAGGACGGCCCGGGCGCTCCGGTGGGCAGACTCATCGGCTTTCGACCGACCTCGATCGAAACGGGGAAGGCGACCTTCGAGCTTGAGGCTGGTCCGCAGCACGCCAATCCCATGGGCACGCTCCATGGCGGGATCATCTGCGATGTCGCCGATGCCGCGATGGGCACGGCGTACGCCTCCACCCTTGATGAAGGAGAGAGCTTCACCACCCTCGACCTGAAGATCAACTTCCCGCGGCCGTTCTGGAGCGGCCGCCTCGTCGCGACGGCGCGCACCGTGAAGACGGGTCGGACGATCGGCCTCGTGGAGTGCGACGTGGCCGACTCGGAGGAGCGGCTCGTCGCGCGCGCGATGAGCACCTGCATGACCCTGCGGGGCGAGATGGGCGAGGGCCGCTGATGGATTTGCGAGATGGACCAGAGGAGGCCGCGTTCCGCAGGACGCTGCGCGCCTGGTTGGAAGCGAAGGTGCCGGCCGGGCTGCGTGGCTTCCGCGGCTGGAGCGGCCCCGCCGCCCTCGCGCTCGGACGCGACTGGAGCAAGCGCCTCGCAGAGGCCGGGTACGCCGGGCTCACCTGGCCGAAGGAGTACGGCGGTGCGGGACGGCCGTGGCGCTACCAGGCCCTCTATCTCGAGGAGCTCGCGCGCGCCGAAGCGCCGCAGCACCTGGGCGTGATCGGGCTGGGCATGGCCGGTCCGACGATCATCGCGCACGGCCGGCCGGATCAGAAGGCGCGCTATCTCGCGAAGATCCTGTCGGCCGAGGAGATCTGGTGTCAGGGCTTCTCCGAGCCGGGCTCAGGCTCGGACCTCGCGTCGGTGCGCACGCGCGTCGAGCTGGTGGGCGATCACTTCGTGGTGAACGGTCAAAAGGTGTGGTCGTCGTACGCGCACATCGCCGATCGGTGCATCCTCCTCGGCCGGAGCGCCACGACCGACGAGAAGCACGAGGGCCTCACGTATCTCATCGTCGACATGAAGAGTCCCGGCGTCGAGGTCAGGCCGCTGCGCCAGATCACCGGCGAGGCGGAGTTCAACGAGATCTTCTTCACCGACGTCGAGGTGCCGAAGGCGAACCTGCTCGGCGAGGTCGGCGGCGGCTGGCGCGTGGCGATGACGACCCTGTCGCACGAACGCGGCACCTTCGGCTTCGCCCTCGCGGGGGCCCTCGACGTCGCGGTACGCAAGCTCGTGGCTCTCGCCCGCGAGCGAGCGGGGGCCGACGCGCTGGTGCGCGATCGTGTCGCACGCGAGTGGATCGATCTGCAGGCGCTCCGCTACACCAACTACCGCGCCCTGGCGCGCCTCGAGCGCACCGGCGTGCCTGGCCCCGAGGGGTCGGTGGCAAAGCTCCGCTGGTCCGAGGCGAACCAGCGCCTCACCAAGCTCGCCATCGAGATCATCGGACGCGAGGCGCAGGTGGCGGATGGCGACGGGGCACCCGCGTACTGGCGCCATCAGCAGCTGCGCAGCCGCGGCAACACCATCGAGGCCGGCACGTCGGAGATCCTGCGGAACATCATCGCCGAGCGTGTGCTCGGCCTGCCCCGGAGCCGCTGATGGACTTCAGCTTCTCGCCGGAGCAGGACCAGCTCCGCACGCAGGCCCGCTCGTTCCTCGAGAAGCGTTATCCCCTCGCGCGCCTCGCGGAGATCGCGACGTCGGCGGATGGCTGGGACCGCGCGTCCTGGCCAGAGCTCGCCCGTCTTGGATGGACCGGCGCGTCGATCTCTGAGGCGCAGGGTGGTGCCGGCCTGAGCTTTGTCGAAGAGGGGATCGTGTTCGAGGAGCTCGGCCGCGCGCTCTATGCGGGTCCGTACTTCTCGACCGTCGCGCTCGCGCTGCCGGCGCTCGGATGCGCTCCCGACCTCTTGGCAAAGGTCGCGTCCGGCGCATTCACCGCGACGTTCGCGTCGCCCGCGGCGAATGCGAGCGGGGCGGCGGTGGATGGACGTCGTGACGGCGATCGCTGGCTCCTGCGCGGTGAGGCGGATCTCGTTCCCGATGCCGGCTTGGTCGAAGCGTTCGTGGTCCCCGCGCGCGGGCCCGACGGCATCGGGCTGTACCTCGCCGAGCGCCGCGACGCCCGGCCGCTGGTCCGCGTTCTCGACACGGTCGACGCGACGCGCCGTCTCGCTCGTGTCACCTTCGAGGACGATGACGCGCGGCTGCTCGCGGCACCGCCCGCCGCGGCGAAGATCATCGCCGCAACTCGGCGACGCGCCCTGGCCGCGCTCGCCCTCGAGGCGGTCGGCGTCGCCAGCCGAGCTCTCGCGCTCGGGGTCGAGCACGCAAAAAGCCGCGAGCAGTTCGGGCGGCCGATCGGCGCGTACCAGGCGGTCTCGCACAAGCTCGCCGACACCTATGTGGAGACGGAGCTCGCGCGCTCGCTCGCGTACTGGGCGGCGTGGTGCATCGCCGAGGATGACGGCGAGGCCGAGCTCGCCGCGAGCGCGGCGAAGGCGTATGCCGCGGAGGCCGCGGTCGCGGCATGCGAGCGTGCAATCCAGGTGCATGGTGGCATGGGCTTCACCTGGGACCATCCGCTCCATCGCTACTACAAGCGGGCACTCTGGATCGAGTCGTTCGACCGCTCCGGCGCGGCCCACCGCGCGGACATCGCACAGGCAATCCTTGGCGGCTGACGGCGGAAGGGGAAAGGGGAGACATCGACGTGGACGGACTGATGATGGAATACCCGCTGACGATCGCGTTCATCCTGCGGCGAGCGGAGACGCTCTTCGGGCACAAGGCGATCGTCACTCGCCGACCGGACAAGACCATCCACCGGTACACGTACGCGGACTTCGTACCCCGCGCGAAGAAGCTCGCGGTCGCGCTACAGCAGCTCGGCCTGCGGCGTGGTGACCGCGTCGCGACGCTGTGCTGGAACCAGTACGAACACCTCGAGGCGTACTTCGGAATACCGCTCGCCGGCAACGTCCTGCACACAATCAACCCGCGTCTGCATCCGAGCGACCTCGCGTACATCGTGAACGACGCCGAGGACCGCGTGCTCATCATCGACGACACGCTCCTGCCGCTGCTCGAGAAGTTCCGTGCCGACGTGCGGATCGAGCACATCGTCGTGATCGAGCACGGCGCGCAGGCGCCCGCGGGCACGATCGGCTACGAGAAGCTCCTCGCCGGTGCGGACGCGAGCGCGTTCGCGTATCCAGAGCTCGACGAGCGCGAGGCCGCCGCGATGTGCTACACGTCCGGGACGACCGGCCGACCGAAGGGCGTCGTGTATTCGCACCGCGCGCTTGTGCTGCACAGTCTCGGGCAGGCATCTGGCGCGGTCGGCGTTCTGGAGTCCGATGTCGTCCTGCCCGTCGTTCCGATGTTCCACGTGAACGCCTGGGGCCTGCCGTTCACCTGCACGATGGTCGGAGCCACGCAGG
>VBDX01000227.1 GCA_005881885.1 Chloroflexota bacterium
TGATCAACGGCGACGGGAACCTTCTGTCGCTCCGACGGGCCGCCGCCTGACCGAATTTGCCCCTTCGCAGGCCGCCAGGCCGCGCGACGCTCAAGGTCGACGAGACGCGTCACGTTCCCGGAGTTGTAAGGCTCGTCCAATGGGCGCCGGCGTCGGTCGTGCGCTGAAGGGTTCCCCGCACGCTCGCATAGCCCGTGGTCGAGTCGCCGAAGACGATCTGCGGTGCGACGCCAGCGGCTTGGCTGTAGTCGGTCGCGAACGCGTGCCACGACGCGCCCGCGTCCGTCGTCTCGACCGACGAGCTCCCCGGGACGACCTGCAGCCACCGCGTCGGAGTGAGGAAGACGATGTCCGCGTCGCTGGGCGCGGTCCGGATGTACGACCAGGTCGCGCCATGATCGGTCGATCGGAAGATGTGGCGCTGGGCGGTGCCATTCACGAACGAGCCCGCGGACACCAGCACGACAGAGCCAAAGTCGCCCAGGGCACCGGGTTGGAGCGTTGAGATTGAGGGCTCGAACACGAATCCAGGAGGATCGGGCAGCCGCTGCGACAACGTCCATGTCGTGCCACCGTCACTCGTGCGAAGCACCGCTGGCGGTACGTCGCGGCCCGCCACGTCGATGTATCCGTGCTGCGGATCGACGAACGCGACACGCGACTTGCAGCCCCCCGCCAGCGGAGAGCTGGAGAAAGTCGCCTGGTGTGCCCTCTCCCACGTGGAAGCGCCATCCGTCGTGCGCCACACCGTGAAGCCTTGTGCCATGCAGCCCGTTGCCGGTGACCCGACCGTCAGGAGCCAACCGTCCCGATCGTCGACGAACGAGATGTTCTTCATGGGTCCGAGCGGGAGCTGCGGGACATCCCGCTCCTCCCATGTCGCCCCACGATCGAGCGATCGGAACAGGTGCTGGTCGGCAACGAGGACCCACACCACGCCGCTCCCCGCCGCGGCGATATCGGCGAATGAAGGCAGCGGGATCGGGGTTGGCGACGCATTGGCCGGAGGCGCCGTAACGATCGCAGCGATCGTGGCTGAAGACGTTGGCGACGGGGCGAGCGAAGTGACGCCAGTGTTTGTAGCCGGGGTTGGACTTGGCGCAATACTGCTGGTGCACGAGACAAGAAGGACGGCGACCAGGACGATGGTTCTCCTCATTGACCGAGCATGCTCCGAAGTTCAGACGCGGTCATCCGCGCTCGAAGCCTCGAACGCGTACGTCACTCATATGAGTTAGACAATCGCCATTGCGGCTTACGCCTCGCGGGATCCCCTTCGTGCGACCCACGCTGCGCCAACCGCAACCAGAACCGTGCACACAAGCGCAATCGCGGTGAGTGTCAAGGAGGGCTGCGGCTCACCAAAGCGGGAACATAGCACCTCGCCGGGGCCGAGCGGCGCACCGCATCGCCAGTCCCACCAAACCAGATTCGCGAACCAGTAGCCCATCACGCCGCCAATCGCACCGGACAGGCCAATCACTGCAGCGACGGCGCGCTTGTACACGCTCCACGCTACGACCGGCGCCGCGGCGATCGCAACCAATGGCGCGACGCCAGCTTCCATCCATCGCATCGCAGTCACTCCGACGAGCGCCGCCGCGAGCCAGAGTGAAGCTTCTGGCGCGGGAGACACGAACCGCATCAGGAAGAGGTCAGGCGTACGGCGGTTCCACGCGCATCTTCTGCGCCACACCTGGGCGACGAACTGGATGAAGGGCCCCGGCGCGGATCTGCTCTCGCTGCAGCGGCAGGGCGGCTGGGAGCGCCTCGAGATGGTCGAGCGCTATAGCCACGCCGTCCCGATCAGAGATCGCGCCGCGCTGCCCAACCCGCTCGCGCAGGCGACGCTCGTTCACTACCGGCGCGATGCGCAGGCCGTCTGACCCCGAGAAGCCGCCCCGGGTCAGACGCCCGTGCGGGGCCAGTTGCATCTTTTCCGCCCTAGCGCCTCGAAGCTCGAGACGAACTTCGCTTAAGCGGGCGCGGAAAATTCGGTGGGCAGAGAGGTCTAAAACTGACGGACGTCGTTGACACTGGGGTCTCCGCAAGAGGAGGGGATCCGAGTGACCGAACGAGAGCGGGCGAGGTCCGCGGCCCGGCGCCTGGCGATCATCCGTCACGCGCGTGAAGTCAGCCGCAACGTGAGCCAGACCTGCCTCTATTACGGCATCACGCGGCAGAGCTATTACGTCTGGCTGCGACGCTATGAGGAGAAGGGCCTTGCGGGCCTCGAGGACCGCTCGGCCGTCCCCACCTGAGCCCGCGGGCGACCAGCGTCGAGATCGTCGGCAAGATCGTGCACCTGCGTCAGACCTACCACTTCGGGCCGCAGAAGATCGCGATGTACCTGCGCCGCTACCACGAGCTCGTGGTCAGCGTCTCTGGCATCTGGCGCATCCTCCGGCGCCTCGGCCTCAGCCGTCTGCCGGCCTCGCAGCGCTACGTGCCGCATCACAAGCGCTGGCAGCGCTACGAGAAGCCCGAGCCCGGCCACCAGGTGCAGCTCGACGTGAAGTTCATCGAGCCGCTCAAGAGATCCGGACGCCGGCACTACCAGTTCACGGCGATCGACGACTGCACGCGGCTGCGGGTCCTGCGCATCTATGAGCGTCTGAACCAGAAAACGGCGATCCAGTTCGTCGACTACGTGCTCCAGAAGCTGCCTTTCCGCGTGGTGCGCATCCAGACCGACAACGGCTCCGAGTTTCAGGCCGCGTTCCACTGGCACGTCCAGGACCTCGGCATCGAGCACGTGTACATCCGGCCGCGCACCCCGCGGCTCAACGGCAAGGTCGAGCGCTCGCATCGGATCGACGCCGAGGAGTTCTATCGGCTGCTCGACGGCGTGGTCGTCGACGACGCCAAGCTCTTCACCACGAAGCTTCAGGAGTGGGAGGACTACTACAACTTCGAACGCCCGCACGGCGCGTTGGGAGGTCAGACGCCCTACGAGCGGCTACGCTCGAAGATGAAGGACTCCGGTGTCAGAGGACACCGTCAGTTGCACACACGGTGGGCAGAGAGGGAATCGAACCCCCACAGCCAAAGGCGGCTGATCTACAGGTAGACGCCCGTGAGAGGCCCTTCACAACAGAGAATCCGCGGTTTTCCGAACAAACTCGCGAGCCAGT
>VBDX01000109.1 GCA_005881885.1 Chloroflexota bacterium
CGACCAGCTTGCGCACGGCCGGGATGGGCCCGAGGCCCATGTAGTCGGGATGGACGCCCGCCGAGGCGCTGGCGACGATGCGGCCGAGCGGACGGAGCCCCAGCGCCCGTGCCTTCTCGCGCGCCGCGATCACGAGCGCGGCCGCGCCGTCGTTGATCCCGGACGAGTTCCCCGCGGTGACGGTGCCGTTCTCTTTGAACGCGGGCTTGAGCTTGCCGAGCTTGTCGATCGAGCTACCCGGACGCGGGTGCTCGTCCTCGCTGATCAGCTCCTTGCCGTTGTGCACCGGCTGGATCTCGCCGGCGAAGAAGCCCTCAGCCTTGGCGCGCGCATAACGGTCCTGGCTGCGCGCGGCATACGAATCCTGTTCCGCGCGGCCGACATGCTCCTTCACGCTGACGTTCTCGGCCGTCTCGCCCAGCGAGATCGGGTGGTAGCCCAGATCGATCATCCGCGGATTGACGAGCCGCCATCCGAGCGTCGTGTCGGCCAGCACGCGCTCGCCGCGGGGAAACGCTTCCGAAGGCTTCAGGGTCACGAGCGGCGCGCGAGTCATGCTCTCGACGCCGCCGGCGACGACCACGTCGGCTTCCCCCGCGCGGATCCGCCGCGCGGCATCGTTCACGGCCTCGAGGCCGCTGCCGCAGAGACGGTTCAGGGTGACTCCCGGCACGGTCTCGGGTAGTCCGGCCAGCAGCGAGGCCATGCGGCCGACGTTGCGGTTGTCCTCCCCGGACTGGTTCGCGGCGCCGAAGACGACCTCGTCGATATCCGCGTCGGCGACGTCGGTCCGCTCGAGAACGGCGCGGATGACGTGCGACGCGAGATCGTCGGGCCGGATCGGCGCGAGGCCGCCGCCGTACCGGCCGAACGGCGTACGGACATAGCCCAGGATCACCGCGTCGCGTGGATGCGCGCTCAACCGATCAATCTCTCGGCTTCGCCGAGGAGACACGCTCAAGGCTGCTTGTCTCGCTCGTTCCGGCGAAGCCGCTCCTCGCTCGTTTCATCTGCCCTCGAATTCCGCCGGGCGCTTGGCGGCGAAGGCCTTCACTCCTCGAGCGTAATCGCCCGTGCGGCCGGCGCGGTCCTGCAGTCCGGCTTCGATGTCGAGGAACTCCTCGAAGCCACGCGCCATGGATGCGTTGAGTCCCTCCTTGGTGAGGGCGAAGGCTTCGGTCGCGCCGCGAGCGAGGGTCTGCGCGTAGTCGTGCCATTTCGCGACGAACGCTTCATCAGGCCACACGCGTGTCGCGAGCCCGATGCGTAGTGCCTCGTCCGCGCTCACCGGGTCGCCGGTGAGGACCATGTCCAGCGCACGTCCCCAGCCCACCAGACGCGGCAGGAAGAAGGCCGAGCCCGCGTCCGGGACCAGCCCGACGCGGCCCCACGCCGCCCGAAACGAGGCTGATGTGGCGGCGACCCGCACGTCGCACGCGACCGCCAGCCCGAGCCCCGCGCCAGCGGCGACGCCGTTCACCGCGGCGACGACCGGCTTGCGCATCGTTCGGATCGTCGCGATCACCGGGTGGTAGCGGCGCCGCAACTCGTCGCCCAGTCGCAGGTCGCCGCCCTTCTCGATCATCGCGAGGCGGTCGTCGAGGTCCTGGCCAGCCGAGAACGCGCGACCGGATCCGGTGATCACGACAGCGCGGATGGCGGCATCCGCCGCACAGTCGGCGATCGCGGCGTTCAGCGCCTCGGTCAGCGATTCGTCGAAGGCGTTCAGGACCTCCGGGCGGTCGAGCGTGAGGATCGTGACCGCGCCATCGCGCTCGTATCGGAGAGGCGACCGCGTTGTCACCTTCCCTTGAAGACGGCCTTCCGCTTGTTCACGAATGCGTCGACGCCTTCCTTCTTGTCCTCGGTCGCGAAGAGCAGGTAGAAGGCCTTCCGCTCGAACTCGAGTCCCGCGTCGAGCGTGGAATTCCACGCGAGATCCACCGCCTCCGTCGCGAGCCGCGCCGCGACCGGCGCCTTCTCCGCGATCGTGCGCGCGAGGGCCTTCGCGTCGTCGAGCCACGACGCCGCCGGGTAGACCTGCGCGGCGAGACCGATCGCTTTCGCTTCGTCGGCCTTGATGCGACGTCCGGTGAGGATGAGCTCGTTCGCACGGTACTTCCCCACCGTGCGCGTGAGCCGCTGTGTTCCGCCGGCGCCGGGGATGATGCCGAGGTTGATCTCGGGCTGTCCGAACTGCGCGCTCTCGGATGCCACGATGATGTCGCAGGTCATCGCGAGCTCGCAGCCACCGCCGAGGGCGTAGCCCGAGACCGCCGCGACGATCGGCGTCCTGATCCGCCGGATCGCCTCCCACCGCGTGGTGAGATCTTGCTTCAGCATCGTGACCGGTGTCGCGGTCACGAAGTTCTCTTTGATGTCGGCACCCGCCGCGAACGCCTTCTCGCTCCCGGTGAGGACGACGCAGCGAATGGCGTCGTCGTCATCCAGCGCTGTGAGGGCTCTTACGAGCTCGTCGAGGACTTCCTCGTTGAGCGCGTTCAGCACCTCCGGTCGGTTGAGCTGAACGACCGCGATGGGCGGCTCGCGCGTGACGATGACGGTGTTCGGCATGCGCACCTCCGCGCGGGTGAGTGTGCCGCGTCAGAGCGATCGGCGCAGGTGGCGGAACGCTCGCGTGAGGGCGGGCATCTGGTACCCGGCGGTTCGGCCGCTTGGATTCGGAAGCACCCAGATCGTCGCACCGGCCAGCTCCTCCTCCTGACGGCCCCCGCGTGCGCGCCGCCTGCCGAAGGCGGTGCGGTACGCGCCCATGCCGACGAACGCAACTACCTTCGGACGGTAGCGGCGGACCTTCGCAACGATCCGGCGCGCGCCGCGGCGGAGCGCCTCGCTGTCCAGCTCGTCCGCGCTGGCGGTCGCACGATTCACGAGATTCGTGATGCCGATCTTCCGCCGGAGCAGCTCCCTGCCCTCTGCCGGCGGGAGAAGGCGGTCGGTGAACCCCGCTTCGTGCAGCACTCGCCAGAACCGGTTGCCCGGCCGGGCGAAGTGATGCCCGACGGCGCCCGACCAGAGGCTCGGATTGATGCCGACGAACAGCACATCGAGTCCCGGCGCGATCACGTCGGGAATGCCCTTGCCGCGGGCCCGCTCGAGGTCGGCGCGCGATGGCGACCCGGGAACCCTTTGCATCACCGCGGAGTATCAGCATCGATGGGCGTGCTCAGGCTGCTCCTCGCCGCGACGGTGTGGTTGACCGCGTGTGCCTCGCCCGCGCCGGCGGTCGGATCGTCCGGCCCGTCCTCCCCAACGCCGAGCGTCCGAACGGATCGCGTGGGGAACGTGCTGGCGCCCCTCGTCGATGACGCGACCTGGGCGCGGCTCGCGGCGCACCGGCTACGGCTCCCCTCGCTCGCGGCGGGAGCGGCCTGCCCCGTGACGCCCGCAGTGCCGATCACGACATTCGTCGGACCGGTCGCCGGTCCCGGTCCCGTCTACTCGATCGGGAACCGGATCTTCTATTCGCGCGCCCCGGACGGCTCGCTTTTCACGAAGGTCGCGTGGCTGTCGCGGCCCGACTATAAGGACGCGGCCCTGATCCGAGGCGCACGCATCGACGCATCGGGCGACGTGCGTTTCCAGGCGGGCGGCGGGCCGATCACCGGCGAGCTCCGGTTCGATTACGACACCGGAACTCGGTCGCAGGGATCGGAGGAGGGCTGGCGGTTCCTTCCGTCGACGGTCGTGATCGATGGTCCAGGCTGCTACGCCTTCCAAGTCGATGGCGTCGATTGGAGCCTCACGATCGTCATGGACGCAGCCGCCAATCCTTAGCGGATCTGACCCTTCGGCGGCGGCTGGCAGCGCGGGCAGAGATACATGTCGTCGAGGCCGTGGCGGGTCTTCACGATCGCCGTTCCGCAGCGCGGGCAGGGTTTGCCTTTGTGGCCACGCACCTTCATGTGGTCGCGGATCTTCGTCCCGAGCTCCGGCGGCAGGTGTTCCTCCACCTGTAGTACGCCATGCGCCACAACGTCCTTGAGCGCACGGTAGAAGCGGGAGATCTCCTCAGGGGACAGCGTCGCGACGCGACGCTTCGGGTGGAGCTGCGCCTCCCAGAGGATCTCGTCGGCGTACGCGTTTCCGATCCCCGCCAGAAACGTCTGGTCCTGGAGCAGGTTGCGGACCTCGCGCCGCGTCGCACGTGCACGATCCGCAAACTCCCGTTCGCTCCACGAGAAGTCGCCCGCGTCCGGACCGAGCGCGTCGAAACCGTGGACCGAGCTCGTGCCCTCGCCGTCGTCGAGCACGTACACCTTGCCCATGCGCTTCTCGTCGCGATACCGGAGGTCAATCCTGTTATCGAGCACCAGCGAAAGAGCGGTGGTTCGCGTGACCTTCGCCTCAGCGTCGGCGAGCTCGAAGACGCCGGCGAGCATCGGATTGACCATGATCCTTCCGCGATCGAGATCGAACACGAGGAACTTCCCGCGATGACGCACGCCGGTGAAGCGGCGATGCGCGAGCGCCGTCTCGACCGGATGGGTGGAACGCAGCACGAGCGGGTCGCCGACACGGACGAGGACTATCTCGCGGCCAACGAGCGCCTTCTCGAGACGGCCGCGCACGACGTGGAGGTCGGGCCACTCCGGCATCAGTCCGCCACCGCACGAAGCCACCGCGGCTCGGGAAGGTCGAAGCGGCGCGCGGCCCAGGCCAGGCAGCACTTCAGCTGTTGGCGTTGGAACGAGCGAACCCGCGGAAGCCCCGGCACCTCGGGCTTCCACGAGCGGTCCGCGAAGAATCCCGATATCGCCGCCAACGACGCGTCGATCGCGTCCGCCCGGAGGGGCAAGACGTCCTCGTACCACGCGAGCACTCGCTCGGGCTCGGGTCCGTCGTCCGCCCGCACGCCCTGGGCGTATGCGGTCACGTCGAACTCGGCCGGGCCCACGCTCGCGAACGGCCAGTCGAAGATCCGCAGGAGATCACCGTGCAATCGCGTGTTGTCGGAACGCGTGTCCAAGTGGAGCAAAGAGAAAGGAGGCTTGGTCTTGGCAAGCCCGTCGTCCAGCTGCCGCATCACCGGCAGCACGACGTCGATCCACTCCCGCGCCTGGTCCTCTCGGCCACGAGCCAGCGCGGCCACGCGACCAAGCTCACCGCTGTTAGAAAGCTCGCGCCAGAAGCCGGCGAACTCGTAGTGCTGCGTTCGGGAGAGACCACGCGGCAGGGTCTTGCCCCGGGTGCTCTTGTGGAACTGCGCGTACGAACGCGTTGCGCGCCGTGCTTTCGCTGACGTCCAGGGCGGCATCGTGCGCGGACCGAGATCCTCGAGAAGCAACACGTGCCAGCCGATCCGGTTGAAGGACCCGAAAAATCGCGGCGCCCATGGGGTGATCAGCCGTGACAAGCGCCGGTAGTTGCGGTCCTCGACATCCACCACCCAGCGCACGCCGCTGCCCTTCGGCGCGGGGTAGCTCGCCTTGAAGAACGCGCGTTTGCCGTTCGCCAGCTTGAGACGGAACGTCGCCGAAGGCGCATAGCCGCCGTACACGCGGTCGGCACGCGCGACGGGTGCGCCTAGGACCGTCGCCACCTGCTCTTTGATCTCTCGCGGGACCGCGGACCAGGGTGGCTTCGGCTCAGCCCCCTGCCGCGACACCGGTCTTGAGGTGCTGCCAGGCTTCGCGGGCCTCGTCGACCGAGCCCTCGTCCTCGATCGTCGAGATGTCGCCGGGATCCTTGTCGAGGATCACCGCCTTGAGGACCCGGCGCATGATCTTTCCGCTGCGCGTCTTCGGCAGCATGTCGACGAAGTTGAGCTCGCCAATGACCGCCAGGGGGCCGAGGTCGTTGCGAACCATCGCGAGAAGCTCCTTCTTCAGCTGCTCCGATGGCTGGTGGCCCTGCTTCAACACGATGAACGCCGAGATGACCTGACCGCGGAGCTCGTCGGGGCGTCCGGTGACTCCCGCCTCCGTGACCGCCGGGTGACGCAGGAACGCGGTCTCGACCTCGATCGTCCCGATGCGATGGTCGGCGATCTTGATGATCTCGTCCGCGCGCCCTGAGAACCAGACGTAGCCGTCCTCGTCGATCGATGACGCATCGCCGGTGAAGTACACGTTCTTGCCGGGGACCTTTTCCCAGTAGTCGCGCGCATAGCGCTCGGGCTCGGCCCAGAGGCGCGCGGTGAGACCCGGGAAGGGCCGCTTGATGACGAAGATGCCCTTCTCTCCCGGCCCGAGCTCTTTGCCATCCTGATCGACCACCGCGGCCTCGATCCCGGCGAGCGGCATCCCGCCGGAGCCTGGCTTGATCGGGAGCGTCGCGATGCCGTAGGGGTTACCGACCACGGGACCGCCGGTCTCGGTCTGCCAGTAGTGGTCGATGACCGGCACGCGATCCTGGAGCGCTTCCTTCTGCAGCCATTCCCAGGCCGGCGCATTGAGCACCTCGCCCGCGCAAAAGAGCCGCTCGAGTGACGCCAGATCGTGCTTTCGGGCGGGCTCGGTGCCGTACCGCATGAGGAGACGCGCGGCTGTCGGCGACGTGAAGACGCCGGTGACCTTGTTGCGCTCCACGATCGCGTAAAAGGTCTCCGTATTGGGATGGTCGAGCGCGCCTTCGTAGGCGATCGTGGTGCAGCCGATGAGCAGCGGTGCGAAGACGATGTAACTGTGGCCGACGACCCAACCGATGTCGCTCGTCGACCACCACATGTCGCTCTCGCGCAGGCCGAACATCCACTTGGCCATCGAGTACACGTAGACCTGGTAGCCGCCGTGCGTGTGCACGGCGAGCTTCGGCTTCGCGGTGGTGCCGCTCGTCGCCAGGATGTAGGCCGGCTCGTTCGCCTCAAGCTGGACGTGAAGGTCGTCGTGGCCGGCGCCCGCCGCGAGGAAGTCCCCCCAGGAGATCTCGCCCCTCAGGCGATCGGTCGACGTCGTCCGACGGAGTAGGACGACGTGTTCGACGGAGGGCGCGTCGACGATCGCCTGCGAGACGATCGGCAGGAGTGGCACGTCCTTGCCCTTCCGGTAGGTGACGTCAGTCGCGAAGAGGACCCGCGCGCCCGCGAGGCGGATGCGCTCCCCAAGCGCACCCGCGCCGAAGCCGGCGAAGACCACGAGGATCACCACTCCGATCCGGATCGCGCCGAGCATCAGGATGATGGCCTCGGCCGACGTAGGCATATAGATGGCGATGCGGTCGCCTTTGTCGATCCCCATCGCCCGCAGCGCCGCGCCGACCCGCTTGGTCTCGCGGTGCAGATCCGCGTAGGTCAGCGTGCGACGTTCGCCGCGCTCGTTCTCGGTGATGAGCGCGACCCGTTCGCCGCGACCGGCCGCGACATGATGGTCGACGCAGTTGTAGGCCAGGTTCGACATGCCGCCCGAGTACCAACGGAAGGTCGGCGGCTCCCAGTCGAGTACGCGCTCCCACTTGCGGAACCACGGCACCTGCTCCGCGGCGCGGCCCCAGAAGCCTTCGGGATCCTCGGTCGCCTCCCGCTTCCACGCGCGGACCTTCGCGATCGCGTCCTTCTCTTTCACGCTCGCTCCCGCAGCTTGAATCGCTGGATCTTCCCGGTCACCGTCTTCGGCAGCTCGGGGACGAATTCGATCCAGCGCGGGTACTTATACGGCGTGATCCGTCCTTTGACGAACGTCTTGAGCTCCTCGGCGAGCTCGTCTGACGGCTTTCTTCCGTCCTTGAGGAGGACGAACGCGCGGGGCTTCGTGAGGCCATCCTTGTCCTTAGCGCCGACCACACCACACTCGAGCACCGCCGGGTGCTCCATGAGCGCCGCCTCGACCTCCGCGGGCGACACCCATTGCCCGGAGACTTTCAGCATGTCGTCGCTCCGTCCTTCGTACGTGTAATAGCCGTCTTCATCGACGTGGTATTTGTCGCCGGTGACGTACCACTCTCCCCTGAAGGCGGCCTTGGACTTCTCGTGCTTGTTCCAGTAATACGCGGCGCACGAGTCTCCGGCGACCCAGAGATTCCCCGTCTCGCCGCGCCCGAGCTCATGACCATCGTCGTCGACGATCTTCGCGAGGTAACCGGGCACGGGGGTCCCGCTCGTGCCACCCTTGGCTTTCCCGGGGACGTTCGAGATGAAGATGTGGAGCATCTCGGTGGCTCCGATCCCATCGAGGATGTCGAGCCCGAAGCGGCCCTTCCACTGATCGAAGAGCGGCTTGGGCAGAGCCTCGCCCGCGCTCACGCACATCCGCAGCGACGACAGGTCGTATCTGAAGTCCTGCTCGGGGTACGCGAGGAGCGCCGCGTAGAACGTCGGCGCCGTGAAGAGGATCGTCGGCTTCTCCTGGGAGATCAACGTGTACACGAGCTCCGGCGTCGACCGTTCAGGCTTGTAGACGGTCGATGCGCCGACGCGGAACGGGAAGAACACGCCGTTGCCGAGTCCGTACGCGTGAAAGAGCGGCGACACCGTGAGGTGGCGGTCATTTTCCGTCGTGCGCAGGACCTCGGCCCCGTAGGTATCGGCGCAATAGATCATGTCGTGCTGCAGATGCACTGCGCCCTTCGGGAATCCGGTCGTTCCCGACGAGTACAGCCAGAACGCGGCGTCGTCGGGTGATGTGTCGGCCGGGCTTAGGTCGTCGCGCGAAGCTCCGAGCAGCTGCTCGAACGAGAGGACGCCAGTCGGCGCGTCGCTGCCTGCGACGATCACGTGCCGCAGGCGCGGCGCGTCTTTGCGGATGTCGAGCACCTTCTCAAGCAGCGGCGCGGAGACGATGATCGCGACGGCGCGGCTGTCGTTCAGGATGTACGCGAGATCGCGCGGCGTGAGCAGTGTGTTCGCCGGCACGGGGATCGCCCCGATCTTGATCGCGCCGAAAAACGTGTACGCGAAAGGGGGCGAGTCGTGGCAAAGAATCATGACGCGCTGTTCGATCCCGACCCCCAGCTGGCGTAGCGCGTTACCGCATCGATCCACATTCGACGCAAGGTCCCCATAGGTGACGCTGTTTCCCTGGCAGCGGATGGCGATGCTCGAATCGCGCACACCGCGGTGAGCGTCGATGAACGTCTCAGCGGCGTTATAGCGGGCGGGCAGCTCCGGCAAGCGCAGCTCCCCCACGCGCGGATTATCCCGCCGCCGCTTCACACGCGCTCAAGGATGAGCCAAACCCGACGTCGGGATCGCTGCCGGGACAGAAGCGTCATGGCATGAGCGGGAACGTCACGATCCAGCACAGCTAGCGCTCGAGCAAGCGTAACGACGAAGAGGGCGACCGTCGGCGGTCGCGCTCTTTTCTTGAGCGCCCGCCACAGGCTCGATCACGCCCCGCGAGCGGTGTGAGGTTTGTGTGTACGCGACGATGGCGGCGAAGCCTCCCGGACCGCCGCCGCGCCGGGGTTCTCCACAAGTGCTCAAGCGCACATCAATCCGCGCGTCACAACTCTTACCGGAACTGATGGCGGACCAAAACGCTCCCTGGAGAAACATATGAAACGCGCGATCGTCGCCCTCACCGCGGCTATCGGACTCACGGTCGGAATGACGTTTCCCATGGCGGGCATCGGCCTCACGCAGGTGACGCTCGGCTGCAGCGACGGCACGAACGTGACGATGACCGTGGACACCGACACGCTCACCAGCCTCACCAAGTCAGTCCAGGCGCTCCTCGACTACCCCGCAGGATTGACCTGTACGCTCGCCCAGACTCCAGTCGTCCGATTCGGCAACGTCGCTGATGCCGCGCTCGTCCCGGGGTTTGTGAACGGCGGAGGCAGATTCCTAGGATCGTGCGGGCCCGGCGGCGGCACCTTCTGGATCAACATCGCGGTCAACGCGCACAACCAGGACGGCAACGTGGTCGGCACCGTCAATCAAACCATCCCGGACGGGCAATGCATCGCCGCCGGCGGTTTCACCTCGACGCCCACGTGTCTTCACATCTTCAGTGAGGATCTCACCCTCGCCTGGGTGACCTCCCTGGTTAACACGACGTCGGGCTCGTTTTTCCCATCGCAGGGAGTCACTGGAGGGACCTATGCGCGCTTCTCTTTCAGAGACAACGGCAACCCCGACCAGCAGACCGACTTCGACAAGATCGGCGAGACCCCCGCGGGTGGCGACCAGACATGCGCGGGCATTGCGAATAACACGCCTCTTCCGTTCATCAACCTCTCGAACGGCAACATCACGGTCCATCAGAGCTAGCGCGACCTGCCGGCGACACGAAGAAGAGAGCGACCGTCAGTGGTCGCTCTCCTTCTTTATCGACCGGTCGCAGGCTTCTCGAGCTCCTTCGCCGCGGTCTCACCGACAACAGGCAATCGGAACGCCTCCCCGACATAGGCCTTGTAGATCATGAGGGCCCAGAGACCGATCGCGACCATCCAGACCACAGGACTGAGCGCCTTGAGGGGTCCGAGATTGCCCAGCAGGACCTGGATCACGAAGAGCCCGGCGAACGCGAGGGTCGATTGGACAGCGTGAAAACGCACGAAGCGGCTCCGCTTCTCCGTCGCGAGGAAGAGGATCCCCGAGAAGAACCCGAAGACGTAGCAGAGCGCTCCCGCCACGTTTGCGTCCAGCCCGGAGCTCGACTGCTCCACCGTTTGGATCTGTTCGTTCATGACCTCACCTCCGTTGTTCTGCAGTTCAGAAAGCCAGCTCATGATCGCGGCCGTGCCCGCTCGAAGACCCGCGCCGTCCCAGACCGCAGGAACGGTGGCCCCGCCGCGCGCGGCAAAGAGAGCCCTTCCGTCAGCGGAATCAACGTTCTGGAAGTCGATCCGTGACTTGAGCCCACGCGCCACGATCTCGCGGCGGACGGCAGCGCTGGCCGGGTCCGCGATGCGGTGAAAGAGCACGAACTCGTCATTCACCACGCCGCGTCCAGAACCCCTGCGGGTCGTACTGGCGAATGATCGCTAGTACTTCTTCGCTAGGCCGTTCGGTCTCGCGGACGGTGGACGCGACCCGCAGGGCCCAGCCGGTCTCCGCGCGGATGCGCTCGACGGAAGTGCCCGGATGGAACGACTCGAGCACCGCCGAGCCATCCGCGAAGCGGAATACACCAAGTGTGGTGATCAGCACGCTTGGGCCGCCTCCCGGTAACCCGACGCGTTTCCGCCAGTCCCCGCCTCGTCCGTACCCCGGCGAGGTGACGAAGTCCACGCTCGCGCGAAGGCGTCGTTTGTCGTGTGGCATGATCACGATCAGCCGGTGCGCGAGGCTCGCGATGTCCGCGCCGCCGCCTGACCCCGGGAGCTGCACGGCCGGCCGCGCCCGATCCGGTCCGATCGCCGTCGTGTTCAGGTTGCCGTGCACGTCGATCTCCGCGCCGCCGATGAATCCGGCGTGGACCTCCCCGCGCTGAAGAAGTCCCATCAGATCGACGGTCCGCGCGCACCAGATGGCGCCCGCGATGTTCGGGTTGTCCCCCATCGTGTAGAGGAGCTCGGATGCGGGCTCGTCCCGCACGACGCCAAGCTCGAAGAACCCGACGGCGTTCGGTGCATGTGTCCGCTTCGCTACGACGAACGCCATGAGCGGCAGGCGCATCCCGACGAAGACACGCTCCCCGTCGCGGATCTCGCGCGCCGCCTGCGCGACCATGATCTCGCCCGGCGCGAGATCGCTCAGAAGCGCGCCTCGGCCGCCGGCTTACCGCTATCGCGCAGCGCCTCCCAGCGCGGGCCGAGCTTATGCAGATACGCGTCGCGATCGGCAACGCCGGTCACCCATTCCGCGAGCCAGGCCGCAAAGCCTTCGATGCTCCGCGTCGCGCGGTGGTACTCGTGGAAGAACTCGTGGTCGCGCCGGTAGCGGCCTTGCAATGGCGAGGGATGGCAGGCGCCCGGCTGGTGCACCACGGCGGCGACCTTAGTTCCGGGGACGATCGTACGATTCGGATCGCTCGCGATCACCGCCCGCTCGACGATCTGATCCGCCAGGACGATGACGCTCTTAGCGGCGAGCGCCGCCTCCTGCGAGACGCCCCACGGCCCCCAAAGATGCGCGTTTCCGTCCTCATCCGCGCGCTGCACCGCGATGACGGTCACGTCAGGGACGATCGCGGGCACGAGGAGCACCGTCTCACCCGAGAAGGGATCCTGCGCTTCGCGGAACGTCCCGTTCGCGCGCGCGATGTCGCTCCCGAGGAGCGTGCGTGTCGGCAGGTAGGGCGCGCCGAGGGCGCCCGCGAGCAAGGCCTGCGCGATCGTGAAGTTGGAGTGGTCGCGGACCTCGATGCGACGCGGGATCCCCTGCTCCATGGCGCGCCGGTAGGCGTGCGCGAGACCGGCGGAGACGTTGCCGACCCATGCCGCGGACACGCGCGCAACGCAACCGGCGCCGATGAGCTGGTCGAAGGCGATGTCCGAGATCGGGCCGATGAGCTCGAGGTCACGTTTTCGCTGGCGGATGACCTCGTGCGCGAACGCGAACGGGATCGCGGGCTCCAGGGCGCAACCGAGGGCCACCGACGCGCCGTCGCGGACCAAACGGCCGACGGCTTCGCGCGTAGAGATGACCTTGCCGGGCATCAGCTCCACCTTGCCGTTACCCGAGCACCTTGAAATGCTCGGTGGCCCGGATCAGCTGCCGGCTGATATCCGCGTTGCCGGCATGGCCAGCATCGTCAACGATGACAAGCTCCGAGCGCGGCCACACGAGATGGAGCTCCCACGCGTTGCCGATCGGCGCCTGAAAGTCGAAGCGTCCGTTCACCAGGATCCCTGGAATGTCGGCCAGCGTGCCCGCGCCGCGGAGCAAGCTCTGATCCTCGAGCCATGCGTTGTGGCGAACGTAATGGGTCACGATGCGCGCGAACGCCAGCGCATATCTGCGATCGCGGAATCGCTCGGCTAATCGCGTGGACGGAGGCCACTCGAGCGTCGCGGACTCCCACAGGCACCAGGCATCGGCGGCTCGCTGCCGAACGGCGGGATCGGGATCATTGAGCAGTCGGTGGTAGGCGTCGACGATGTCGCTGTCGCGTTCGGCGACCGGGACTGCCGCGCGAAGACGCTCCCACTGCTCCGGGAAGAAGACCGCGACACCGCCGCGAAATGTCCAGTCAAACTCCGCGTGTCGCCCCGTGGTGACCCCGAACAGGATCATTTCCGTGACCCGATCCGGACGCGCCTCCGCGTAGGCGAGGGCCAGCGTGCTGCCCCACGACCCACCGAGCACAAGCCATCGCTCGACACCGAGATGCTGGCGGATGCGTTCGATGTCGAGGATCAGGTTCGCGGTGTTGTTTCTCGCGAGATCCGTGTCAGGTGCGCTCGCGTGCGGCGTGCTCCGCCCGCAGCCGCGCTGATCGAACAGGATGATGCGATAGGCGTGCGGATCGAACAGCCTGCGGAACCATGGCGAACACCCTGACCCCGGGCCACCGTGGAAGACGACGGCCGACTTTCCGCGCGGGTTGCCACATGTCTCCCAGTAGACAAAGTTGCCGTCTCCCACATCCAACAGGCCGTGCGCGTACGGTTCGATCTCGGGATACAGATCTCGCATCGCCTGATCGAGGGCGTCGCTACTTTCCCTTGTAGCTCGGCTTGCGCTTCTCCACGAACGCGGTCACGCCTTCTTTTGCGTCTTCGCTCTTGAAGAGCTGGATCAAGAGCTCGCGCTCGAGCTTTAGCCCTTCGTCCTGGCGCATGCCGAAGCCCTGCACCATCGCGAGCTTGATCCGACCGATCGCGAAGGTCGGACCCGTCGCGTAGACCCGCGCTCGTTCGACCGTACGGTCCACGAGCTCGCCCGCGGGCACGACCTGGTCGACGATACCGGCGGCGAGGGCATCCTGCGGCGGGAGCGTCGTACCGCGAAGCATCATGTCGAGTGCCTTCTGCCGACCGATGAGCCGCGGCAGCCGCTGCGTCCCGCCGGTGCCCGGGAGCAACCCGAGCGTCACCTCAGGAAGGCCGATCCGGTAGCCGCCTTCGGCGGCGATGCGGAAGTCGCAGCACAGTGCGATCTCGAGACCGCCGCCGAGGCAGTGGCCATTGATCGCCGCAACGACGATCTTCGGCGTCTGCTCGAACTTGCCGATCGCCTCGTTCGCGCAGACGACGAAGGCGTTCTGCGCGTCGAGGTTGCTCTTCGCGAAGACCGAAACATCGGCGCCCGCCGAGAAGAAGCGCTCGTTCGCGCTGCGAACCACGATGGCTTTGACCGTATCGTCCCCTCGGGCTTCCTCGATGGCCGCGTCGAGCTCCTCCATGAAGCCCTTGTCGTATGAATTAGCGGGCGGCCTATCAAGCACGATGTGGCCGATGGATTCCTGCTTGTCGAGACGAACGGCCATGCGGTCCCCCTGCGCGAAACTGCCTAGACTTTACGACCGGACAACGTAGCGCGCGCGAGGCGCGCGGGTGTTCTGCCCAGCGCACGGGAGGTTTCCTGATGGCAACGATGCTCATCGACGGCCAGACCGTCGCCGCCCAGACCGGAAAGACGATCGAGGTCCGCAATCCCGCGAGCGGCGAGATCGTCGACACGATCCCGAAGGGTTCGAAAGCGGAGGTCGACGCCGCCGTCGAAGCCGCCGCCAAAGCGCTACCGGCGTGGGCGTCCATGTCCGGCTCGAAGCGGGCCGCGCTGATGCACGCCGCCGCGGTGAAGGTGAAGGCGGCTGTGCCCGAGATCGCGAAGCTCCTCACGCTCGAGCAGGGCAAGCCGATCGCGCACGCCATCATCGAGGCGACGCGCGTGGCCGAGAACCTCGACTTCTACGCGGGCTTCGCGGACAAGCTCCGCGGCGATTACGTCCCGCTCGAGGATCAGAACAAGTTCGGACTCACGCTTCGCCGACCGGTCGGCGTCGTGGTCGCGATCACGCCGTGGAACTTCCCGCTCACGCTCATGGCCAACAAGGTGTGCCCCGCGCTCGCGGCCGGCTGCACCGTCGTGCTCAAGCCGGCATCGACCACCCCCCTCGCGACACAGAAGACGATCGAGATCATCAACTCGGTCGGAATTCCCGCAGGCGTCCTAAATACCGTGCACGGACCCGGCGCTGAGATCGGCGACGCGCTCGTCTCGCATCCAAAGGTGAACAAGATCGCGTTCACCGGCCAGACGGAGACGGGCAAGCGGATCATGAAGCTCGCAGCCGAGAACGTGACGCGGGTGACCCTGGAGCTCGGCGGCAGCGATCCCATGATCGTCTGCGACGACGCCGATATCCGGCGCGCGACCGCCGCGACCGCGATCGGACGCTTCTTCAACGCGGGGCAGGCCTGCCTCGCGGTGAAGCGCGTGTACCTCTTCGAAGCGATCGCCGAGGAGTTCATGACAAAGATCGCCGACCGCGCGAAGAAGGAGTGGCCCGTCGGCGACGGCCTCAAGGAAGGCGTGAAGATGGGTCCGCTGCACACCGAGCGGCAGCGCGCGGAAGTCGAGTCGCAGGTCGCCGACGCCGTGAAACGCGGCGCCAAGGTGCTCGCCGGCGGGAAGCGTCCCGAGGGCAAGGAGTTCGAGCGCGGCTGGTTCATGGAGGCGACCGTCCTCAGCGATGTGCCCGAGGACTCGCGGATGGCGACGGAGGAGGTCTTCGGGCCCGCGCTTCCGATCTTCATCGTCAAAGACCTCGACGATGCGATCGCCAAGGCGAACGCGACCATTTACGGTCTCGGCTCATCGATCTGGACGAAGGACCTCGCCAAGGCCCGAAGAGCCGCCGAGCTCCTCGAGGCCGGCTACACCTGGATCAACGACATCCAGGTCGCCTACGACCAGCTCCCCTTCGGCGGTACGAAGCAGTCAGGGTTTGGGAAAGAGCACGGCATCGAAGGCCTCGACGGGTATCTGGAGAAAAAGTCGGTGGTGCTCGCGTATTGATGGCTCCGGAAGACACCAAGGCGCTGTTCGCCGAGGCTGAGAGCCTCGGCCTCTTCAAGCCGCACGGCGCCTTCGAGGTCCACTGCTCGTACTGCCATGCGCGACTCGACAGCCGGGGTGACTGCGCGACGTGCGGTCTCATCGGGCGCCCGGCGTCCGAGCTCGAGCGCCGCGCGCAGAGCGATCCCGGTGGAACGGGCAAGTTGCTCCGCGCCGCGATCGAGAAACGGAAATCCTTCAAGCCGGTCGGCGCGAAGGAGAAGTCGCAGGAGAGGTAGTCGCTAAGCGGGGATCGCGGTCTCCACCTGGCGTCGAAGCGCTTCGTCCGACCACTCGAGCGCCTCGCCGCTCCGCTGGGTCGACGGGAGAACGAGGTACGCGACGGCGCGGGCGGGCACCTTCGGATCACTCAGCTTTCCTTCGCGCTGCGCGGCGCGGTACTCGTCGCTGCGCGGGAAGTCGGCCGTCGAGGTGCGCCGGATCCGCTCCTGCATCTCGGTGTCCATGTATCCGGGGTTGAACGCGGCCGCGGTCACGCCCGTCCCACCAAGCTCCAGCGCGAGGCTCCGCGTCATCTGGAGGACCGCTGCCTTCCCGGCCGAGTAGGCCGTCCACCCGGGCGAGGGGCGCGTCGCCGCACCGGACAAGATCATCACGATCCGGCCATAGCCGCGATCGAGCATGCCGGGCAGCACCGCGCGCGTCGCGAGGTACGTTCCCCCGACATTGATGGCGACGCTCCGCAACCACAGCGTGGCGTTCGAGCGCGCGAGCGGCACCATTGGATCGACCATGCCCGCGTTGTTGACGAGGATCGTCGCCGGTCCGACGAAGCGTTCGGCGGCGAGCACCAGCTCCTGCACCTGACGCTCGTCTCCGATGTCCGCGGTCTGGGCCAGCGCGCGACCGCCGGCGCGCTTGATCCCCTTCACGACCTCGTCGAGCTCAGGGGCGTTGCGCGAAGCGACCACGACCGCGGCGCCCATCCCGGCGAGGCGCTCGGCGACCGCCCGTCCGAGGCCGCGGCCTCCGCCGGTCACGATCGCGACGTGGCCGCTGAGCTCGGCCATCAGCCGACGCCGACCGCGACCTGGCGCGCGAACGCGGCGGCGAGCCGGTCGATCTGCTCCTCGTCGTGAAGCGCCCAGAAAGAAATACGGATCGCCTGATGGATCCCGGGCTCGTCGATCAGCTTCACGACCATGCGTTCCTCGTCCCACATCCGGGTGACCAGGTCCGATACGCCGCCGCTTCGCGGCTCGACGACGACGATTCCCGTCGGCATGTCCGGTGTCGAGCGGATCGCGAACGGGAGCTCGCGCATTCTGTCGATGAGCCGCGCGCGCAACGTTCGCACGCGTTCGCCGACCCACGATCCGAGGAGGCGATGCACGAGGAGCGTCTGACGCAGGCCCACGAACGCCCCCGCGTCGACGGTTCCCGTCTCGAAGCGCGTCGCGTTCGGGTTGTAGTCCTTGCTGCCGGTCGGCAGCTCGAGCCGCGAGCGCCAGCCGAGCCGCGTCGGCGTGAAGAGCGTGAGGTCGCGAACCCAGAACCCACCGGTCGCGAGTGGGCCATGCAGCCACTTGTGACCGAGGGTCACCACGGCGTCCGCGCCGAGCTCGGTGACGTCGACGGGGACCTGTCCTAGCGCCTGGGCGGCGTCGACGATCGAGATCGCTCCGGCGTCGCGAGCGAGGCGGCATGCTTCGCGCACCGGCAGCACGTCTCCGGTCTTGCACGAGACGAGCGAGATGAGGAGCGCGCGGACGCCGTCACGTGTGCCACGACGGACCTCTTCGAGGAACTGATCCGCGTTCCGCTCCCATTTGATCTCGCGCAGGCGATCCCCGAGCTCGGCACGGCGGCGGAGCGGATAGAGCGCGCTTCCGTGCTCCTCGGCCGTGGTCAGGATGAGCGAGCGCTCGGGGATGGCAAGGCCCGCGACCAGCGTGTTGAGCCCGTCGGTCGCGGACTGGGCGAGTGAGATCCGTGGCGCGCCGGTCGGATCGCCGAGGGCGGCAGCGAGGTCTAGGCGCGTCGCGTCGAGGGCGGCGTTGTAGGCCGCGTACCCGACGTGGCCGAACATCCCGACCTCGTTCAGCCACGCTCGGAAGCGCTCGGCGGCACGCTGCGCCACCGGGAAAGTCGGACCCGACCCCGCGACGTTGAAGTAGATGGAGTCGCCGCGAAGCGCCTGGAGCGCGGCGGGCGAGGTGTCCGGTCGCTCGTCGAGCCCCGGGGGGTCCTCGGTGGGCAAAGAACCCCGGACCGTTGTCATGCGGTGATGATGCCGCGTATCGCCAGTCCCGCGGCGAAGAGCGCGGCGAAGCCCAGCGCGACCGACTGCCCGCGCGGCGCGCGGTCCCGCACCAGCGAGGTCGCGAGCGGGAATGCGAGCGCGAGCGCGAACCCGTAGAGGACGTGCAGCGCGTCCCCCGGCGGACGGAGGTACGCGAAGACCATGAACCCGAGCGCGCCCTGCAGGACCGAGGCGATCACCGCGATCGCGATCGCGCCGCGGAAGCCCGGAGTCGGCCCGCTGTTCCGCAGGCCAAGAAAGAGTCCCCAGAGGCCCACGACGGTGTAGTAGAGGACGAGCGCGGTGGCCGTGCGCCCGTGAAGCGAAAGGACGACGTCCACGCCATGCAGACTAGTGGGGGCTTCTCGAGGGGCAAAGCCCCCCAGGACGCCGGTACGCTTGATCGATGATCGACGTACGCGGCGTCACCCGCAGATTCGACGGCGTCGTCGCGCTCTCCGACGCCTCGTTCCAGGTCAATCCCGGCGAGATCGTCGCGCTCCTCGGACCGAACGGCGCCGGCAAAACGACAGCCAGCCGGATCATCGGCGGGATCCTCGCTCCCACCGAGGGCGACGTTCTCGTCGACGGCGTGTCGGTGCGCGAGGACGCGAATGCGGTTCGCGCGCGCTGCGGGTTCGTGACGGATCAACCGTCGCTGTACGAGCGGATGCCCCTCCGCAGCTATCTCGCGTTCTTCGCGCGTCTGTACGACGTCGCGTCGCCCGATACGCGCGCCGCCGAGCTCGCGAAGCTTCTCGGGCTCGACGACGTGCTGGATAGGAGGCTCGGGACCTTCTCGCGGGGAATGCGGCAGAAGGTCGCAATCGCGCGTGCGCTCGTGCACGATCCGCCGGTGCTGCTCCTGGACGAGCCGGGCACGGCGCTCGATCCGGAGATGTCGCAGACGCTCCGTGGCTTCATCGTCTCGCTCCGCGCGCGCCATCGCGCGATCCTCCTGACGACGCACGACCTCGACGAAGCGCAGCGTATCGCCGACCGCGTCGTCGTCCTTTACAAGGGTCGCGTCGTGCGGATCGGTGCCACCACCGATATCCGCTCCGCGGGGCGGCCAAGCTACGCGGTGGCGCTCGCCGGCGACATCGCGACGGCGCGCGACGCGCTCGTCCGCGCCGGGATCAGTGCCGAAGCCGCCGCCGCGCAGAACGGGCTCGCGGTGCTGCGCTTCGCGACCGACGATCCCGCGACGACCAATCCGACTGCCCTGCGCGCGCTCCTCGATGCCGGCGTTCGCGTGGTCACGCTCTCGGCCGAGGAGCGTTCGCTCGAGGATGCGTACCTCGCGATCCTCGCGGAGGCGCGTCGGTGAAGTGGTGGCTGATCGCGTGGCGCGAGATCCGCTGGGAGGTGTTCCTGGATCGGGCGTCGCTTCTGCGGATGGCGATCTTCGTCGTCATCCCGATCTTCTTCGTGCTGTCGAATCGCGGGATCGCGCCGGGCGCGAGCGGCGATACGGCGCTCATTGGCCTGGCGCTGCAGAGCGTGTTCTTCCCCTCGCTCTCCGGGGCCGCGCTCATCGCCGCGACCTTCACCGCGGAGAAGGAGAGCGGGACGCTCGTGCCGCTCCTCGCCGCGCCGATCCGTGACTTCGACATAGTCCTCGGCAAGCTCGTCGGGATGGTCCTCCCGGTGATGGCCACCTGCGCCGTCACCCTCACGGCCGGTTACGGCCTCGCCGGATACCGCTACGGATACGAGCGCGTAGCGCGCGTGCTCACGCCCGAGCTGCTCTATGCGGTCCTCGTGCTCTCGTTCCTCTATCTGGTGACGACAGGCAGCGTCACGATGATCGTGGCCGCGCGAGTGCGCTCGAGCCGCGCGGCACAGCAGATCGCAGGTCTGGTCATCGCGCTATCGGCGGCGGTCTTCGCGGGGCTTGGCCTGGTCGCCTCGCAGGTCGGCGACGGCTGGCCGCTCCTGGCGCTCGGCGTGGCGCTCGTCCTGTTCGATATCGTGGCGCTTGAGATCGCGCGGCGGGTCTGGCAGCGTGGAGAAGTGATCGGTCGCGTCTGACCTTGACGAGCGCTGGCACACCCCCTAGCGTTCGGCGTCTCATGCGCGCGTCGATCGTCGTCTTCATTTTCAGCGGGCTCCTTGGGGGAGCTCGGTAGGGAGGCAGGCGCAGCCGGCGCGATCGGAGCAAATGCCCTGAAGCCTCCCGAAAACGGGAGGCTTTCGTGTCTCTGGAGGTGTGGCATGGCGAGCACGGTCGAGGAACGACTCAAAGAAGTCGCGGCGGTCGGGCAGGAGATCCCCGAGAGCGGGATCGCATACCACGACGGCAAGTTCGTCCCGCTCGCCGACGCCAAGGTCTCGATCGCCACCCACGCGCTGCAGTACGGGACGGGAGTATTCGAAGGGATCCGCGCGTACTGGAACCCTGCGCACGAGCAGCTCTACGTCTTCCGCCTGCACGAGCACTTCGAGCGCATGGCTCGCTCGGTGCGCATCATGCGCATCGAGCTGCCGGGCGACGCGGAGGCGCTTTCCCAGATCGCACTCGAGCTCCTGCGCAAGAACGGCTTCAGGAGCGACGTTTACATTCGTCCGCTCGCGTTCAAAGCCGCGCGTTCAGTGAAGGTCGCGCTCAGGGGTCTTCGCGACGGATTCGGCATGTATTCCTTTCCGCTCGGCGCGTACCTGCCCACCGGTGGCCTCGCGGCGCGGACCGCGAGCTGGCGGCGGACGTCCGACGACGCGATCCCGGCGCGCGGTAAGCTGACCGGCGCGTACATCAACACGGCGCTCGCCGTCGACGAGGCGCACGACTACGAATCGGACGAGGCGATCTTCCTGACCGCTGATGGCCACGTCTCCGAGGGCGGCGGCGCCAACATTTTCATGGTCCGCGACGGCATCCTCGTAACGCCGACGGTCGCCGCCGACATCCTCGAAGGGATCACGCGCGACTCGATCCTCGAGCTCGCGGGCGAGCTCGGTATGGTCGTCGAGCAGCGGCAGATCGACCGCACCGAGCTCTACGTCGCGGAGGAGGTGTTCTTCTGCGGCACCGGGGCGCAGGTCGCGCCGTGCGTGCAGGTCGACGGGCGCGCGGTCGGCGACGGTGCGATCGGACCGGTCGCCAAGAAGATTGGCGAGCTGTACTTGGCGATCGCGCGCGGTGATTCCAAGCAGCACGCCGAATGGCGCACCGCCGTGTACAAGCGGTGAACGTCGCGTACCAGGGCCTGGCCGGGGCGTTCTCGGAGGCGGCGGCCGCGGCGCTCTTTCCAGGGGCGACCCTCGTCCCGCGCCCAACGTTCGCCGAGGTCTTCGCGGCGCTCGAAGGCAGCGAGGTCGACGCTACGGTCGTGCCGGTGGAGAACACGCACGCGGGATCGGTCGTCGATGTGTACGACCTGCTCCGCCAGCACAGCGGCGCGAAGATCATCGCCGAGCTGGTCCTGCGTGTGCGGCACTGCCTTCTGGGCGTGCCGGGCGCGCAGCTCGAGGGAGTGCAGATCGCGCGCTCGCACCCGCAAGCGCTGGCGCAGGTCGAGGACTTCCTGCGCGCGCGCCAGATCCGGCCCGAGGTCGCGTTCGACACTGCCGGCGCGGCAGCCGCAGTGGCGGAGCTCGGCGATAGGACCATCGCCGCGATCGCCAGCCGGCGGGCCGCCGAGCGGTACGACCTCGACGTGCTGGCGGATTCGATCGAGACCTCGCGCGACAACTTCACCAGATTCTTCGCGCTGTCGCGCGACGCGGATCGCGCCATCGCCGAGCGCATCCCGCCAGCGCTCCGTGGCGGACCCACGAAGACCAGCCTCGTGTACAAGACGGCAAATCTGCCGGGCGCCCTCGTGCGCTCACTTCAGCCGTTCGCAGTCGCGTGGCTCCAGCTCTCGAAGATCGAATCGCGCCCGAGCCGCGCGGCCCCCTGGGACTACGTCTTCTATCTCGATTTCGAGGGCGACCCCGCGGCGTGGCCCGCGCGCGAAGCGCTGGCCCTGATGCGCACCTGTTGCGAATGGATCCAGCAGCTCGGCACGTATCCCGCGGCCACCGAGGTCTTCGAGCCCGACTAGGTCACGCCGAGGTACGTTCGCGCGACGCCCTCATCGTGCAGCAGCGCGTCTCCCGTTCCAGTCATGACGATCCGACCCAGGTCCATGACGTACGCCTGATCCGCCAGTCTGAGCGCGCGCAGAGCGTTCTGCTCGACGAGCAGCATCGTGACACCCTGCCGCCGCAGGTCCGCGAGCGCCTCGAAGACGCGGGCCACCACGAGCGGCGCGAGCCCGAGTGAGGGCTCGTCCAGCAATAACAGGCGCGGCTCGGCGAGAAGCGCGCGGGCGATCGCGAGCATCTGCTGCTCGCCGCCGGAGAGAGTGCCGGCGAGGAGCGCGCGGCGCTCGTCGAGGATGGGAAAGCGCTCGTACGCGGAGGCGATGCCCGATCGATCGCGCCCTCGCAGACCCAGAAGCAGATTCTCCTCGACGGTCATGCGCCCGAGGATCTCGCGGCCCTCGGGCACCTGAACGATGCCCGCGCGGACGATCTCGTGCGGAGGCTTCCCGGCGATGTCGCGTCCCTCGAAACGGATACGGCCGCTCGCCGGGACGAGGCCGCTGATCGCGGCGAGCGTGCTGGACTTCCCAGCCCCGTTCGCGCCGATGAGGGCCGTTACCTGTCCGGGCTCAGCGCCGAAAGAGATGCCGTGCACCGCCTCGACCGCGCCGTAGCGCACGCGGAGGTCACTGACCTCGAGCAGGCCGCTCAGGCGACGTCCTCGCTGCCGAGATACGCCTCGCGCACGACCGCGCTGCCCTGGATCTCCGCGGGCTCGCCCTCGGCGATCTTCCGGCCGAAGCTCAGGACCGCGATGCGCTCGCAGGTCCCCATCACGAGACGCACGTCGTGTTCGATCAGCAGGATCGTGAGGCCCTCGTCGACCAGCGCGCGGATCAGCTCGCGAAGCCGGCCGGTCTCGGCAGGATTCATCCCGGCGGCCGGCTCGTCGAGCATCAGCAGGCGCGGCTCCGAGGCGAGGGCGCGTGCGATCTCGAGCCGGCGCTGATCGCCGTAGGAAAGCTCTCCGGCGAGCGCCTCCGCGCGTCGGCTGAGGCCTACGCGCTCGAGGAGCGCCCGCGCGCGGTCACGGTCGGCCCGGTCCGGGGCACCGCGCGGCCAGAGCCGGCGCAGCGCGTCCGACCGCATTCGAACGTGACGTCCGACGAGGACGTTCTCGATCGCGCTCAGCCCTTTGAAGAGGCGTACCCCCTGGAACGTGCGAGCGATGCCCCGCGCCGTGAGGGCGTGCGGCGGCGCGCCCGTCACGTCCGCGCCCGCGAGTCGGATCGCCCCGGCGTCCGCGCGCAGATGACCGGAGATGAGGTTGATGAGCGTCGTCTTCCCGGCGCCGTTCGGCCCGATAAGCCCGAAGGCCTGGGCTTGCGAGATCGCCAGGTCGACCGCGTTCACGGCGACGACCCCGCCGAAGCGTTTAGTGAGGCCCGCCGTCTCAAGCAACATCGGCCGCCCCGATCTCCTGCAGCCGGCGCGTGCGCCGAAGCTGCGCGATGGTCACGAGGCCGCGCGGCAGGTAGATGATCACGAGCAGCAAGATCAGGCCTTGGAGGATGTCGCGGTAGTCCTTGAGTGGCCGCAGGAGCTCCGGCAGGGCGGTGAGGAGGGCCGCTCCAAAGATCGGCCCGAGCGGATTGGGGATGCCGCCGACGACCCCGAAGACGAGGATTTGCACGGCCTTCGAGAATGCGAAGTCGTTCGGCTCGATCGAGAACGTGAGGTGCGCGGAGAGACCGCCGGCCCACGCCGCGAGCAGCGCACCGGAAACGAACGCGCCGAGCTTGTAGCGGCGGACCCGGATGCCCTGGCTCGCCGCGGCGGTCTCGTCCTCGCGGATCGCCGCCCACGCGCGTCCGACGGTCGACCCTTGCACACGCCAAAGCACATAGGCGACGACCGCAAGAGAAAGGTAGATGTGCCAGAGCTCGGTCTTCGGGGGAATGCCGTTAAGGCCCTGACCTTTTCCGGTGATCGGTGTGGCGAGGAGGACCACCCGAACCACCTCGCCGAACGCGAGCGTCGCGATCGCCAGATACACGCCCCGCAGGCGGAAGACGGTGACGCCGAGCGGGGCGGCGGTCGCACCGGCCGCGATCGCGCCGATCACGAGCGCGATGGGGAACGGCGTGCCCAGGTGGCGACCGAGCAGCGCCGAGACGTAGGCGCCGATGGCCATGAACGCAGCGTTCCCGAGCGTG
>VBDX01000228.1 GCA_005881885.1 Chloroflexota bacterium
AACGGTCGGATTCACGGGTGCGGTCTACGGAGAGGGCGCGAGCACGCTCGCGCTCGGAACCTCTCTGTCGCTCGCGGCGGTGCGCTCCGGACAGGTGTTGCTCGTGGACGCGAACTGGCTCCGCCCGTCTTTGACCTCCGACGCCGGCGTTCGATCCGCCCCCGGCCTCGCCGATGTGCTCCGCGGAGACGCCGAGCTCGGCAAGGTCCTCGTCCCGACAGACCGACCCGGTCTGTCCTTCCTCGCGGCCGGCGGAGTCGACGGACGGCGACCGCCGCTCGAGGACCTTTCCTCGTTCCTCACCGACGCGCTCTCTGAGTTCAGCGCCGTCGTCGCGGACCTCCCACCCGCGCTCGCGGGCGAGTCCGTGGTCCTGGCCTGGGGCGCCGCGCTCGAGCAAATCTTCGTTGTCGTTCGCAATGGGGTCACACCGCTCGCGCTGGTCCGTCGCGCCATCGAAGAGGTGGCCCTTGAGCAGCCGCAGATCGTCCTCAACCGGGCGACGGCCGCCACCGGAAGCGGGACAGCGGCATCTCGCGTCGCGATGACGTGACGTTCACCGCTCTCGCTATGGCCTACGTCCTCATCTGCGCAGCCATGGGGCTCGCGAGTGGACGACGCGGCTCGAGCGTCGTCGCTGCCGGTGTCCTCGCCGCCGCGATGGCGGGCGCGCAGCTGGCTCTCATGTTGATCCGGTGAGCGGTTCCCGGTCGCGCGCGCCACTCGTCCTCGGTGGGCTCGTCGTCATGCTCGCCGGCGCGTATGCCGCGACCCTCGTGGCGACCGAAGGCGAACCCCTCCTCGTTGCTCCGCTCATCGGCGCCGTTCTCGGGATGGCCGTATTCGTCCGTCCGGCGCTCGGCTTGTACATGCTGTTCGCGGCCGCGATCCTCCTGGAACAATTCGAGATCACCGGCCTCGACCCGCTGACGGCGCGAACGCACTTCTTCCAGAACCTCTCCGGATTCTCGAGCGTGCCACTGCGCCTCAGCGCGAGCGACCTTCTCGCCATCGCGACGCTGGTGAGCTGGGGCATGCGACGTCTTGTCGGCGGCAACTCACCTGTGCGCGCGGGGCCAATCGGCTTCGCGGTCGGGGCCGACTTCATGGTGTTCGTGGTCGGGACGGCCATCGGCATCGCCCGCGGCGGAGGCTGGGATGCCATCACGACGCTCGCGGAAGCGCGCGGCGGCGTCTATGCCTGCCTGCTGTATTTCCTGACGGCGAACCTCGTGCGCGAGCGGCGCCAGGTTCTCGTGCTGCTCTGGCTGTTCGTGCTCCTCGTCGGAGTCAAGGCGCTTCAAGGGATCGGGAATTACATCGAGGTACAGACACACGGTCCGTACTGGATCGAGGCCGTGACGGCGCACGAGGACGTCATCTTCTTCGACGTAGCGATGATGCTCGCGCTCGTGATGGCAGCACTCCGCGTTCGTGGCGCCGTTGTCATCATGATCGCGGCCGTGGCCCGGCCGCGGCTAACTGCCGTAGTCGTCGCGCTGGGCACGCTCGTACTCGTCGTCTACGCCGTGACGTTCTGGAACCACAGCGGTCCGCTCGCTCAGCCGATCGCGGTCTTCCGGGGGGTGGTCGACCCGAACTCCATCAGCGAGCGGGATCAGCTTTCCAATCTGTGGAGGGAGATCGAGAACGACAACATCGCCTACACCGTGAAACAGGTTCCCCTGACCGGTGTCGGCCTCGGGCAGCAGTACCTCTTCCAGAAGGAACCGCCGGCGCTGACGAATTTCGTGTACTGGCGCTACATCACCCACAACGCGCTGCTATGGATCTGGCTTAAGGCGGGACCGTACGGCGCGTTCGCATTCTGGTTCCTCATCGCCCGGGTCATCATGACCGGACTCCAGCTCTACCGGCGACTCGACGATCCGCTCCTGAGGGCCACCGCGTCGTTCCCGGTGTTGCTCGCAGTCGCGCAGGTCGTGTTTTCCTCGCTCGACCTCGGGCTCACCT
The DNA here is from genome assembly GCA_005881885.1 of Chloroflexota bacterium. Taxonomy (GTDB): domain Bacteria; phylum Chloroflexota; class Limnocylindria; order P2-11E; family P2-11E; genus 3-1-20CM-2-70-9. The sequence goes on from VBDX01000228.1 coordinate 1,975, forward strand.
ACAACCGAACGATGATCGTCTTCGGCGTTGCGCTCGGGCTCATGGCCCCGCTCAGGGCGTGGGTGGTCTCGCGCGAGACCCCGCAGAAGGCGACCGAGCTCGCCGGCCAGACCGTTCCGTCCCCTCTCGGGGGTCCGCTCTTCCCCCGTCGCCTACCGCACCCGAATATGTGAGCGCCGGCCGAGATCGTCCCGGGGTGATCTCGCTAATGCTCCGGCATCGCGTCGAAGCGGGCGCGTGCGGGGAGGGTGGACACTTTGGTCGCGCCGGTCGGGTCGACCCACGGCCAGGGGTTGCTGCCGAAGAAGGCCGGCTTGCCGCTCAGATAGAGCGAGGCCGGGATCGTCTGCGCCGCGCTGGACCAGTGCACGAGGTTGGTGGCGTAGTCGAAGTTGCCCTCGCGGATCACGGTCGAGAGAACCTTGGGATCGGCCGCGGCGTTCCAGTTCTCGGGGTTGTACCCGAGGCGCCAGATGCCGGTCGCTGTCCATGGAAACGACGCGTCGTAGACCTCGCCGAGTGACGTCAGCGGATCCTCGTCCGGCGTCCCCAGCACGTTTCCCACGAAGCTGTACCACCAGTGCCCTTCCATGAGCCCGATGGCCCGGCGGTTGTCCTGGTCGGTGAGCACCAAGGGAGCGATGGAGCGGCGCTTGCCGGTAAGGTTGTTGCGGAAGACGGTGATGTAGACGGCGTTGCCCCAGGTGTTGTCGCCGTCGAAGTTGAAGGACTGGTTGCCCTCGAAGAGCTCGTAGTGCGGGGTGGTCATGTGCGAGGCGTTGAGCCCGGTCTCGACCCAGCCGGTGTAGTTGCCGATCCAGCCGTCTTCCATGTAGTTGTAGCCGATGACGTTGCCGCCGCCCGAGGCGCGCATCACCATGACCTTGTTCATGTTCCAGACGATGTTGTTCTCGACGAGGTTGTCCGCCGAGTAGTACGAGAACGAGATGCCGTAGCCGCCGCCGCCGGGGTACGGCGTCTGGGTGGTGTGGACGTAGGAGTCGCGCAGGATGGAGCGGAAGCTCGCGTCGATGGCCACCGAGGGCCCGTCCTGGAAGTCCGACTCGATGTTCTTGATCCAGCTGTAGGCGGCGTTGGCGAGCCAGATGTTGCCCTGGCCGCCGCTGCCACCAAAGAGGTAGAGGTCCTCGACCCCGGCGTATTTCACCGAGGGGACCACCGGGCCGTTGTCCTGGTCGGAGAAGCGCACCAGCTGCGCCGCGAACGCTGTCAGGAAATCGATGTGGAAGGGCGTGCTGAAGCTCACCGTGCTCCCGCTGACCGACTGGACCTCCATGACCTGGCCCACCGGCCGATTCGGACGGGTGAACCAGGTG
>VBDX01000029.1 GCA_005881885.1 Chloroflexota bacterium
GTCGTGGTCGTGTCCGTGGGCGTCGTTGGGGTCGTGGGCTTTTGCATCGTCGGGGTCGGGCTCGTGGTCTTCTCAGGTGCCGCTACCACAAAATGCGGCTGGATCTGCAGGAGCAGCTTGTCCTTCGGCACGTATCCCACTACGCGCTGCGCCTCGCGGCCGTTCTTGAACAGGATCATCGTGGGGATCGCCCGGACGCCGAAGCGGCCGGCGGTGATCGGGTTGGCGTCGACATCGAGCTTGGCAATCTTGACCTTGTCGCCCTGCTCGCTCGCGATCTCTTCCAGCACCGGAGCGACCATGCGGCACGGGCCGCACCAGACCGCCCAGAAGTCGACCAGCACCGGGGTATCCGATTTGATGACCTCGGCCTCGAAGTTCTGATCGCTTACGACTTGCGGTTTGGCCATTTCCTACACCTCTAAAACTTGAACGCTAGCTGATGGCCCATTTGTTCCACCTCGGGAGAAAGGCCTAGGACCGGTTCGAGCAAGTCCAGCGCCACGTCCGGTTTTGTGGCCCACCTCCGTAATGGAGCCCACTTTACGAATCGCCAGCCCCGCCGTCGAACGAGGTCGGCGAGGGCCGGCGACCGGCGGAGCTTGAACTCGGCGAGCGGCCGGCGCTCGTCGGCGATGGCGAGAAAACGGAACACACGATCCTCATCGGGTATGGCCTCGCCGAGGGCGACGAGGCTCCGATGCATCCGCGCCGTCCACTCGAGCTGCCATACGAAGACCATGCGGCTGCGGTCGTACCAGACGCAGTCGACGTAATTCAGCGCGTCGGTCGAGACCCGCGACGCGCGCGAAACCGGGATCGCACGCTCGGCGTCGGTCATGAGATCGGCGAGCACGGTGCCGTCGGCCTGCCGGCGCACGAGCCCGTCCTCCTCGCGCAGACGCCAGCGTCCGTCGTCGCCCTGCCGCCCGTACGCGGCGAGGCTTCGCTCGACCATCTCGCGATCCGGCGTCTCGATGTCGCGGAAGAGGCCATAGGCGCGGCGCACGAGCGTGCGCGTGTCGATCTCGCGGGACGACGAGAGGAGTCCCCAGACTCCCCATTCCAGCCGGTCGTCGAGCGGCGTCGTCTCAGCGGGCGACGCGAGCGTGTAGAGGGTGGTGTCCGGCGCGTGCTCCGCAGACGGACCGTCGAGCGAGACCGTCACGATGCCGGACCGCCGCGCATCCGCGAGCGCCGAGCGGAAGTGATCGAGAAAGACCTCGAGCTCCGAGACGCCGCCTGCGCGTGAGAGCGTGAGGGAAGCGAGCAGCTTCCGCGCGGCCAGGGACTCGAGAGCGGCGACGCCCGCGCGGTCAGTCGCCACCGGCTCGCCGCGGGCGCTTATCGCGTCGCGCACGCCGGCGCGCATCGCGTCTTCAATGGCGACCGCGTCGGCGACCCCGTGGTCTCGGAGGAGCGGAACGTCGCGATCGAAGTCGCAGATCGCGGCCGCGCCCGAGCCGCCGGCCGCGGCCGTGGCGAGCGCGTCGCGCTGGTACGTGATCCCGCGCAGGCGGTATCCGGCACCGGCCGCGCCGAGCGCAACCGCGGCGACACTCGAAAGATCGGCGTGCGGCACATAGACCACCGCAGGTGCTTCAGGTCGTGAGCCCCTGTAGCCGTCGACGAGGGCGGCGCGCACCGCTCGTAGCAGTCGTTCGCGCGCGACGACCCGGCCCTCGCCAGAATCGGGGGGCTTCGCCCCCCGGCCCCCAAGTAGCACGACGCCCGCGACAGCGCTCCAGCCACCCAGGCGGTCCTCGACCGGCGCCTGAAAGAGGACGAGGTCGGCGTCACCGGGATCGAGGTCCAACACCCGCCGGGGGGCCGCGGGGGGCAAAGCCCCCTGCGACTGGAGCCACGCGACGAGCTCGCGGACAGTCCGCTCGAACTCGAGCCAGACGTTGACTTCGCGTGACTGCGAGGCGTGCGGTCGGCGCGCGCGGCCCTTTTCGATGCGAAGTGGCGCGCCGTGTCCGGCGAGGGCGTTGAGGCGACTACCGGAGACCAGCACCTCGAGCGCGCAGAGCTTGAGGAAGTCTCTGGTGGGGGGTCCGAGGGAAGTTCTACCCCCCTCGACTGTGGTCTCGATAGCGCGCAGCGTGGCGACGAACGCCGTGAGATTGCGGGGTGTGTAGAGCGCGGCGACGCTCTCCCCAAGGGCCTGCGCCGCGGGATCGGGACCGAAACGCTCGACGAGCTGCCAGTAGGCCATCCCGCGCGGCTCGAGCCGCTGGCTGGCGACGGCGTCGTCATCGCTCGTCGCTTCGATGAGCAGCGCGCGCCCCTCGCGCGCGCAGATGCCGCAGCGGAACGCCTTTTTGGTCGGCGCGGTGGCATCGCGTTCCCAGAGGAACGCCTCGACGATCACCGGCCCGCGGCACGTCGCGCACGTCGATCCGTAGAGCTCGCGCATCGCGACCCGGTGTGGTGTGCCAACGAGCACGCTCTCGCCGATGCGATCGAGCGCCGCGAGGATCTCGTCCGCGGCGGGCGCCTCTGCAATCACGTGCCGCGCCCATTCGCCGAGCGGCTCACGCGAGCGAGCGACCCCGCGACGGTCAACGCGCTCGGCGGCATCGGCCGCCGACCACGGATGTGCGAGCGGATCGAGGACCACGCCGCGGCGTGGGGAGTACGCGTTCGCATAGACCTCGGCGAGCGTCGCCGGGAAAGCGGCGCCGAGGCGATCGAGCGGACGTGGAAGAGGAAGCGTCTCGAGCGGGACCATGGAGCGGACGCGCTCTGGTTGGCTCAAGGCAACGTGAAGAGTACGGCCCTCCTGGTGTCCACGATGGCCCCGATCACGCGACCGTCGCGCGACATGGTCATGTCGGTGATCGTCCCGCCCGCGCCAAGCTCGTCGGCCGCGCCATCCGTCGGCGCGAAGGCGAGGAGCCGATCGCCGCCGTCGAGCACCACCGCGCGTCTCGCCGCGACGAGCCGCCGGCCATCCACGAGCGGAGCGGTCCACTTCACCGCGCCGTCAGCGCCGATCGCGGCGAGTGAGGCCTGGTCCATGACGTAAAGCGTCCCGTCGGGCGCGAAAGCGATGTCCCGTACCGCGCCGGCGATGCGCACTAGGGACTTTGGATCGGCGAGCGCGAAGCGGAAGGTGCCCCGATCGGTGATGACTGCCGCAAGCTTCGCCGCGCGATCGACCGCCAGCGCGCGCCCTACCCCGGTGATCCGCGCCACGGGCCGGGGGTCAGCGTCCCTACCCGGGCGGAGGACTTCGATGTCGTAGGCACCACCGCTCGTCGTCCCGATGTACACGTCGCCCGCGTCGCTCGACGCGATCTGCGCGCCCGCCGCGGGGGTCAGGATCGGAAACGGACCGCCAAGCGGCGCGCCGTCAGGGGCGCGGCCCCCGATAAGCCCCGGACCGCCCGCCGCGTCACCGGTCGGCCCCCGCGATGCGGCGACGAAGGCGCGGGTCGTCGGCACGAACATGATCTGCGTGGCCGCTCCGGTGAAGCGCATGCCAGAGCCAACGACCTGGCCTGATGGCACCGCGAGGAAATTCACCACTTGTCCACCGGCGGCGAAGAAGCGCGCGTCGTCGGCGAAGGCCAGAACACTCATTCCAGCGTACGACTGAGGAAGCGCGCGAAGCGCGCCCGACGGGTCGAAGAGGGCCGCATAGCCGTCGTCGCCGCCGGCGACGAGCCACGACCCGTCGCCGCTCACCGCGAGCTTGCGCGATGTGCCGCGTATCTCCTGCACGCGCGACGGCTCGCGCCAGAGTTCGGCGTCCGGGACCGGGCCGCTCCTCGTGAACGTGTAGGACTCCGCGTCGGTGACGACCGAGGTGACGCCCTGCTTGGCCAGCTCGGCAGACGCCGTGTCCGCCGCAGGCCGGTCGACGTAGGGGCCGAGGCGGACGACGAAGGGGGAAGCCTGGGTTACCGTGGCGTTCAGGGGCGAGCCCATCGCGCGCAGCGCTTGCGACGCATCGGTGAGGCTCGCGTATGGACCGGCGGTCACGGTCGCGCGCGTCGCCGACTTCGGGGTCACGACGAAAGACGTACCGCGTGCGATCGTGTTCTGGAGCGCGTCGTCTTTCGCGACCACCGCCGACAGGTCACGCAGTCGCTCCCAGCCGGCGGTCACGCCGGAGATGACCCGGGCGAACGTCGCCGGATCGCCGCCGTCGGCGTAAGCCCCGGCGTCCTTCGCGAGATCGGCGAGACCGTCGGCGAGCGGCACGAGCCTCTCCCTGATGGGCCCCGACCGATCGAGGGTCGCGGCGAGGACGTTGCTGGTGAACGCGGAGATCGACTTCGCCGACGCACGGACGATCGTGCCGTAGCGGACCGGCGCCACAAGGCGGGTCTTTTCTCCGCCGAGCGCGCCGGCGAGCCCGTAGTCGTAGGCGGAGAATTGCAGAAGGATCGCGCTCGCGTCGCGGGCAAGCTTGGGCGCGGCGTCGACGTCACGCGAAGGCGACGGCTTCGGCGGGACCGCCTCCGTGCAGGACGCGGCGAACGCGATGGCTAGGAAAAGCGGGAGCAGCCGGGGGACGGGGGGCGGAGCCCCTCGACGGAAGCCCCCTCGACTCCTCACTCCTCGGCTTCGTCCTCCGTATCGTCGTCGTCCTCGGTCTCCACAGCGAGCGGCTCGTCGGTGGACTCCGCCTCTTCGAGGACCTCCTCGCCGGTCGGCTCCTCGGCCTCCTCCACTTCCTCGACCTCGCCTTCCTCGTCTGCGCCGCCGTACCGGAAGAATGTGCCGCGCACGTAGGCGCGCTCCTTCGTCTCGGCGGGACGGTGGTGGCCGGGGAAGGAGATACGGCTCGCGTTCTCAGCGCTTGAGAAGATCTCCCGGATCGCGATCCGGGGGTTCTGTGGGTCGGTGCTCACGAGTGCTGCCACGTACTGGTTTCCGGTCCGGAGGAGATCTATCAGGCGTCGGCCGACCTTTGGCTCGAGGAACCCGACGAGCTCTCCGTCGCGCGCGTGCACGGCGAGAAGGCCCTCCTGCTCGCGAAGCTCGCACTCGGCCCCCGGGCTGTATTTGGCGAGCACGTGCGTTGGCGCTGGGTTGATGATGCGGAGGATCCCGGTCTTCCCCATATCCTCTATGAAGAGCCGAGGCTGCGTCTTGGTGGTGGTCGGATTCGGCTTGCCCTTGTGCTCGAGGAGGGCGGCCACGCGGCCCTGGTTGCGCAGGGCGATCGAGTTATGGGGCTCGATCCTGAGGACCTCGGCGAAGGCGGCTTTGGCCTCCTCGAGCCTGCCCAGCTCGATGTAGACGCGACCCAGTCGATTGCGCCCTTCGACGTCGTCCGGTGAGGCCTCGACGATCTTCTGGTTCAGCTCCGCGGCGCGCGGCCAGTCCGCCTCGAGGGCGGCCACGATGGCCTGGTCGGCGAGAGCGCGCGCGCGAAGGCTGGCTTCGCTTGTCGGTGGCACGGATCTTCCTCCAGCGCATGAGGGTACGCCCGGCTGGGCGCTCTGGGATGTACGAATTGTAGCGGTCTAAGGGTCATCGCTTCGCGCTCCGCTCCGCGTGTCGCTTCGCGCCCCGGGCGCCTATCCCTTGGCCCTTCCTCTGCCCCTTCGAATCGCCGCCGAGTACGCTTTCGCCCGATGCCGTACCTGTCGGAGATACAGCACCGCAGGGTCATCGAGCCGAACGGCAACGAGGTGGGTAAGCTCGCGGACATCGCGGTCGTCCCGCAGGGGCAGTTCCCGGCCGCGCAGTGGGCGATCCTTGCCACGCCGAACGGTGAGAAGGTCGTGCGCTGGGCCGACCTCGCGCAAGAGATCGGACACTTCCGCCTCCGCGCCCGCCTCGAAAACACCGCCGACGCGAACCTTCCGCCCGAGGCGCTCCGTCTCGCTCGCGACCTCCTCGACAAGCAGATCGTCGACACCCACGGCGCCAAGGTCGTACGTGTGAACGACCTGCAGCTGGCGGAGCACGAGGGCCAGCTACGCCTCGTCGGCGCGGACGTGGGCCTGCGCGGCCTTCTGCGGAGGGTCGGTGCGGAGAGCGTGGCCGAGCGCGTGGCCGGGCTCGCAGGGCGCCGGCTGCCGCGCGGGATCATCCCCTGGCACCTCGTCGAGCGTCTCGAGACGACCGGAGCGCCGGTGCGCCTAACGGTCCCGCACGGGAAGCTTGCGCTGCTCCATCCCGCGGACATCGCGGACATCGTCGAAGAGATGACCGCGGACGAGCGGGTCGCGGTCTTCCAGCAGCTGGACCTCGAGACAGCGGCCGAGACCATGGCCGAGGTCGAGCCGGAGATGCAGGCCGCGATCGTCAGCGACCTGCCCGAGGAGCGTGCCGCCGACATCCTCGAGGAGATGGACCCCGACGAGGCCGCGGACCTCCTGCAGGACCTCCCCGAGGAGCGGCGCGAAGAGCTCGTCGAGCTCATGGAAAAAGAAGAGGCCGAGGACGTCGAGGAGCTGCTCACGTACCACGAGGACTCCGCAGGCGGGATCATGACCAAGGACCTCATCGCGCTGCCGGGCGGCCTCACCGCGGCTCAGGCGATCGACGAGCTGCGAGAGAAGAAGCCCGACCCCGAGCTCACCTACTACCTCTACGTCGTGGACGGTGACGGGAAGCTTGAAGGCGTGCTCTCGCTGCGCGACCTCGTCGTCGCGGCGCCCGAGACGAAGGTCACCGAGATCATGGATCCCCACGTGCTGAAGATCGACGCGGAGACGCCGAAGGAGGAAGTCGCCGCGCTCATCGCCAAGTACGACCTGCTCGCGCTCCCGGTCGTGAACGCCCGTGGCAAGCTCCTGGGCACCGTGACCATCGACGACGTCGTCGAGCTCATGCTCCCCCGTGGCTGGAAGAAGAGGTCCCTTAGGTCGATCGCTCGGTGATCAGGACCGCCTCCGCGGTCCGCCGGCGCGCGCGCTTCCGCCGCACCGCCGTCCTCGGTTTCCTCGCAGTGATGGGGCCGGGGATCATCACCGGCTTCGCCGGCAACGACGCCGGCGGCGTCACCACGTACACGGCGGTCGGCGCCCATTACGGGTACGCACTGCTCTGGCTCCTGCTGCTCTCGACCGCGGGCCTGGTCGTCATCCAGGAGATGTGCGCGCGCATGGGTGCGGTCACCGGCAAGGGACTATCGGACCTCATCCGCGAGCGGTTCGGCGTGCGCTGGACGATCGTCGCGATGGTCGCACTCCTCATCGCGAACGGATCGAACGTCGTTGCGGAGTTCGCGGGCGTCGCGGCGAGCCTCGAGCTCCTCGGCGTGGAGCGGATCGTCTCCGTCCCCGCGGCCGCGATCGCGATCTGGGCGTTGGTCGTCTTCTTCAGCTACCGCGTGGTCGAGCGCGCGCTCTTCGTGCTGCTCCTCGCGTTCGTCGCCTATCCGGCGAGCGCGTTCATCGTCCGGCCGGACTGGGATGCGGTCCTGCACGGCCTCGCCGTGCCGACGCTCTCGCCGGGTCAGGCCGCGCTCATCGCGGCCCTCGCGCTCGTCGGCACGACGATCACGCCGTACATGCAGTTCTATATCCAGGCCTCGATAGTGGATAAAGGCATCGACCGCGAGCTCTACCGCTTCGCGCGCGTGGACGTGTACCTGGGCGCGTTGCTCACCGGCATCAACGGTTTCTTCATCGTGGTGGTCGCCGGGGCGGTGCTGTTCCCCGCGCACATCCTCGTGACTTCGGCGTCCGATGCGGCGCAGGCGCTGGGGCCGCTCGCCGGCGGTCAGGCGACCCTGCTCTTCGGCGTGGGACTCTTCGGCGCGTCGCTCCTCGCGGCGACGGTCATGCCGCTATCGACGAGCTACGCGATCTGCGAGGCGTTCGGGTGGGAGTCGGGCATCAGCAAGGACTTCCGCGAGGCACCGGTCTTCATGGGTCTCTTCACGCTGCTGCTCGTCATCGGGGCGATCGTCGTGCTCTCGCCGAGCGTGCCGCTCATCCCACTCATCCTCGTGTCGCAGAACGTGAACGGCCTGCTCCTGCCGATCGTGCTCGTGTTCATCCTCCGGCTCGCGGGCGATCGCTCGCTGATGGGC
>VBDX01000229.1 GCA_005881885.1 Chloroflexota bacterium
GGACGCGCGAGAGGCGGTGGCGTTCGCGATCCTGGGCGCGTACCGCCTGCGCGGCCTTCCGAACACGCTGCCCAGCGCGACCGGCGCGTCGCGCGCCGTATCGGGCGGAGCGATCCACCAGCCCTGATGGCGAGTCCGATCGTCGTGGGGATCGATGCCGGCGGCTCGAAGACGCGCGCCTTCGCGGTGGACCGCACCGGCGCCGTGATCGGCCGTGGCGCGGGCGGCGGGGCCAACCTCCTGTCGTCACCGGACCCTCAGGGTTCGATCGGCGCGGCTCTCGCCGAGTCGCTCGGGAGCGCGGTGCCGCAAGCGATCGTGCTCTCCTGCTCCGGCGGCGATCGGCCGGCGGATCGCGAGAAGGGCCGCGCGATCCTCGTTCGGCTCGTCGGTCCGGAGGTACAGATCGAGGTGACGCACGATGCGATCGCGGCGCTCTATGCCGGGAACCCGGCGGGATGCGGGGTCGTCCTGATCTCCGGCACGGGTTCGATCGCCTTCGGCCGTAACCTCGCGGGCGAGGAGCGTCGGGCCGGCGGCTGGGGCCACCTCATCGGCGATGAAGGCTCCGCGGTGTGGATCGGCCTCGAAGGCCTGCGCGCATCCGCGCACCACACCGATGGACGGGGCGCCGCGACAGCGATCACCGCACACCTTCTGCGGGAGCTCGGAGCGAGTGCGTTCATGGACGTGATCCCCCAGCTCTACGGGCGCCCTCATCCCGCTCCGGCGGTGCTCGCGGCGGTACGCGAGGTCGCGCGTGCCGCGGCCGAAGGTGACGCGATCGCCGTGTCGATCGTGCAGCGCGGCGCACACGCGCTGGCGCGCGCGGCATCGGTCGTCGCCACGGCGCTGCGGCTGGACGACGGACCCATCTACCTCGCGGGCGGGGCTTTCGAGTCGCTGCCGTCACTCGAACGTGCGGTGCGCGGCGAGCTTCTGGCGATGCTGCCTCGCGCGACAGTCGAACCGGTCCGTGAAGAGCCGGCGATGGGCGCGGCGCGGCTCGCGATGCGGCTCGCCTGGGGCGGATCGTGAACGAGCGGCCAACAAGCAAGCGAGGGCAGCGCGGCGGACCGCAGTCCGCCGGGGGCACGAGCGCCGCTCGTATGAGCGAAGCGATTACCGAGGCGAGGAACCCTCGGGCAAAGCAGCTCTCGGCACTCTCGACGCGTGAGCTGCTCGAGCTCATGAACGACGAGGACGCGACGGTCGCGCGCTCCGTGCGCGGGGCCATTCCCGAGATCGAAAAGGCCGTCGATCTGATCGTGGCGTCGTTGTCGGCGGGCGGACGGCTCCGCTACGTCGGCGCGGGAACGAGCGGACGCCTCGGCGTCCTCGATGCGAGCGAGGCGCCACCAACCTTCGGCGTCGAGCCTCTGCTCGTGCACGGGATCATCGCAGGCGGCGACCGAGCGCTGCGTCGCGCGGTCGAGGGCGCGGAAGATGACGCGGACGCCGGCGCGCGCGATACCCGCGAGGTGGTCCGGAAAGGCGACGTGCTCGTGGGCCTCTGAGGCAGAGGTCCCCATCGTCCTTCGCGTCGGACCCGAGATCCTCGCGGGCTCGAGTCGGCTCAAGGCAGGCACCGCCACGAAGCTCGCGCTGAACATGCTCTCGACCGCTGCGATGGTGAAGCTCGGGCGGACCAAAGGCGATCTCATGATCGACATGCGCCCGGCGAGCAACAAGCTACGGGAGCGCGCGATCCGCATCGTGCGCGAGGAAACCGGCGTCGACGAGGATGAGGCGCGGCGGCGCCTCGAGTCATCCGGGTGGGACGTTCGGGCGGTCATCGAGGCCACCCCGGCTGGGGGGTCCTCGGGGGCAGGGGGAGGGGCCCCTGGGCGCGGAGCGACAGACCCCCGGAGTTCGTGAAGCGGCTGATCGTGAACGCGGACGACTTCGGTCGATCCGCGGGTGTCGACCGCGGCATCATTCGCGCCCACCGCGAGGGGATCGTCACGAGCACCACGTTCATG
>VBDX01000030.1 GCA_005881885.1 Chloroflexota bacterium
CGGGGAGCGATGCGATCGGCACAGGCACATCGGCGTTCGCGTCGATGAAGACCGGCAGTACGAGTCTCGCGGGATCGAGGCGCGTCTCGCGGAAGAGGCCGCGGAGCGCGGCGGTCCGCCGCAAGCGGTGAAAACGACGGAAGCGAGTCGTCGCTCGTTCAGCGGTGAGCAACACGGTCCTCCTCGGCAAGCGCTTCGACGATCGCCTCCGCGGTCGGCTCGTCCGCGACGCGCGGCGCCACGTGGAGCAAAGCCTCGACCGCTCGCGCGGTGGTCGGGCCGATCGCGACGAGCGCTCCGCGCCGCAGGTGATCGGCGCCGACCGCTGCGACCAAACCTTCGAGCGCGCTGGGCGAGGTCACGACGACCGCCGTGCCAAGGGCTTCGAGAACCTGCCGCGCGGCGGACACGTCTCCCTGCGGCTCGGGCCGCGTGTGATAGGCGATCACCTCGCGCACTCGAGCGCCACGCGCGCGAAGCGTCTTGGGAAGATCGCCGAGCGCACGGTCGGAGCGCGCGAGGACGACCTCACCGCCTGGCAGCGGAAGCTCGCGCGCCAGCGTCGCGCCGTTGGGGGCGCTCGCGATGTGGTCGGCGGCGCGACCGTGCGCGTGAAGGCGCTTCGCTGTGGCGCGGCCGACGACCGCGATCGGGCACGGCACCGCGCGAAGGTCGATCGCGTCCGCGACCGCGTCCACTCCGGCCGGGCTCGTGAGTACGAGCACGTCGCGCGCTGCGAGCGTCACGAGGACGGCGCGCAACGCAGCGCGATCCACCGGCTCGAGACGCACGCAGGGCAGCGTGACGACGCTGAACCCGCGCGCCATCAGAAGAGCGGCAAGATCGGGGTCGTCGCGCGTGAGCACGACCGAGCGCGCCTCGTGGTCAGCGCGCACGCGTCACCAACCCGAGTTCGTCCGCCGCGCGATGCGCGAGCTCCAACGGATCGCGGTCCGCTCCGCGGAAGCGAGCGATGCCTCCGTCGGCGGCGAGCGCGGCGTCGAGCGTGATGAGATCGCCCTCGATGCTGGCGAGCGCCCCGAGCGCGAGCTCGCAGCTCGCGCCGAGTGATCGCAGGAGGGCGCGCTCGGCGGTCACGCCGACGCGCGTCGCGCGATCGTCGAGCGCGGCGAGCCGCCCGCGAAGGGTATGTGCGTCTGTCCGGCACTGGATCGCCAGCGCGCCCTGGCCGGGCGCGGGAAGCATTACGCTGGTCGGAAGCACTTCGTCATCGGCGAACGGAAGCCCGAGGCGACGCAGGCCGGCGAGCGCGAGGATCGTCGCATCGAATTCGCCGGCCTGGACCTTTCGCAGCCGCGTTTCGACGTTCCCGCGGATCTCAGCGACGACTACATCTGGGCGGGCCGACCGTAAAAAAGCGGCTCGCCGCGGACTCGACGTCCCTACGAGCGCGCCGTGCGGCAGCGAGGCGAGCCCTGCCCGGGTGGAGGTGACAAGCACGTCGCGCGGATCTTCGCGGACCGGAATGGCCGCGATGACGAGGTCGCCGGTCTCCGCCGTCGGGACATCCTTCAGCGAGTGGACGGCGACGTCGACCTCGCCACGGCGCAGCGCATCCTCGAGGGCCGCCACGAACGCACCATCGCCGAGCTCGCGGATCGGTCGCGCGCTCTTGTCGCCCGCGGTGGATATGACGACGAGCTCCGCATTATCACCGATGCGCGACGCGACGAGGCGAGCCTGCGCAAGCGCGAGGGCGCTGCCGCGCGTTCCCACGCGGATCATCGGGACCGCTCCTCGAGTCCGAAGAGCTCCCGCGCCGCTGCGGCGCGCCCGGGCACCGCGCGCAGCGCGATCGTCGGCTCGTGCAGCAGCGTGTTGGTGAGGGACCACGCCAGTGCCTGCACCACCTCTCGGTCCCGCGCGCCGAGGTGCCCCAGCTTGGACATGGCGCGGGCGAGCTGGTGGCGCCGATGTTCGTCGGCCCGGGCGTGCATCTCCTGGATGACGGGCGTCGCCATGCGAGCCAGCCACTCGGTGGCGAACTGCCGCGCGGCGGCCGCGCAGAACTGTTCCGCGTGAGCGATCGCGTCCGGTGGGAGGGCGGTCGTGTCGCGGAGATCGTCGGCGCTCCGATAGACCAGGCCATCGAGGCTCCGCGCGTCCGGCGCCACGCTTCGGGGCATCGCAAGATCGATGAGTACGAGCGGCCCCGCGGCGAGCCGCCGCTCCAGGCGAGGGACATCGAGCACCGCGCCGCGTGTGTCCGCCGCCGAGATCACCGCGTCCGCGCGGGCGAGAGCGGTCTCGATCTCGTCGAGGCTCACGGTCTCGGCGGCTAGGTCGCGCGCGAGATCGACCGCGCGCGCCGCGCCACGATTGGCGATGAGCAACGACTTGATCCGACGCTGGAGCGCCCGCGACGCGAGCTTGCCCATCTCGCCCGCGCCGACCACGAGCACGGTCGCTTCTCGGGGCCGCTCGAGGTGCCGCAGCGCCTCGTCGACGGCGAGCGAGCCGAGCGAGCGCGTGACCTTTCCGAGGACGGTCCTCGCGCGGACCTCCCGCGACACGTTGAGTGCACGCCGGACGGTGGCGTCGAGGAGCGGTTCGGCGCTCGCGGCATCGATCGTGCGGCGAAGCTGACCGACCACCTGGCTTTCGCCCTGGATCAGCGAGTCGAGTCCGGTGGCGACGCGGAAGAGGTGTCGCGCCGCTGCCTCTCCCCGAAACAGCCGCAGGCCGGCCGTCCCTTTGGCCACACGGAGGCGCGCCAGGATCGCCTCATCATCGAGCTTCGGTTCCACAACGGCGTAGATCTCGACGCGATGGCAGGTCGCAAAGACGAACGCGGGCAGAGGCGCTGCGTCTCTCAGTGTGTTGACCAGCCTCTCGCGCACGTCGATCGGCGCATCGCCCTGGCGCAGCGATGCGACGACGAGGGATGCGAGCGGATCCACTGGCGATCACCATTGAGGCAGGTTCGCGCGATAGCAACGCGCGCGGGTAGCCTTACCCAGGCTCCCGAAGATTGACCGAGGTTCGTCGGTCAGGACGAGACACGCCCTTCGCTAGGTAAGCAAATCCTTTACGAGATCGCGTTCCTTCTCGAGCTCGGCGATGGTCGCCGCGATCTTGGCCTTCGCGAAGTCGTCGAGCGGCACGTTCGGGACGATCTGCCAGCCTCCGTCGCCCCTGGAGTGGAGCGGAAACGAGCTGACGAGACCCTTCGGGACGCCGTAGCTGCCGTCGCTCACGACCGCGGCGCTGAAGCAGTCGCCCTTCGGCGTCGGGGTGATGAGCGAGCGCACGTGATCGATCAGTGCCTGCGCCGCCGAGAACGCGCTTGACGCGCCGCGCGCCGCGATCACCGCCGCGCCGCGCTGTTGCACCTGCGGGATGAACTCTGTTTCGAGCCACTTGCGGTCGACGGCCTGGTCCGCGGGTCTGCCGTTCACCTCGGCGTTCGTGAAGTCGGGATAGAGCGTCGCCGAGTGGTTGCCCCAGATCGCGAGCTTCTTTACCTCGGTAACGCGCGTGCCGGCCTTCGCAGCCAGCAGCGAGCGCGCGCGGTTGTGGTCGAGACGGGTCATCGCGCTCCAGCGGTCGTCTGGGACTGTCTGCGCGTTCGCGCGCGCGATCAGGCAGTTGGTGTTGCATGGATTTCCGACCACGACGATGTGCACGGACGAGGACGCATATCGCTGTAGCGCCCTTCCTTCTTCGACGAAGATCGGACCGTTCTTCCGGATGAGGTCTCCCCGTTCCATCCCGGGGCCGCGGGGCACGGAACCGACGAGCAGCACCCAGTCCGCGCGGTTGTGTGTCTCCGCCCGGTCCGCGCTCGCGCTCAGGCTTGAGAGCAGCGGGAACGCACAGTCCTCGAGCTCCATGAGCACACCCTTGGCCTTGTCGATCACCTGCGGGATGTCGGAGAGCCGCAGATCGATCTCCGTCTCGGGTCCGAACATCTCGCCGGCGGCGATCCGCGGGAGCAGCGCGTAGGCGACCTGCCCGGTCGCACCGGTGACGACGACCCTGACCTGTTTCATCGCTTGACGTCGGCTCCGCCGTACACCGCCTCAGCCTCGATTTCCACGAGGATCTTCGGATCGAGGAAGTCGACGATCCTCACGATGGTCGTCGCCGGACGGATATCCCGGAAGAATTCGCCGTGCACCACGGCGACATGATCGAGATCGTGCACGTTCTTCACATAGACGCGGGTCATGATCACGTCGTTAAGAGAGCAGCCCAGATCCTTGAGGGCTTCCTGCATCCGCTCGATCGCGGCCCGCATCTGATCGACGACGTCGTCCGAGACGACCTCATCGTCCGGGCCGAGCCCCGCGGTGCCGGCAACGCGCACGACGTTCCCGTGCCGCACCGCACGCGAGTAGCCGAACTGGAATTCGTATCGCGTGCTCGTCGAGAAAAGGAATCGCTTGGGGTTGTTCGGATCGACTATTGGCATCAGTTCCGCATCCTCCTGATCACCGCGTCCGCGAACTCCCTCGTCCCCACCGCCGTCGGATCGTCGCGGTTCGCCTTGAGGTCATACGTGACCTCCTTTCCCTCGGCCACTACCGACGCGATCGCGCGCTCGAGGCGATCGCCGGCCTCGCGCTCGCCGATGTGCCGCAGCATGAGGACTCCGGCGAGCATGAGCGCCATGGGGTTCACCTTGTTCTGCCCGGCGTACTTCGGCGCGCTCCCGTGAATCGCCTCGAATATGGCGACGCCGTTCTCGCCGATGTTCGCGCCAGGGGCGACGCCGAGCCCGCCCGCCAGGCCCGCGACGAGGTCGCTCACGATGTCGCCGTAGAGGTTGGGGAGCACCAGCACGTCGTACAGGTCGGGCTTTATGACGAGCTGCATGCACATGTTGTCAACGATCCGGTCTTCGAACGCGATCTCGGGGTAATCCTTCGCGACCTCGCCGGCGACCCGCAGGAAGAGACCGTCGGCGAATTTCATGATGTTCGCCTTGTGCACGGCGGTGACCTTCTTGCGGCGGTTCGCCCGCGCGTAGTCGAACGCGAACTTCACGATCCGCCGCGAGCCGAACACGCTGATCGCTTTGATCGCGAGCGCGGAGTGCTCGCGGATCTTGGTCTTCGCGAGCCGCTCGATCGTCTCCTGGACCTCGCGTTCCTCAGGCGAGTCGACGTCGAACTCGATCCCGGCGTAGAGGTCCTCGATGTTCTCGCGCACGACCACGAGGTCGATGTCCCCGCGCGGTGACGGCACGCCCGGGTAGGTCTTCGCCGGGCGAAGGTTCGCGTAAAGGTCGAACTCCTTGCGCAGGGCGACGTTCACCGAGCGAAACCCCGTGCCGAGCTCGGTCGTCAGCGGGCCCTTCAGCGCGACGCGGTTCCGGCGCACCGACTCGAGCGCGTCATTGGGGAAGGGCGTGCCGTACTTGGCCATCGCGGACATGCCGATCTCGTGGACATCCCATTCGATCTTGACCCCGGTGGCTTCGATCGCTCGGCGCGTGGCCTCGACGATCTCCGGGCCCGTGCCGTCACCCGGAATGAGCGTGATGGTGTGCGTCAGCGAGTGCGCCTCCCCTTGAGTGTGCCTGCATCGTAATTGGGCCGTTTCGCTTGCGCAGACATCCACGCGCGCCTGCGCTCCTCGCCGCTTCCAAAAGCGGTGGCGCCGGTTGATATTTGAGGTCGCAAATTGCGACTTCAAGTAACTGCCGCTCTTCACGCGAGTCCACGCCGCCACATAACTAAGTGTCCGTTCCGCCTGCGTACGGTCCCGGACGGTCACAGACCGCTGAGCGTGCGCACGCTACTAATGTGTTACTGGGTGCCGAAGATTCGATCGTTCGCGGAAGACTGCCCTAAACATGGCCGATTTATCGCCCACTGATCGCAGGCGGCCGCTCGCCTGGTCGGCGTACTGAGAGGTTGCGTTCGTGACCGCTTCTAGACTCAGACCCGTGAAAACCTGCACGGCATGCGGTCAGACGAATCCCGAGCAGGCCCGCTTCTGCCATTCCTGTGGAACGGCGCTCGCCTCCGCCGCTCCTCGCGGCGAGGAGCGCAAGGTCATCACGATCTTCTTCGCCGACCTGGTCGGCTTCACGTCGAAGGCGGAGCAGCTCGATCCCGAGGCCGTGCGCGGGATGCTCGATCCGTACTACGCGCAGCTTCGAGGGGAGCTTGAGCGCTTCGGTGGCACCGTAGAGAAGTTCATCGGGGACGCGGTCATGGCCATCTTCGGCGCACCCGTTGCGCATGAGGATGATGCCGAGCGCGCGGTGAGAGCGGCCTTCGCGATCCAGACAGCCGTGGCGGCCATGAACGCGGCGGATCCCGATCTCGGCTTGCGCGTCCGCATGGGTGTCAATACGGGCGAGGCGCTCGTCGTACTCGGCGCGCGGCCGAGCGAGGGCGAGGCCATGGTCGCCGGTGACGTCATCAACACCGCCGCGCGCCTACAGACCGCCGCGCCGCCCGGCGGCATCGTGGTGGGCGAGGCGACGTACCGCGCGACCGCGCACGTGATCGACTACGAGGCGC
>VBDX01000031.1 GCA_005881885.1 Chloroflexota bacterium
TGACGTCGCTCGCGAGCGCCGGGCCGCCACCCCGGACGCCGAGGCCGCTGCGCAGTGTCACCCGATACGTCGTACCAGGGAGGAGCTGGCCAGGGACGAAGACGAGTGCGGTCTCGTGCACCTCGAAGCGTCCGGGCACGGCCGGGGTGATGGTCCAGTACGGCTGCGCGTCGCCGACGTCCTGGTGACTCAGCATCACCTCGACAGCCGAAGTGACGGGGACGTTGGCCTCGCCGTCGGTTGGCATGGTCCCGAGGATGCGAAGGGGCGGCTGGGTATGGAACGTCCACGCCGACGCGTGTCCGCGAAGCGCGAACGTGAAGACGTAGGACTCGTCCGGGCGCAGGGGTTGCGCGGGGGTCACGGTGAAACGGCGTCCGTCCCCGGCGACATCGAAGGCGACCTGCGGCTTCGCGCTTAGCGCGGCGCGCACGGTCGCGAGATCGAGCGCGCTGCTCGACTCGAGCGTGAAGGCCGACATCGGTGAGACGCCGAATCCATCCGCGAGGGTCGCGTTGAAGGACGCGTCGGGCTGTGGCTGCTCGGCCACGCGGGTTTCCTGCCCGGTCAGCACCGCGGTCGCGGCGATCAACAGGACGAGCGCGACCACCGAAGCAGCGGCCACCCGCTGTCGCAGCGGAACCTTCCTCACGCGAGCTTCAGCCTACCTCCGGCCCCAAGCGCCGGACGGTGTTCGCGGATTGGGGCGCCGGCGCGACGCCGGCGCCCTCGCTAGCGCGCGACTACGGGCCGCCGAAGCAGGCGTCGACGACGATCGCGCCGGTGATCGCGAGCGCGGTCGGCGAGGCGTTCTGACCGGCGGCGCCGCCGGTGCCGCTGCCCGGGTTCGCGAGCACGCTGGCGCAGGCGTTCGCGACGTGTGTTCCAGGCTGCTCGGGGAAGTTGGTACCGGGCGGGTCGGCCAACGCGATCGCGGTGGACGCGACTGTGAGTCCGCCACTGAGCAGGGTCGTTAGAACGAGACGTCTCATGCGCTCCCCCTTTTTGTCCGCGGCGATGCTACGCCGCGGCGAGCCAGCCGGCGCCGGGGCGAATCAATCGTCGGGCGGTGATGAGATCAGCGATGATGGGCCACTCGATCGGCCAACTGAACCACTTCCCCACTTCGTCCTGATGCGCGAGCACCGCGGCACGCACCCCGATGAGCGCGAGCTCGGCGAGCGCCGCCTCCTCGGTCGCGCGCCACGGCTTGTTCCACGCCTGATCCCAGCGGCGGAGCTCGCTGGTGTGTTTGTGGCCGCCCTTGCCGTCGGCAACCTCGATGTCGCGCGAGACGACTGCGGCGACGGACTCGAGCTGTTCGCGGATCTTCCGCAGCGCCGGCGCCTCGAGCCCTAGCTCGGCCTTCACGTCGTCGATCTGCGACGGCCCAGCGGATTTGAGATGCCGCACGAGACGCGCACGATCGTCCGCCGCGGCCTCGGCTTCGGCGAGCGCGGCGCGCGCGAGCGGGTCGATCGCGCGGATCGCGGCCTGGTGGCAGAGGAGCTGCTTGCCACGATGAACCTTGAGCGAGAGCACACCCGGACGCTCGGTGAGCTGGAACGCCCAGACGTACTTAGTCTTGGGCCAGGAGCCGAAGCCAGGCGATCCCTTCTTGTACGGCTCCTCGTGGCTCGCGGCGAAGAGGCTTGGCAGCGCGGAGTCTTGCGTGAGCGTGAGCATCCCGCGATCGACGAGGAAGGTCTCGGCCTCCTCGAGCGTCTGGAGCGCGCGGTCGGGTGTGAGCCGGCAATCGTGTAGCCGCTTCTGGCGGAGGTCTGCAAGCGCCGGCACGTCTAGCGGGATGAGAGCGCGTGCTGGAACGTTGCGCCTGTCGCGGACGTCGCCGTCGCGGCCGCGTTCAGCGAACGCCATCGTGGGGACGCCAACGCGACGTCCCCACGATGGCCGCGTCTAATGACGCGCGTGGAACACGCCAGACTATCCGCCGGAGTGGCTCCGAGACACGAAGAGCGTCTCTCCGTGTTCGCTGTCCTCGGTCCCCAAAGACGCGCACCTCGTCTCCGTTGGATGCTCGCGCGACCGCACCCGCCACGACAAGCGCTTCATCAATGATTTCCTCCCTTAGCGGTACTCGCTAGTGAACCCTGATTTGGCCGGTCATCACCGTCTCGGGCGGGAACGCTGCGACCGGCGCGCCACCCCGAGTCGTCACCGTTAGTTGAAGCTTTCCCACACCCGGACCACCCTCGCGGACGACGACGTAGAAGGTCACGTCCATTTTTTGAGCGTCCATGTGGAGCGTCCCAGCGCCGCTGAACGTCGCCGTTCCCGCCGCTGCGTTCGCCACGCCTGCGGTCACCGGCCCCTCGACGGCCATGAGATGGAGCCCGTCGAAGGCGGCGTTGCCGGCCATGTTGCATTCGAAGTGTCCCGTCACCGTCGTGCCAAAAACCACAGCAAACCCGAAATGCGATCCCGCGGTCGCCATGTCGAATGTGCCGTTCCCGCCGCCGTTGGCGACAACCTGTCCCGCCGCCAATGCCTGTGTTGGTGCGAGTACCACGATGGCGGCAGCGACCACCAACGCGGCTATCACGCGTCTCATCTTCTTCTCCCCATTCGTTCTCCCCGCCGCCGAAACCGCGGGAACGCTACTCCCATTGCGCAAGATTGCAATTAGCGCGTGATGGTCAACGATCCGTTTAAAGCACCGCTGCCAAAACCAGGCGGCGTGCGGCGGTTGTGGGGTCTAGTCAGAAGTCTCCGCGCGATTGACTTCTCGATTCGACGGGAGTAAGACGCGCTCGTCCAACGGCTCGTGAGGTACTCGAAAGGGCTACTTTCGGCTGCGGAAAGGAGGCTGCGAACTACACCGTCCTACTTTGTCGCAATTCGCGGGGAGGATCACGTGACAGAGAAAAAAATCACTCGAAGGCGGGCTCTTAAGGTGGCGGCATTTGTCGGCGTTGCAGGAGCCCTCGGTGCCCCTGCTCAAGCTCTGGCCGATGAGGGTGGCGGAAAAGTCCGCTGGGACATTGTCAACATACTTACGCCCTGCGTTTCGCCGGGCGGGCACGCATCGGCGTTCGCTCAGGATGGATCGAAGATCACGATCGCTGGTTCCGGAACTTTCCCGAACGTGAGGAATCGGTGTACGGACGATGTGACCGGCGGCGGCACCTGGTCGATCACGCCGGGAACGTCGACGAGCGGATGCTTCACCGGTAGTGGCACCTTCACGGTCAAGGAACTGCTCAGCTGGACGCCGGCGCCGGGCGTTTTTCCGCCAGTCCTTAGCTGCGACGCGATCGGCCGCAAGGAGGACATTCGCCCCGGGGTGGCAAAGCTGCGGGTGAAGTATTCGAATGGCGAGTTCGGCGTGCTCACCGTGAGCTGCCATCTCTTTGGGTCGCCCGACTGCATTTACGAAGGTATCGCGGCGTCGATGCGCTACGAGGACTTCACGCGACCAGAGAATCCGGCGCCAGGGGTAGATGCAAACCGTACGGCGTTCCACATCGTTCGCGACGGAAACGACCAAGGAGAGAATAACTAGCCGCGGTAGCCCAGCCGAACCCTGAGGGCTCCTTCCAACGTTGCGCGAGCAAACCCCAGCGTGATCCGGGGTTCGGCTTACAGCAATCCGGCCTACCGTTGAATTAGGTCTGCGCCTTTGTCCACGCCGCTCGGGCGGCGAGCCGCCTCGTCGCCCGAGGCACCGGTCTTGCTACCTTGCGCCCGTATGCAGGTAGAAGCGCGCGAGGCAGTGCGCGCGCTGCCGCCCTGGTCGCCGGAACACCTGGCGGCGATCGTCGAATCGTCGGACGACGCGATCATTGGCAAGACCCTCGACGGCACGATCACCAGCTGGAACCCCGGTGCCGAGCGGATCTACGGCTACCGCGCCGAGGAAGTGATCGGACGCCCGATCTCGATCCTCGTACCACCCGACCACTCCGACGAGCTACCGCCCATCTTCGAGCGCCTGCGCAGGGGCGAGCGCATCGACCATTACCAGACCGTTCGCGTGCACAAGGATGGGAAGCGGATCACCGTTTCGGTCACCATCTCCCCCGTCCGCGACGAGCGGGGCCAGATCGTCGGCGCATCGGCGGTCGCGCGTGATATCAGCGCGCAGCAAGAGATGATCAAGAAGGCGATGCGGCTCCGCGACGAGTTCATCTCGATCGCCGCGCACGAGCTCCGCACGCCCCTCGCGACGGTCTTCGCGCGGCTGCAGCTCGCCGAGCGCCGGTTGGGTCATCCGGAGATCGATCTCGAGGCCGTCCGGCGCGACGTCGCTCTCGTACGTCAGGCGACCGACCGCCTTCGGGTCCTGCTCGACCGGCTCCTGGATGTCTCGCGCATCAGCTCCGGAAGGCTCGATCTCGAGTGCGGCGAGATCGACCTTGTCGAGATGGTGCGGACCACGACGGCCGAGTTCGCTCAGACATTCGGACATGTGATCGTCGTGAACACGCCGCAGCCGTCAGCGGCCACGCGCGCCAACCTGGACGCGGTGCGTATCGACGAGGTGCTGACGAATCTTCTCGACAACGCGGTCAAGTACGCCGGACGCGACGGACCGATCGAGGTCGAGGTGATGGCGGACTCTGAGGTCGTCAGCTTCGTCGTGAGAGACCACGGCCCAGGAGTTCCGGCGGAACAGCGAGAGCGCATCTTTGAGCCCTTCGACCGCGGCGACGCGAAGACGCCGGGTGTCGGGCTGGGGCTGCACGTCGCGCGAGAGATCGTGCTGCAGCACGGAGGACGGATCGCCGTCGAGGCGCCGGCGGACGGCGGCGCGCGATTCGTCGTGACCCTACCGAAGAACGGCGCGCGCGCGTAGCGCGTAGTGCCGCAAACAGCGGTAGCGCTATTGGATCCGGCGTCGCTGGCGATCGACGCGCGCTCGCCGTCGCAGCACGCGGCCAGCGAACAAATCTTCCTCGGTAAGGTCGTACACCCGCCCGGCCTTCAGATCGGCCAGCGCCCGTCGCAAGGAAGCTAGAGCCTCGGGCGTGTAGGCCCAGCGGTCCTCCTCCGGGATCACCGGCGCCTGGCGCACGTTGGTCGCGTTGCTGATTCGAGTCCTCGGCATTCAGCCGACTCTACCCTCCGGGAGTTACTGAGGCGAGTGCTTTGGCCGGGAGAGCGAGCCCCGCGGCACCAGCGCGGGATGTCTCGAATTCGCCGCTGGCCTCGCGCTCGAGCAGATCGAGGGCAAGCCGTGCGCGCCTGACCCGCTCGCGCGCCAGCGCGACGAGCTGCGGCTCCATGTGCAAGCCCGCGGGATACGGATCCGTCGTGCCGCGGAGTCCGAACTTCAGATACACCGGCGCCGCAACGCGGATGAGGTCCGCGATCTCGTGGAAGCGGACGAAGCCGCCGAGGTTATCCGGACATTCAACATAGACGTCGAGCGGCACGTCGACCGCGGCGCGGATCGCGCCGACCTGCGCGAGCGTGAGATCCGTCGGCAGGTTGATCGTGTTCGCGCCAAGCTCGACGATGACGCGCGCGGAAGCGGGATTCGCGACCGGCAGCATGACCGAGACCTTCGCCTGCATGTCCGCGGGAAGCTCCCCCGTGCGCCGCATCGCCGCGAAGACGGAGAGGACACCGATGTCCTGGATGAGCACGCTCCGGATGCCGTGCGCCGCGGCGCGACGCGCATCCTCCAGGACCGCGACGAGCTGCTCGGTCCCCCGCGCGGTCGGGGCGACGAGCGGGCCGACCGGCGCTCGCGCCATCGCTGAGCTGTCCCAGCCGGCGCTCGGGCGAGCGAAGAGACTCACCTCGACGCCGTTTACGGCGCCGAGTCGCGCCATTCCATCGAGCTCCTCATCGGTGTGCATGAAGACGCCGCTTCCTTGTGAGATGCGCACCACGGGCACGGACCGGCGCTCGGCCTCGTCGAGCACCGCCTCGAAGGCACGCGGGCCCTCGGTGCTCGGGATCTCCACGCGGTAGTGCGCTCCATCGGGGAAGCGCTTCGCGGACTCCGGCAACTCTCCGAGATCGCGCTCCGGCAGACCACGCGAGGCGAGGAAGCGCCTCGTCGCGCTACCGGCCACCGCGCGCCCTCGCGTAGAGGATCGGGCGATCGCGCGTCGGCACGAGCACCGTGAGCGACGGGTGATCCCGGCGCACGACGTCCACGAGGTGCGCGGGGTAGCCGAGATTCTGAGGAAACGTGTCGTAGTGCATCGGGACAAGGACATCGACGCCCGCGTCGGCGGCGAGCCGGGCGGCCTCGCGATGATCCATGTTCCCGACGATGCCCGCCGCCTCGCGAAAGTGATCCCGGCCGTTGATCGGTAGTAGCGCGAGGTCGACCCGGAGGGCGCGCAGGCGCTCGACCTGCCCGTCGTACATGATCGTGTCGCCGGCGTGATACACGCGCGCGACGCCATCGTCGAGGACGTAACCCAAATAGCGGTACAGGCCACCCGAAAGCTCACGTCCGAACGTGTAGGCGTCGGACATCCCGACGCCGTGGCGCGCCGGGACCGGATGCAGCGTGACGCCGTCGAGCCGGATGCGTTCGTCCGGCTGCGCTCCGATGAGGCGCTCGCGCGGTATGCCCGCCGCGGCGACGGGGTCCACCAGCGGGCTTGGCACGACGAAGCGCGCGCCCGGCGAGGCGCGGGCGATCGCCGGAAGCGACGCGAGATCGAGATGGTCGTAGTGCTCGTGCGAGCAGATGACGACGTCCACGCCGATCGCATCGTCGGGATCGAAGGCGGGCTCCAACACCCGCTCGGCCATCCGCGCGAGGAATGGGTCGAGAAGCAGCACGAGCCCGCCCGCACGGACGGCAAAGCCCGCCTGCCCAAGCCACCAGAGCGCGATCGTGCCCGGCGCGAGGTCGAGTTCCCGCAGCGCTGCCGTCGGGCTGGCGACGGTGCGCGTCATTTCGCGGCAGCCGTCGTGCGCGCCGCCTGGTGGGCCGCGATGAGCCGGCGATACCACTCGCCGCTGGCCTTCACGCGTCGGCGCTGCGTGAGGTAATCGGTGTGCACGATCCCGAAGCGTTTGCTCGTGCCATGCGCCCACTCGA
>VBDX01000110.1 GCA_005881885.1 Chloroflexota bacterium
TCAGCGACTTCTCCTGCGTCACGAGCTCGACCACGTTGACCGACACCTCGGCATCCGCGCGTGGCAATCCAACCGCCACCGCAGTTCCGCCGCGTCGCAGCGCCTTGACTGCCTGCGCGAGAAGCGCGCTATTGCCGATGCACTCGAACGCGAAGTCGACGCCCTCGCTTGTCACCTCGCGCACTGACTCCACGAGATCGGAACGACCGTCCAGGACGTGGGTCGCGCCGAGCTCTCGTGCGAGATCGAGCTTCGCGGACACGAGGTCTGAGACGATGATCGGGTCCGCGCCGGCGAGCCTGGCGCCCATTACCGCCGACAGGCCGACGCCTCCGGCTCCGATGATGAGGACGCTTGTACCCGGCCGAACTGCGGCGGTGTTAACGACCGCGCCGACACCCGTCATCACGGCGCAACCGACGAGGGCCGCGAGCTCCAATGGAACGTCGGCGCCGATCGGAAGGAGGCTCATCTCCGGCACGACCGCGCGCTCGGCGAAACACGACACGCCGAGGAAGTGCTTCACCTCGCCAGCTCTTCCGTGCAGCCTGCTCGTACCGTCGAGCAACATGCCGGCAGAGCGCATCGCGCGACCGGCCGAGCAGAGCGCGGGCCTTCCGGCACTGCAGTACTCGCAGCGGCCGCAGCCAGCTCGCCACAGGAGGACGACGTGGTCGCCTGGCTTGACGCTCGTCACATTCGGGCCGACCTCTTCCACGACCCCGGCACCTTCGTGACCGAGGACGGCTGGCAGGGGCGTGTTGAGGTCGCCACTCACGAAATGCCAGTCGCTGTGGCAGACGCCGGCGGCGGCGATCCGCACAAGCACTTCGCCGGCGCGCGGCGAATCGAGGACGAGATCTTCGACCTCGAACGGGGTGCGCGGTGCATGGAGTACGGCGGCCTTCACTCGAATATCACCTGATATGTCAGGTCCCCTCCCGCGGTCGCGCGCCGGACTATACGCGCCGGGAACTCACCATCTAGGTAGTCCCGGAGCACCGGGGCTGCGTCGATGCTTCAAGGCTGGATCTAGCTGAAGAGCGAAGTCGGCCGCGCCAGCACCTTCAACTTCAGTCTGCCGCTTCGGCAGAACGTTAATGGCTGACGACGGCAAGGCGAGCGCAGGATCCGTCGCGCGGTGCCGGCTACGGGTTCGTCGACACCGTGACGGTGGCGTTGATGCCGAGATCCGGCAGCGCTCCGCGACCGTCGATGCGCGGAAGGAACGAAACCCGGTAGGTGCCAGGCTCGGGCGGCGCCGGGAAGTGCACGACGAACCAGCCCACCTGACCCGGCCCGACATATGGTGTCGATTGCACGCCTGCGCTGGTCCCGTCCACGAGGGCGAGTGACGCCTGCGCGCCATCGATGCCCCGATACCAGCCGACGGAGCCGGTGTTGCGGAGTGCGACGACCCACTCCACTGTCCCGTTGGGGCTCGCTGTGGGATAGGGACTCTGCGATTCGAACGTGGCACCGTATGCGCTAAGGGGTGGAAGCTCGAAACTGGCGCGCGCGAGCCCGGGCTCGGACGGCGCTAGTGCCCGGGACATTTGGTCGAGCGTCGAGCGCACCTCATCTTCGATCTTCGCCGTCAGCTCCGGCGGCATCGAGATCACCACGGCTGCGAGAACTCCCAGGGTGAGGCCGCGCGACAGGACGCGCCCCCAGCGCACGGGGCGAACGGCCCGACGTGCCTTCGGCGCGTGCGGCACGGCCGGCTTGGCGGGCGCCGCCACTTTGACGCGGGCGGTGTGCACACGCGGCGGACGTGGCACGCGCGGCGCCGGGACGTGTATGCGCGGCGGGGACGGGAGATGCACGCGCGGCGGGGCCGGGACATGTACTTCTGGGCGGATGCTCGCCAGACCGCCCGCGGCAACGGTGGCGTGGGTGAACGCCGACCTGAGCACGGACAGATCGACGCGGCTCAGCAGAGCGCGGGCTTCGGCGACGACCTCGTCCATGCGGATGTCCTCGAGGTGCAGGTCCTCGAGCGAAGAGCGCACTGCGGCCACGATGCGAATGTCCTCGAGGTGAAGCTCCTCAATGAAACTGCGCACGTCTTCCGCGATCTCGACCACCGATTCCATCAAGAGCGTTGTGTCGGGCAGCGAAAGCTTGCGCGCGCGCAGTGCGGCGACCAGTGTCGCCATGCCCTGGTCGCTTGACGCGTCGCTCGAGACGTCGGGCGTCGCGACTTCCGGCGCGGCCGCGACGGAGAGGATCGGCTTCGCCGGCGTCACCGCGGCCAGCTCGACTTTCGGCGGCTCGACTTTCGGCGGCTCGACTTTCGGTAGCGCGACGGCCGGCGGCTCGGAGGCCTTCGCGAGCGCGGCGGGCACTTCGGCGGCGGGCTTCTGTGCGTCGAGCGCGGCTAATGCTTGGACGAGGTCCTCGAAAACGATGAATGTCCCGTCGGCTCCGTCGTAGACCCCCGCCACCCGCATCACGGTTGGCCGTTGCATTCCTAGGCGGCGTGCCTCGCCAACGAAACGCTCACGGTTGGCCGGCTCCCGATCGCGCAGGAACTCGAGAGTGACCACGTGGCCGAGAGACTCATCGAGAGCGCGCCAGACCTCGGTGCGTTCATCCCCGCGATGGAAGGACGCGAGGCGGTAGCGACCTGCGATGAGCTGCCGTTCCTGGTGGCCTTCGGCGGCCGGAACGGGCATGGTCTTAGTGCCTTCCACTGCCCCACTAACGGCGCGGTGCGGGCATCCTTATCGGGTCCATTCGAACAGGGGAGTACGCCGGTACCAGGGCGCGGGCCCCAAGCATCCGTGGATAGCGCGTCTCGACGACCTGGCGATCGAGCATCTATCGAACGGGTTTCAACCCGCGGCGTCGCGTCGACGGCGAACGGTCAGACCACCAGCCGCCGAGCATCGCTCCGATCGACGCGAGCTTCCAGGCCGCACCGGCTGCGGCGAACGCAAGGAACACGACGTTCCCGGTCATGTCGGCGACGAAGACGCGGCCAAGCGCCAGATTCACGGCATCGACGAGACGCGTCACCACGGTCAAGGCGAGCAGCGCAGCGTGAGATCCGGACGGGCTGTCGGGTTCAGGCACCCCTGTCCCGGCGAGCCGGCTGAAAGAGCTCGATCGGGTTACCCGAGGGATCGTCGATCAGGATCTGTGATCCGCCGGGTCCGGTCACGATGTCGTTACGGAAGCGCAGCCCGCCGGCGCGAAGGCGACTCACCTCGGCGGGAAGGTCCTCGACGATCAGCTGGATGCGGTTCCATCCTCCGGGCCCGGGGCGGCGACCGTCAGGCATCGGACGGCCGGCGGAGCTCTTCGCGCCACTCAGCAGGAGCCGCAGGTCGCCGAGCGTGAGATCGGCGAAGGCAGGCGCCGCGCTCGAGAGCAGCGTGAATCCGAAGTGCGTCGTGTAGAAGGCGACCGCCGCATCCACGTCGTCGACCATGTAGCGGACGTTGACCACGCCCGGACATTAGCGCGCCTCGGTGACTCCGACGCGGGGGCACAGCTCCCGCAGGGCGCATTCCGAGCAGCGCGGGCGCTGCGCGACGCACACGGCGCGACCATGGCGGATGAGATTCATGTGCAGCTGATACATGTCGGCTTCAGGCACGCTCGTCTGGAACGCGGCCTGCGTGACGACCGCGTCCGCGCGGGGCGGGACCAGGCCGAGCCGTTTGGCCACGCGGTGCACATGCGTGTCGACGGGAAAGTAGGGTCGATCGAGAGAAAAGAGCAGGACGCACGCGGCGGTCTTCGGACCGACCCCGGGCAGGGCGACGAGTGTGTCCCAAAGGTCCTGATCCGGCATCCGGGTGAAGGCTCTGTCGTCGAGCGGCACGCCACTCCGGCGGATTGCGCGCAGCATCGCGCGGATGCGGACGGCCTTCGTCGGGCCGAGACCGCCGCGACGGATGGCTTGAGCGAGCACCGGCAGCGGAGCGCCCGCGACCTCGTCCCACGTCGGGAGTCGTTTGCGAAGGTCCGCGTAGGCGCGATCGCGGTTCGTGTCGCTGGTGTGCTGAGATAGCACGGTGAGGACGAGCTCCTCGAGCGGCGGAAGGTGTCGAGGTTGTGGCGGATCGCCGTATGCGCGAGCGAGCCGCCCCATGATCGCGCGAAGCCGCCGCCGATCCACCCCGGCGAGCCTATCGGGAATGGCCCGAGCCGCGCGGACGTTGGTCTAGAGTGACCGAGTGGCGCAAGATGCCTTCGAGACCGAGGCGCTCACCTACATCGACGCGCTGTATCGAACGGCGCTCCGGATGACGCGATCGGAGGCCGACGCCGAGGACCTCGTGCAGGAGACCTATATTCGCGCGCTGCGTTTCCGCGAACAGTTCACGCCCGGCACCAATCTCAAGGCGTGGCTCTTCCGAATACTCACGAACACCTTCATCAACGCCTACCGTAAGCGTGCTCGACAGCCCCAAACGGCCGAACTGGACGACGTCGACGAGTTTTCCCTCTACCGCCGGATGTCACAGAACGGTTCCGCCGCGGGCTCGTCCGACCCCGAGCGGGAGTTTCTCGACGGCATCGTCTCCAGCGAGGTAAAGGACGCCCTCGAGGCGCTTCCCGAAAAGTTCCGGACAACCGTGCTCCTCGACGTGGAGGGCTTCTCCTACAAGGAGATCGCCGAGATGCTCGCGATCCCGATCGGGACGGTCATGTCGCGCCTTCATCGTGGCCGGAAGTTCCTGCAGCAGCGGCTCTACGACCTGGCTCGCGAGCGCGGGATCGCCGCGGTCCGGTCCGCCGGGCCGCAGCCGGATTAGGAGGACGGCATGGACTGCGACGACTGCCTCGAGAAGCTCTACCAGTTCCTCGATCAGGAGCTCGGCCCGGCCGAGCGCAAAGAGATTGCCCAGCACCTCGAAGGGTGCGACGACTGCGGCGACACCGTCGTGTTTCAGGAGCAGTTCCTGAAGGTGATCCGCGACTGCGGGACCTCCGATGCCGCCCCCGCCGAGCTGCGGAAGCGGGTCGCCGAGCGACTACGAGGCGAGGTCCCACCCACCACCGCCTGATGTCGCTCAGGTCTCACGTGTTGACATTTGCAACGTGAGTGTGTCTATATAACCGTCAATGCGTGGCCAGGAGGAGGTGATCCACTGATGCCAGCGAAGAAGAAGAAGGCGAAGTCCTCGAAGAAGAAGAAGTAGATCTGTCGTGAGCGACGACGAGAGTCGTCGCTTTTTCGTTTCTCGAGTCTGGCACCTTTCGCGAACCCGCCGATCCGCGTAGGCCTCGCGGATCGGTTTTCTTTTCCCTCCCGATAAGCTCATGACATCGCGTCGCCGCGCTCACTCCCACCGATCGATCGGACCGCGGTCGCCGTTGGCCTCCTCGCGGCCGTCGGCAGCGCGCTCATCCTCGGTCTCGGAGCCGGCCCGGGTGCGCCGATCTTTGGTATCGCCGCTCCGCTTTGTGGTATCGCCACTGGCGCGTTTCTGGCCGGAAAACTGGCCAAATATGCGGGTCTGTACCACGGTGCGCTCGTAGGCGCGGGCTACGTGGTAATCGAAGCGTTCGGTCTCGCGCCCGCTCCGCTCGAGCCCGTCGAGGGCGGGATCACGGAGGGCCTTTGGATCATCGCTGGTGACGCCTCGTTGCTCCTGGTGGCAGCGCTGCTTGGCTGGATCGCAGCGCCGCGGGCAACACCTTCGTCTTCTTCGGATACGGACAGAGGTCGTTGACCGGACAGATCGGGCAGAGCGGCGTGGGCCGGCAGATGCGACGGCCATGCAGGACGAAGCACCACGTCGCCTTGATCCAGTCCTTTTTCGGGTAGAGCGCTCGGAGGCTGTCCTCGATCGACCCGGCCGCTTTGGAGAGCCGCAAGCGATCGGCGACCCGGGCGACGTGACGGTCTACAGCCACCGCGGGGACCCCGAAAGCGGCTCCGAGCACGATCGACGCCGTCTTGCGACCCACGCCATGGAGCCGGGTGAGGCCTTCCATGTCGGAGGGGACCTCCCCGTCGAACTCCTCGAGGAGCCCGCGCGACATCGCGCGGAGCGCTTTTGCCTTCTGGTTGAAGAAGCCGGTCGCTTTGATGTCCTGCTCGAGAACGCCCGCCGGCGCCGACGCGTAGTCGGCCGGAGTCCGGTATTTCTGAAACAGCGTCCGGGTGACTTGGTTGATCCGCTCGTCCTGCGCCTGAGCAGCGAGGATCGTCGCCACGAGCAGCTCGAGCGGGCTCGAGAACAACAGAGTTGGACCCCAGTCGGGGTTGGCCTTAGCGAGCCTAGCGAGGACCTTCCGTGCCCGCGCTCGCAGCGCCGGATCGGGCGGCTTGGGCGCGCGAGGTTTGGCTTTCTTTTGGGCGGGCACGAGCCGACGCTAGGTGAGGTCGGCCCAGGTGATGAGTACGCGGAAGGCGCGACACCACACGACCACGCTCTTGTACGGAGCGACGTCGGTCCCGGCAGGGAGTTCGTAGTTGAAGGAGCCGTTGGTCGCCTTGAGCGGACCCAGATAGAGACTCGTTGTCTCGGCCCACTTCCCGCCGGTCTCGCGCGAGAGATAGACATGGACGTCCGGCGCGTTGGTGATGGCGACGTCCTCGAAGCGGACGAACCGCTGACCGCCGATGTCGACGATCCGCACCGGGCCCGTACCGTTGTGGATCGAGTCGACGTAGCCAAGCTCACCCGTGGCGAGGACACGCGGACCGGCCGGAGCGGAGGTGGCGCTGACGGCGGCCGTCGGTTGTGTCGTCGCACCAGACGTGGTCGGCGCGGGAAGCGCTTCGTTCGTATAGGTGCGGACGAAGAGCGGCGACCCGAGATACCAGGCCACACCGGCGAGCACGAGGACCGCCACGGCGGCACCGCCGATCCGGACCGGGTGCCCACTGAAGAACGTCGCGACGGCGGCCATCTCCGCCATGATGGAGCACCCGATGATTGAGTTCCGCGACGTCCACAAGCATTTCGGTTTGCTGCACGTGCTTCGCGGTATCACCCTCGCTGTCCGCGAAGGCGAGGTGCTCGTGATCATCGGTCCATCCGGCTCCGGCAAAAGCACGCTCCTGCGGACGATCAACCGGCTCGAGCCGATCGAGAGCGGGACCCTCGTCGTCGATGGGATCGCGGTCCACGAGATCAACACCGACGTGAACCGCCTCCGCAAGCGCGTGGGCATGGTCTTTCAGTCGTTCAACCTGTTCCCCCACCTCACCGCAGCCGAGAACGTCATGCTCGCGCCAACGAAGGTCCATGGCATCCCGACGAAGGAAGCTCGCGAGCGCGCCCTCGCGCTCCTCGCGAAGGTCGGGATCCCCGAAAAAGCGGATGTCCACCCGGCGCGCCTCTCGGGCGGTCAGCAGCAGCGCGTCGCGATCGCGCGAGCCCTCGCCATGGAGCCGAAGGTCATGCTCTTCGACGAGCCCACGAGCGCGCTCGACGCGGAGATGATCCGCGAAGTGCTCGATGTAATGCGGCAGCTCGCGAAAGAGGGCATGACCATGCTCGTGGTGAGCCACGAGCTAGGCTTCGCGCGCGAGGCGTCCGACCGGGTGGTCTTCATGGACGAAGGACGCATCATTGAGGACACGCCGACCGCGGACTTCTTCGTCTCGCCGAAGGAGGAACGCGCGAGGCAGTTCCTCAGCAAGGTCATCCGGCATTAGGGGCAAGGAGGGAGTGCGCAGATGAGAGGCATGGCGCGAGCAGTCGCGTTCGGTCTTGCCATCGCGTTCCTGGCGGGGGCCTGCGGCGGAGCGGGCACAGGCGGGACCGCCGGGACATCGAGTCCGGCGGCGTCGGCGGCGACGAGGCCGAAGTTCGAGGTCCAGACCTTCATGTACTCGATCCAGGTGAAGGGGAAGCTTCGGGTCGGCACGCAGGAGGACAACCCGCCCTTCAGCGTGAAGAACCCCACGAACAGCAAGTGGGAAGGGTTCGACACGGACATCGGCCGTGAGATCGCGAAGGCGATATTCGGGACGCAAGGCGATCCCGACAGCTTCATCGAGTGGGTGCCGGTCACGTCGGCGACGCGCATCCCATCGCTGACCGACAACAAGGCCGACGTCATCATCAAGACCTTCACCATCAACGAGGATCGGAAGAAGCAGATCGACTTCTCGGACGTCTACTTCTCCACCGGCCAGCGCATCCTCGTGAAGAAGACCAACGATCAGATCAAGGAGGTCGTGGACCTCGGCGGCAAGACCTTCTGCGCGCAGCGCGGATCGACCAGCGAGCAGAACGTGACGAAGGCCCAGCCGGCGGCGAAGGCGCTCCTCCTCGACAGTTACCCCGCGTGTCTGCTGGCGCTGCAGCAGGGACAAGCGGACGCCGTCTCGACCGACGAGACCATCCTGTTTGGCCTCGTGAAGCAGGACCCGAACACGAAGATCGTCGGCAAGTACTTTTCCGATGAGCCGTATGGCATCGGGATCAAGAAGAACGAGAACAGCGACCGCAATGGGTTCGTAGCCTTCCTCAACACCTGGCTCGCCGCGGCGATCAAGGACGGGACCTGGGGCAAGCTATACGAGAAGCACATCACCCCGGTCTCCGGCGACAAGAAAACGGCACCGAAGGGCTAGCGCTGCCGGCGTGACGCGAAACGCGAGCGGGGGTCGGCCGGCGGCCGGCCCCCGTTCTCGGTGTGCCAGCTGATGCCCGGCGCGATCGCCTTCGAGTTCCCCGACCTCTTCTTCGGCGGGCTCTGGCTGACCGTCCAGCTCTCAGGACTCGGGCTTATCGGCGCGCTGGTGCTCGGTACCGCCGTGGCCCTCATGCGCGTCTCGCCCATCGCACCGGTCCGCTGGGTCGGCGCCGCGTACGTCGAGTTCTTCCGCAACACGCCGCTCGTGGTGCAGCTCTTCTTCCTGTTCCTCGGGCTTCCGCTCCTCGGGCTTCGCTTCGCCAGCGACACCTTCGACAACATCTTCCGCGCGGCGTTCGTGGGCATGGCGCTCTATCACGGCGCCTATGTCGCCGAGGTGGTGCGGGGCGGTTTGCTCGGCGTGGATCGCGGGCTGATCGAGGCGGCCCGCTCGCTCGGGCTCTCCTACGCGCAGACCCTGCGCGAGGTCCAGCTACCGCAGACATTCCGCGCGGTGATCCCGCCGCTGGGCAATATCGCGATCGCACTGGTCAAGAACACCTCGCTCGCTTCGACGATCGGCGTGACCGACCTGCTCTTCGCCGCGGAGATCGTCGAGTCGCGCACCTTTCGGGCCGGGGAGGCTTTCCTGACCGCGACGCTCCTCTACCTCGCGCTCACCATTCCGCTCGGTCTGGTCGTGAACGGGCTCGAGCGCCGGCTCCTGGTGGTGCGCTGATGCGACCGGATACCTGGGGCATGTTCGCCGATCCGGCGATCTGGCGGTTCTTCGGCGATGGGCTCGTGCAGACCCTCGCGCTTTCGGTCGTCTCGGTCGTCCTGTCCTTCCCTGTCGGCCTGGCCTTCGCGCTCGGCCGGCTCTCGTCACGGCGGTGGATCCGCTGGCCAGCGACGGCGTACGTCGAGGCCATCCGCGCCCTCCCGGTGCTCCTGCTCATCGTCTACTTCGGGATCAAGGGCTCGAGCCTCTTCCGGCCGATCTTCGGCGCCGACTTCGAGCTCCCGCGCTTCTGGGCCGGTGTGCTGGGACTCTCGCTCTACACGAGCGCCGTCCTCGCGGAGATCATCCGCGCGGGGATCCTCACTCTTCCGCGGGGCCAGACCGAGGCATCACGGGCGCTCGGGCTTTCCTACCCGCAGACCATGCGCTTCGTTGTCCTGCCACAGGCGCTCCGGCTGATGGTCCCGGCGATGATGGGTCAGCTCACGACGGTCATCAAAGACACGTCGCTGGTCGGCACGATCGGCGTCTTCGATCTCCTACGCCAGGGACGGACGATCTACACGCAGTTCTTCAACCCGATCGAGGTCTTGCTCATCGTGGCGACCATCTACTTCGTCATCTGCTTCGTGCTGTCGCAGCTCTCCCGCCGCCTCGAGCTCGGCAGCGTCACCCGCGAGGCGAAGATCCGGATGACCGAGCTCGAGCTTCGCGATCAGGCCGCCTGAGCGACTAGGTCCGCGACGCGCAGGAGCACCACTCCGGCCGCCACCCGCCCGGTGTGACGCTGCCGATAGGCCCGGGACGATCCGGCCGGAAGTAGAGCCACGCATCTCCGTCGTCCATCTGGAGAAGGATCAGCTTTCCATCCGGCGACCAGGTGAAATCGAGGAAGTGCTGTTGCGAGTCGAAGAGCTCGCGGCGATCGCCGGTTGACGCGTCGATCGCGTAGAGCCAATGGTGGTGGGGCTGCGCGTTGATGATCGAATACGCGAGCACCGGAGCGGTCGGTGACCAGCGTAGGTCGGCGACGTGATGGAGCGCGCCCGTCCTGCCAAGGGCGTAGAGCTTGAGCGGCGCGCTCGGCACCGCCTCCTGCACGTAGACGATCTGCTCGGCCTCGAGCACCGGCCCGTTCTCGATCGCGGCGTATGCGATGAGCTTTCCGTCGGACGAGTACTGCGGTCCCCCGATGAGGCCCATGCCACGCGGGGCGATCGCTGTGGAAACGCGCGTGAGATCGCCGAGGTTGACCAGCATCTGCGTCGGGAGGTTGTCGGGCCTCCCGCGCGCCAGCACCGTCAGGTCCGCCGCGGCGATCGCGCCCGAAAGATGCGCGTAACCGAGGTGCGTGCCGTCGGGCGAGAACGCCGGATGGGTCCCCGGACCGACGATCATGTCGGTCGACGTTTGCGTGTCGTAGAGGTGCACGTTGCCGACCGCGCCGACGAGCGTGAGCCCACCTGCCGCGGCGGTCGCCCCCGATATCACCTCTCCATATGCGACATACCGGCCATCAGGCGACCAGACGTAGCCGTCGAGGAACGTATCGGTGCGGGTAAGACGCTCGGGAGTGCGCCCCGCGCGCAATAGATAGAGCGCCGTGCCGCCCTCGCCGGCCATCGACCGCTCGGCTGCGATCTGGGAGCCATCCGGCGACCAGTGCCCGCTCACATACCCGCCGGATGAACCGTCCTGTGTGACGGCGCTGCGGCCGCTTCCGTCGGGCAGGCTCGACCACAAATCCAGCCCGGCCTTGCTGAACAGGACGCGACCTCCGGTCAGACCGCTCGGCGCTCCCGAAGGCGCGGAGGTGCTGAGCGGCCGTTGCGACTGCGCGACCGGAGGCGTCGCCGTGCAGGACACGGCGATGAACGCGGCGACGACGGCAGCGGTAGCAGAGCGGACCGTCATCCGAGCGTAGCAAGCGTCCGGGCGTCGCTTCGTTGACGCCCGGCGCAACCGCACGCACACTTCTTCAATCCGGCCACCGGCGCATGGGGAAGGCCTTCGGGGCGGTCCCGCCCGGACCGAGAGAGCAGTTGGGAGGGCGTGCATGCAGAAGCGTTGGTTGTCCGCAGCTGCGGCCATCTCCGCGCTCGCGCTGGTCGTCGGCGCGTGCGGCGGCGGCGGTGGCGGTGGCGGCGGGGCCACGACCGCGAAGACGGTCAAGATCTTGTCGAGCTTGCCGATGACCGGAGCGTCGAGGACGCAGACGGTCGAAATCGTCAACTCGATCCAGATGGCGATCGCCGACACAAAGATCAACAACGTCACCGTCCAGTTCGAAGCGCTCGACGACGCGACCGCGGCCAAGGGCTCGTGGGACGCGGCGCAGGAGGCCGAGAACGCGCGCAAGGCGATCAACGACAAGTCGGTCGTCGCCTACATTGGGACGTACAACTCCGGCGCGGCGAAGGTCTCGATCCCGCTCCTCAACCAGGCGGGCCTCGTGATGGTCTCACCGGCGAATACATACCCGGGTCTCACCAAGCCAGGCAAGGGTGAGGCGAACGAGCCCAACACCTATTACCCGAACGGCAAGCGCAACTACGCGCGTGTGGTCCCGGCCGACGACCTCCAGGGCGCGGTCGGCGCCGTCTGGACCAAAGACCTCGGCGGGAAGAACGTCTACATCATTCACGACACCGAGCTCTACGGAAAAGGCATCGCCGACGTCTTCCGCGCGAAGGCGAAGGAGATCGGCCTGACCGAGAAGGGCTACGAGGGCGCGCAGAAGGCCGACAACTACCGGGCGCTCGCGAACAAGATCAAGGACAGCGGTGCCGACTTCGTCTACTACGGCGGCATCGTCGACAACAACCCGGCGGTCCTGGCGAAGGACCTCAAGGCCGTGGCTCCGAATATCAAGTTCATGGGCCCGGACGGCATCAACTGCTCGGAGTTCCTGAAGCAGGCCGGTCCGGCAGGCGACGGCGTGTACTCGACCTTCGGTGGCGTTCCGCCGGAGAAGTACACCGGCAAGTCGGCCGACTGGCTCAAGGCGTACGACGCCAAGTACCAGAACAAGAGCCCGAACGCGTACGCCATCTATGGCTACGAGGCGGCCAAGGTCGTCCTCGCCGCGATCGCCAAGGCAGGCGACAAAGCGGACGACCGCGCGACGGTCCTCGCGAACGTGATGGGCACGAAGGACTACGAGGGCGTGCTCGGCAAGTGGTCGTTCGACGCCAACGGCGACACCACCCTGACGCAGTTCTCCGGCTCTGTGGGAAAGGGCGGCGCATGGGTCTTCGAGAAGGAGCTGGCGGTCAAGTAGCGGCCTGATCGAGTTAGTGCAGAATCGGGGCGGGTAACCGGACGGGGGTCCGGTTCTCGCCCCGATTCGGTCTCTGGAGGGAAGGCCATAGACCTGTTCCTCGCGGCGATCGTCATCGGTATCACGAACGGCGCGTTCATCGCGCTCATCGCGCTTGGCTACACCCTGGTCTACGGGATCATCGAGCTCATCAACTTCGCCCACGGCGACCTTTTCATGCTCGGGACGTTCGCCTGCCTCACGACGCTCACGCTGCTCGGCTTCGGCACCGAGGTGGGCGTCACGAGCACGCCCTGGTGGGCGCTCGGTCTCGCGCTCCTCGCCGCGATGATCTTCTGCGGTCTGCTGAACGTGCTCGCCGAGCGGATCGCGTACCGGCCTTTGCGTCGCGCGCCCCGGCTCGCGCCGCTCATCTCGGCCATCGGCGTCTCCTTCATCTTCGTGAACATCGGCCTCTTCTGGCAGGGGCCGACGCCCCGACGGTTCCCGGATCTTCTTCCCCAGTACGACTTCATCAGCCAACTCTTCGGGCTTCACACGCTCGTCCGCTTCACCTTCAAGGATCTCTTCGTCCTCGCTCTCGCGATCCCCTTGATGCTTGCCCTTGCGTGGGTCATCCGGAATACCCGGATGGGCAAGGCGATGCGCGCGGTGGCGCAGGACACGGAGATGTCGCTGCAGATGGGCATCGACGTGAACCGCGTCATCTCGTTCACGTTCCTGCTCGGCGGCCTGCTGGCGGGCGCGGCCTCGCTGATGTATGGCCTCTACAACAACAACACCGTTTTCACGCTCGGCTTCGACGCCGGACTCAAGGCGTTCACCGCGGCCGTCCTCGGCGGCATCGGAAACGTGAGCGGCGCGGCGCTCGGCGGCTTCGTGCTCGGTCTGCTGAGCGCGCTTACGGTCACGTATTTCGGGGGCCAGTGGGAGAACGTCGGGGTCTTCTCGCTACTCGTGATCATCCTGGTCTTCAAGCCGACGGGTTTGCTCGGCCAGGCTCTGGGGGATCGGGCATGAAGCGCTCGACCCTCGGCTGGTGGTACACAACGACAGGTAAGGCGCGCGAGCGGCGTGTCTGGGTCACCGCCGGCGGGATCGCGCTGGCGCTCGCCTTCCCGATCATCGATGGGTTCCTCGGTCTTGGGTGGGAGGCGAAGGCCGTACCGATCGCGCTCTTCATCATCCTCGCGCTCGGCCTGAACGTCGTCGTCGGCTTCGCCGGCCTGCTCGACCTGGGCTACGCCGCCTTCTTCGCAATCGGCGCATATTCGATGGCCTTCCTCACCTCGCCGCAGAGTCCGATCCCCTGGGTGGCGCAGGGCAATCAGGTGAACTTCTTCCTGGCGATGTTCATCAGCGCCGGCGTCGCCGCGGTCTTCGGGGTCATCCTGGGCGCGCCGACACTGCGGCTGCGAGGCGACTATCTCGCCATCGTCACCCTCGGCTTTGGCGAGATCGTGCCGCTGGTCATCAAGAACACCCCCGAGGTGACCAAGGGCACACAAGGGATGAACCCGATCGGCTACCCGCAGATACCCGGAGTCCTCTTCGGCGCGAGTCCGATTCCCTGGTACTACCTCATCGTCGCGGTCCTGCTCCTGTCGGTCGTGATCACATCGCGCCTGCGCCTCTCGCGAATCGGCCGCGCCTGGGCGGCCATGCGCGAGGACGAGGTCGCCGCCGCTTCGATGGGCATCAACCTGGTCACGACGAAGCTCTTCGCCTTCTCGCTCGGCGCGAGCTTCTCCGGGTTCGCCGGAACGATCTGGGCGAGTTACCTCCAGGTGATCGCGCCGGAGCAGTTCCGCTTCGACGTGTCGATCTTCGTGCTGGTCATGATCATCCTCGGCGGCCTGGGCAACATCGGTGGGGTCATCGCCGGCGGGCTGATCCTTGGCGGTATCGACCGGATCCTCTTCGACTGGGTATCGGGCATCGTCCATGGGATCGGCTCGGCCATCAACAACGACGACTTGCGGCTGATGGACGTAAGTCGCTCACGGCAGCTCATCTTCGGGATCGCGCTCGTCTTCATGATGCTCGTGCGTCCCGAAGGTCTCTTCCCGAGCGCTCGGCGCAAAGCGGAGCTGCACGCCGCGGAGGAGCTGGGCGAACCGGCGGCTGAGCAGGAACGCGCCATCCTCGTCGAGGTCGAGGAATGAGCGGGAACATCCTCGAGGCGCTTTCGGTGACCAAACAGTTCGGCGGCCTCGTCGCGGTGAGCGCGATCGATTTCACGATCCCTGAAGGCACCATCGTCAGTCTCATCGGTCCGAACGGTGCCGGGAAGACGACCTTCTTCAATGTCATCGCCGGCTTGTACAAGCCGACGCGAGGCCGAGTCATGTTCGACGGGCACGACATCTCCGGCCAGCCGCCACACCGGATCACGCGGCTCGGCATCGCGCGCACATTCCAGAACATCCGGCTGTTCCAGAACATGACTGCCGTCGAGAACGTGATGGTCGGGCACCACGCGCGGATGCGCGCCACCCCGTTCGACGCTATTTTGAGGACTCCGAGGGAACGCCGCGAGGAGCAGAAGACGCGGGCGCGCGCGCGGGAGCTGCTCGCGTTCGTCGCCCTCCCCGATCGCGATAGCGTCGTCGCCAAGAACCTGCCGTACGGTGACCAGCGGCGCCTCGAGATGGCGCGCGCGCTCGCGACCGAGCCGAAGCTCCTCCTCCTCGATGAACCCACGGCCGGCATGGACCCCCGGGAGACCGGGCTCATGACCGCATTCATCCGGCGCCTGCGCGACGAGCTGAAGATCACCATCCTCCTCATCGAGCACGACATGAAGGTCGTGATGGGCATGTCCGACCGAGTCACGGTGCTCGACCACGGCGTGAAGATCGCGGAAGGCGTGCCCGAGGCCGTCCAGCGCGATCCAAAGGTCATCGAGGCGTACCTCGGCACGGCAAAGGTGGCCTGAGTGCCGCTGCTCCAGGTCGAGGGCGTTCACACGTACTACGGGAACATCGAAGCGCTCAAGGGCATCACTCTCAGCGTCGAGAAGGGCGAGATCGTGACCCTCATCGGGAGCAACGGGGCCGGGAAGACCACCACCTTGCGCACCATCGCGGGTGTCCTTCGCCCGCGCCAGGGAACGATCCGCATGGGCGATGCGGACCTCACCAAGACACCCGCGAACCAGATCGTCCGGCTGGGGATCGCGCACTCGCCCGAGGGCCGACGCATCTTCGCCAGGATGTCGGTCAAGGAGAACCTCGAGCTGGGCGCTTACACGCGGAGCGACACCGACCTGAGCGAGGATTACGAGCGCGTGTACACCCTTTTCCCGCGGATCAAAGAGCGTCTCAAGCAACGCGCCGGCACCCTCTCTGGAGGAGAGCAGCAGATGCTCGCCATCGGCCGCGCGCTGATGGCGCGGCCGACGTTGCTTCTCCTCGACGAGCCCTCAATGGGGCTTGCGCCCGTGCTGGTCGAGCTCGTGTTCCGGACGATCCAGGAGATCAACGCGCTGGGCATGACCGTGCTCCTCGTCGAGCAGAACGCTCACATGGCCCTCTCCATCGCGAATCGCGGCTACGTGCTCCAGACCGGCACGATCGTCCTCACCGACACAGCGAAGGCCCTCGCGCAGAACGAGATGGTGCGAAAGGCCTATCTGGGCGAGGACTGAACCGCCCTAGAGCTCGTCGGTGACCATCAGGCGATACGTCGCGCTGCGGCCTGTGCCATCCGTGACCGAGAGCTCGTAGAACCCAGGCGGGAGCTTGGGCACGAAGATGCCCTTCTCGACGCGTCCGCCTTCGTCCGATTGTCCGGAGTCCACCAGTTGGCCGGCGATGCGCAGCGTGACCGTCGATCGGGGACTGAACCCGAGTCCGGTCACGAGGACTGGCGCGAGGATGGGACTCCCCACGTACGTCGCGCCGTGCTCCGCGGTGATCCACGCACGCTGGCTGAACGTCAGGGTCACCTGCGCCCGCGGGCTCTTCCCCCACACGTAGGTGTTCGTGGTCACGGTCGGACAGACCGGCCCTGCGATCATCAGGCGCCATGAAAGGCGGCGTCCGGTGTCGTTCGTCACCGCGGCCTCGCGGAGCGGGCCCGACGTCTCGGGTACGAGCACGGATGGTCCGACGTAGCTCGGGCTCAGGTCAGGATTGAAACCCGAAGCTCCCTGAAACGAAATACTCAGGCCGCGCGTGCCTGTGGCGAGTTCGGGCGGGGGCGTCGCGCCATCGGCGGGTCCGACATCGAAGCGCGGCACGCCGAAGTCGTTGGAGAAGGACGATGGCCCGAACGTGAACGTCACCTGGCGCTCGCCGACATCGACATAGCGCAGCTGCGCCTCCGCGCCCCGGACTCCGCCAGTGACCGAGGCGCAGCTCGCCTGGCGCCCGGCGTTCAAGGCGATCAAGGCGATGACGACGAGCGCGACGACGAAGC
Source organism: Chloroflexota bacterium (assembly GCA_005881885.1). GTDB lineage: Bacteria > Chloroflexota > Limnocylindria > P2-11E > P2-11E > 3-1-20CM-2-70-9. Next base: position 16,998 of record VBDX01000110.1, read on the forward strand.
TGGCGCCGACCAGAGCTTTCAGCGTCCGCCATTCTGCGGCCCCGGCTCTCTAGACTTCGCGAGTGACCGGCACCGTACCGAACATCCTCGTGCCCGCCGACGTCGAGCGGGTGGTCGCGCGCCTCGTCGCCGCCGGGCACGAGGCCTATGTCGTGGGTGGCTGCGTCCGCGACGCCCTGCGCGGCGTGGATCCGCACGACTGGGACGTGGCCACGAGCGCGACGCCGGAGGCAATCCAGAAGGTCTTCCGCCACGCGCTTTATCTGAATCGCTTCGGAACGGTCGTGGTCCGTGAGGGCCGGCACGAGATCGAGGTCACCACGTATCGCATCGAGGCGGACTACGCGGATCACCGTCATCCGACGGAGGTCGCGTTCACCGACTCGCTGCGCGAGGATCTCGCACGCCGCGACTTCACGATGAACGCGATGGCCTGGCGGCCAGGTGTCGCCGGAAGACCGGGCGAGCTCGTCGATCCGTTCGGGGGGCAGCGGGACCTCGACGCGAAGATCGTGCGCGCCGTCGGCGAGCCGCGCGAGCGCTTCCAGGAGGATGCGCTGCGGATGCTGCGCGCGGTCCGCTTCGCGACGCGCCTCGGCTTCGTTATCGATCCCCGCACCGCGGAGGCGATCCGCGAGTGCGCGAGCCTGGCCAAGAGCCTCTCGGGCGAGCGGATCCAGCAGGAGATCACCAAGATGCTCGACGCCGAGAAGCCGTCGGTCGCGTTCTGGATGCTTTCGGACCTGGGTCTCCTCGCGGTGATCTGTCCCGAGCTCGAGATCGCGAAGGACACACCCCAAGACAAGGCGGTCGCGCAGAACGTGTTCGACCACTCCCTCGCGACGATGGACGCGAGCCCCCTCGACGAACGCGACCCGAAGCAGCGCTACGTCCTACGCCTCGCCGGGCTCTTTCATGACATCGGCAAGCCCGCGACCTTCGCGGACGGCCACTTCCATCAGCACGAGTTCGTCGGTGAGGCGAAGGCGCGCGAGATCCTGCGGCGGTGGCGGTTCGACAAAGAGACGGTCACGCAGGTGACGCATCTCATCCGCAACCACATGTTCTGGTACCAGACCGAGTGGACCGGCTCGGCGGTCCGGCGGTTCGTGCGCAAGGTCGGGCTCGAGAACATCCCGGCCCTTTTCGCACTCCGCAAGGCGGACAACATCGGGAGCGGCGCCCGCTCGCCCCGCATGTACGCGCTCGAATCGCTGTGGGAACGCGTCCAGGAAGAGATCCGCGCGGCGTCGGCCTTCTCGCTGAAGGATCTCGCGATCGACGGCGACGATGTGATGAACGAGCTCGGGATCGCGTCAAGTCCCGAGGTCGGGCGCATCCTGAACGAGCTCTTCGAGCGCGTGACCGAGGATCCGCAACTGAACACGCGCGAGAAGCTGCTCGAGCTCGCGCGCCAGATCGGCCGAGCGGAGGCTTAACTAGCTCGCGACGTACGGGGTCGCGGTGACGGATGTTGGACGCGGCGAGCCGTTCGTCATCGCCGGCTCGGTGGTCCGGACCTTTTCCACCCGCTCGCTTAGCTTCCGGCGGGCCTCATCACCCGAGAACGGCGTGAACAGGAGCGCGAGAGCCGCGCCCACGATCGCGCCGAGCACCAGTCCCAGTCCGAGCATCCCGAGGACGGTCCCGTCGGAGTGCCCGCCGACAACCCGCCGCACTTCAGTCTTGCTGTCGCCGAGCAGCTCGGACGCACGCTTGCTCGCCTGTAGCTTGAGATCGTCGACGACGTCCTGAAGATCCTTCACGCTCACCATTCCGGCCTCCATCGCGCGCTCCCTGCCGTTTAGCGCGTTCAGCGAGGCTGTGCAGGCGCGGTGCCAGCTTCACCGCTCGCCGCTACCGGCAGTGACAAGGCGGCCTCAATAAAGGGATCGATGTCACCGTCCAGCACCCGCGTCGGGTCGCCGATCTCGAGCTGCGTCCGGTGGTCCTTCACCAGGGTGTACGGGTGGAGCACGTACGAGCGGATTTGGCTCCCCCAGTCGGCCGACCGGAGCTCGCCGCGCTCCTTGGCCTGTGCCTCCTCTTGCTCGCGCACCTTCCGCTCGAGCAAGCGTGCGCGGAGGATCTTCATCGCCGTCTCCTTGTTCTGGAGCTGCGAGCGCTCGTTCTGGCATGCGACCACGATTCCGCTGGGCAGGTGCGTGATCCGCACCGCGGTCTCGGTCTTGTTCACGTTCTGGCCGCCGGCGCCGGTCGCGCGATAGGTGTCGATCCGCAGGTCCTCGGGCCGGACCTCGACCTCGGTGTCGCTCTCGACCTCGGGCGTCGGGTCGACAAGCGCGAACGACGTCTGCCGGCGCTTTTGGAAATCGAACGGCGAGATGCGCACGAGCCGGTGCGTGCCGCGCTCGGTCTTGAGATACCCGTACGCGTAATCGCCTTCAACCGTCAACGTCGCGCTCCGGAATCCGGCCTCGTCCCCCGGCGTGGTCTCGAGGAGCTCCGCCTTGAAGCCACGGCGCTCCGCCCAACGGAGGTACATGCGGACGAGCATCTCGGCCCAATCCGCCGCGTCGGTGCCACCGACGCCGGCTGAGATCGCCACGACCGCGTTGCGCTCGTCGTACGGCCCCGAGAGCTGCGCCTCGAGGGTGGCGTGCGCAACCTCTTCGGCGAGCTCGGCAACGCCAGCGGCCACTTCGGTCTCGAGCCTGGGGTCGTCACTCGCGAGCCCCGCAAGCTCCGAGAGGTCCTTCGCCCGCGCGCGATAGCGCTCCCACTTCTCGAGGCGCGTGCGCACATGGCCGAGACGCTTCAGGGTCTGCTGAGCGCGCTGCCGGTCCTGCCAGAGATCCGGCTTGGAAGCGTCGCCCTCTAGGGCCGCGAGCTCACGTGAGAGGGCGGGCAGGTCAAAGGAACACCGCCATGCGCTCGATGCGGTCGCGCAGCGACGCGATCGCCGCCTGGTCGAGGGTCACGAGCGTGCTAGCGCTTGCGCGGACGCTCGAAGGTCGTCGCCACGGGCTGCAGGACCGGGGCGAGCTTGCCGGCTGCGAACGAGACGAAGGTCACGCACGGGCAGTAGGTGTTGCGCGGGCAGCGTGGGCAATCGCCGTCACAGTCCAGCGTCGCTCCATATGAACACTTGAGGCAGTTGTCCTCGCAGACGATCCATTCCTTCATCGCGGGTCCTCTCTAGGGCGCGCCGGGTTCCCTGATGCCCGACGACGCACTCCCCACTGCGGATACGTATCGGTTTCCAGACGAAAGTCTATAAGGGGGGCTGTTTCTTGAATAGGGGGCAAAATGCGAAATATGGGCCGAAAATCTGTTCTTTTTAGATTTCAGGCCCTCATCCGCGAACATCTGATCGCAAGCGCGCCGGGGACCAGCAGGAGCGGAATCGCAAGAAAAATCAGCCCCCGACGGCGTCCTGCAGCGGCGTCGTGGCCAGCTGGCAGCCCGGGGGCAGGCAGCGCCGGCGCAAGGGCGCGAGAAGCCATACCCAGCCCGGGATAAATCCGACCGTGAAGCCAAAACCGCCCGCGACCGCGACCACGGTCTCTCCGAGCCGGACCCGCGTACCGTAGCCGGCGCCGATCGCCGCGACGACGATCGCGGCGACGACCGACTCGGGCCAATTCCAACGCACCGCCGATCTCTCGATCTGTCACGTGAGATGACGCAGATAGTCGAGCGCACCACGAAAAGGCCGGGGGTGCACGCCGAAGACTGGCTCGAGCGCGTTCTCGCGGGGCGTGTTGTCGACCGCGAGGAGGTCGAGCTGGTCGACGGTCACCGGCGGGTCCGACATGACGAGGCCCATGAGCAGGGCCGGCGGCTTCATAAGCGGAACGGGGAGATGGAACGTCGGCCGGTGCTTGCCAGTACCGCGCATGGTCTCCGCGAGCAGCTCGTCATAGGTCACTGGCTCCGCCCCGCCGATCTCATGCACACCTGCGGTCAGAGGGCGCTCGAGTGCCGCGACAAGCGCCTGCGCGATGTCGTCTACGTGGACCGGTTGGAAGCGCGATTTGCCATTCCCGGGCACCGGCACGACCGGGAACATCAGGCTGAAGGCGAGTCGAGGGAAGAAATCGTCGCCTTCGCCGAAGAGCAGCGACGGACGCAGCACGACGTACGGGATGCCCGAGCCGGTGACCAGAGCCTGGCCCTCGCCTTTGCTCCGCAGATAGGGATACGGAGACGCCGGATCCCCGCCAAGGGCGGACATGTGCACGATCCGTCGGACACCGGCGCGGCGCGCCTCGGCGACCACGTGCGCGACACCTGCGACATTCACCTCGGCGAACCGTTGCTTGCGCTCGGTGGGGATCGCGACCGTGTGCACGACGGCATCGCAGCCGTCGAACGCGCCACGCAAGGTCTCGGGCTGTCGGACATCCACGCGCCGGATGTCCACGTCCGTGCCTGAACCGGGAAGCTCCTTCTCCGCACCGGGCCGCTCGCTGATCAGCGCGCGGACCTCATGCCGTGCGAGGAGAAGGCGTGCGACAAGGTGCCGCCCGACGAAGCCGTTCGCGCCCGTCAACCCAACGCGCATGCTTACCTCACTTTTCTTTACTACTACGTGGCTGTAGTAGTAGCACGGGCGCCGCGTGAGTCAAGCGTTCCCCGCACCGTGAGCACCGGCAGCATCACCGCCCCGGCCACCGCATAGATCAGACCGAGGAGTTGAGCCTCCTGCAGGCCGTCGATGAAAAGAGGGTCGAGTCGCAGGTACGACGTGACGAAGCGAAAGCCCCCAAAGAGCAGCAGGTACGCGAAATACACGCGTCCCTCGGGCGGCCGCCCGCGGACCCGCCACCAGTACAAGAGGAGCGCGACGAAGATCGCGAGCATGATCAGGCCGTCGTACGCGGCGACCGGATGGACGTACTCGGTCTGACCGAGTGTTGCCGGATGCGTGTAGCGCACGCACCACGGAAGTCCGGAGCAGGCGACCGCGTGGTGCTCGCCGTTGATGATGTCGCCAATGCGGCCGATCGCCTCGCCGAGAGCGATGCCGATGACCGAAATGTCGAACATGAATCCGAGCGGCAGCCGAAGCCACCGCGCCACGATCAGACCCGAGATGCTCGAGCCGATCGGCGCGCCGGTCGTCCCGATGCCGCCGTTCCAGAACGCCAGGACGTCCGCGGGCCGCGTCGCGTAGATGCTCCAGTTGTCCAGCACGTGCGCCACCCGCGCTCCGACGAGCCCGCCCAGGACGACCGCTATCGCGAAGGGGTAGATGCGCTCGTCCGCCACCAGATAGCGCGCCGCGCGAAACGAGACGATGCTCCCGGCGATCATCCCGACGAGCGCAAAGATCGAGTGCCATGCGAATGCGAACGAGCCGAGATGGAGGTTCGGATCGAAGGGGAGGTCGATCAGACCGCGAGGGTACGCGCCTGCGCGCGCGGGCGTGTGGTAAGGCGGAGCAGGACCGGCACCGCCGCCGCAAAGACGAGAAGTGCGATCGTCTGGTCCTGGCGCAGGCCGAAGGCATACGTGGGATCGCCGATGCGCAAGAAGCCGAGAAAGAACCGACCGACCGCGTAGTGGATTGCCCAGACCCAGAAGATGAGGCCGTCGGGCCAGCGACCTACGAAGCGGCGCAGCCACAAGGTCAGCGCGACGGCGGAGAGGTCCCAGAGCATGTCGTAGGCGACGACCAGGTGCACCGGCCCAGGCTGGCCAAGCGTGTCGGGGTGGGTGTAGCCGACACAGATGCCGTCGGGAGGCGCGCAGGGCGTCGCGTGGTGCTCACCGTTGATGACGTCGCCTATCCGTCCGATCGCGAATCCAAGCGCGAGCCCCGGGGCCGCGGCGTCGGCACCATAACCGATGGGCACGCCGCGGCGCACCGCAGCGAGGAATCCGCCGAGCACGCCGCCGATGGCCGCGCCCCAGATCGCGATGCCGCCGGTCCAGATGAAGAAGATCTGCTCGGGATGCGCGAGGTAGTACGGGAGCTGATCGATCACGTGGACGATCCGCGCGCCCGCGATGCCACCGATCACGCCCCATGTCGCGACGGCCCAGCCGTCCTCCTCGCTCACACGGTCCCGGATCAGCCGCAGCGGCAGCGCGACGCCGAAGAAGATCCCGACCGCCGTGAAGATCCCGTGCCACGCGAGCGTGAGCGGGCCGATGTGGACGTTGGGGTCGAACGGGATTTGGATCAGACGACTAGCGTCCTGTACTTCGTACCGACGCGTCGTCGGCCGCTAGCGTGCACAAGTGCCCGCCGCCGGCCTTCTAGCGTCCGTGACACTTCTTGAACTTCTTGCCCGAACCGCACCAGCACGGGTCGTTGCGCCCGAGCTTGGTGTTCGGCCCTGACCCCGATGCGGGCCGGCCGTTGCCACTGCCGCGGGCGGTCGTCCCGCCGCCCGGGCCCGTCTGAGTGCGGTTCTGCGGCTGGCCCCGCGGAGCCTGCTCGGCCTGCTCGGCCTGCTCCGCCGTGCGCACAGTGACGCGCAGGATCGTCTGCGCGACGCCCGTCGCGATGCGCGCAGACATCTCCTCGTAGAAGGAGTGGGCTTCGCGCTTGTACGCGACGAGCGGATCCTGCTGCCCGTACCCGCGCAGGTAGATGCCCTCGCGGAGCTCCTCCATCTCGGTGAGGTGCTCGACCCAGTGCGTGTCGATCGTCCGTAGCAACACCCAGCGCTCGACGACCCGCGCGAGCTCTTCGCCCAGCTCCTTCTCGCGCGCCTCGTAGGTCTCGTCGACGACCAGAGCCACACGCTCGCGGAGCTCGTCCTGGTTGCGCACCTCACTGAAGGTGGCGGCGTCGAGGTCCGGGCGGTTGAGCATCGGCCCGAGCGCCGCCACGAGCTTCTGGAGGTCCCATTCCTCGGGATCGGGCGACGGCGCCTCCGCGTCGACCATGTTGTCGGCTTCGTCGTGGAGGAAGTCGAGGACGGTCTCGCGGACGTTGCCCTTCTCGAGGATCTTGCGCCGGTCGTTGTAGATCTGGTTGCGCTGGTTGTTCAGGACGTCGTCGAACTCGAGGGCGCGCTTGCGGATGTCGAAGTTTCGGCCTTCGACCTTGATCTGCGCCTGCGTAATGGCTCCGGTGACCATGCCCGATTCGATCGGCGCGGAATCGTCGAACCCGAGTCGCGCCATAAGCCCCGCGACGCGCTCCGATGCGAAGATGCGGATGAGCTCGTCCTCGAGCGAACTGTAGAAGCGGGAGGATCCTGGATCGCCTTGGCGCCCGGATCGGCCGCGCAGCTGGTTGTCGATGCGGCGCGCCTCGTGGCGCTCGGTGCCGATGACGTGCAAGCCGCCGAGGCCCACGACGCCCTCGCCGAGCAGGATGTCCACGCCGCGGCCGGCCATGTTCGTCGACAGCGTGATCGCGCCTCTCTGCCCGGCGTCCGCGATGATGAGCGCCTCGCGCTCGTGGTTCTTGGCATTCAGGACCTCGTGCTTGAGGCCATGCCGGCGAAGCTCGTCCGAGAGACGCTCGCTCTTTTCGACGCTCGTGGTGCCGATGAGCACCGGCTGGCCCTTTTCGCTCCGCTCCTTGACCTCCTGGACCACCGCGTCCCACTTGCCCTGCTCCGTCTTGTAGACGAGATCCGGGTTATCTAGGCGGACCATCGGCCGGTTCGTCGGGATCTGGGTGACCTCGAGCTTGTAGACCTTGAAGAGCTCCTCGGCCTCGGTCGCCGCCGTTCCGGTCATGCCCCCGAGCTTCGAGTACATGCGGAAGTAGTTCTGGATCGTGATCGTGGCAAAGGTGCGCGTCTCGCGCTGGATCTTGAGACCTTCCTTCGCCTCCACCGCCTGGTGCAGGCCGTCGCTCCAGCGACGCCCGGGCATCATTCGGCCGGTGAACTCGTCGACGATGACCACCTCGCCGTCCTTGACCACGTACTCCTTGTCCTTGTGGTACAGAGCGCGGGCTTTCACGGCGTTGTCGAGGTAGTGCACCGCGGTCACGTCGCCCTCGTACAGGTTCTTGACGCGCAGGAGCTTCTCGGAGCGAGCGATGCCCTCCTCGGTGAGGTTGACGGCGTGAAACTTCTCCTCGACGACGTAGTCCTGATCAGGCTGGAGCTGCCCGGCGACGCGGGCGAACGTGTAGTAGGTCTCGGAGGCGTCCTCGGCCGGCGAGCTGATGATGAGCGGCGTCCGCGCCTCATCGATCAGGATCGAGTCGGCTTCGTCGACGATCCCGTAGTACAGCCCGCGCTGCACCTGGTCGGCGAGGTCCATCACCATGTTGTCTCGCAGGTAGTCGAACCCGAACTCGCTGTTCTGCCCGTACGTGATGTCGGCCTGATAGGCCTCGCGCCGCGTCACGTCGCGCCAATGGCGGTGCCGCGGATCGACCGCCTCGAGCTCGACGGCCGGGTCGTAGATCGCGCTCTTCTCGTGCGCGATGTACGCCACGCTCATCCCGAGCGCGTGGTAGATCGGCGCCATCCAGCCGGCGCCGGTCTTGGCGAGGTAGTCGTTGGTTGTCACAAGATGCGCGCCCTTGCCCGCGAGCGCGTTCGCGTAGAGGGCCAGCGAGGCGACGAGGGTCTTCCCCTCTCCCGTTTTCATCTCGGCGACGTGCCCCTTATGCAACGCGAGGCCGCCCATGAGCTGCACGTCGAAGTGGCGCTGCTTCAGAGTGCGCTTCGCCACTTCACGCACTGCCGCGAAGATCTCCGGAAGTAGTTGGTCGAGCGTCTCGCCCTTTGCCAGACGCTCGCGGAACCGCGTCGTCATCTGGGCGAGCTCGATGTCGGAACATTTTTCCATTTCTGGCTCGAGCTGATTCACGCGCGCGACGATCTTCCGAAGCTTGCGAAGCTCCCCTTCGTTTGAGTCGAAGAACCAGCTCACGGGATTGCGGGCTGCTATCGCTAGTTGACCTGCAGCGGCAGCTGCAACCCCGGTGGATTGAAGAGCGCGCCGACGGATTCGCCCTCGTGGATGCGACGGATCGCCTCCGCGAAGAGGGGCGCGACGGTCATGACTTCAAACTTCTGGGTGTCGCGAGCGGACGGCCGCAGGGGGACCGTATCGGTCGTGATCAGTTTCTCGATCCCGCTGTTGGCGAGCTTCTCGGCGGCATCTCCCGAGAGAAGGGCATGGGTGCAGCCGACGTAGATCTCGTTCACACCGCGATCCTGGAGGATCCGGACCGCGTTGAGGATGGTCGTGCCGGTGTCGATCTCGTCGTCAATGATGATGACGCGGGTCTTGTCGATGTCGCCGATGACGTTTACGACCTCGCTCCTGCCGCTGTTGTCGCGATGCGTCTTCTGCATGAAGACGAGCGGGATCTGCAGGGCTTCGGCGATCCGCCGTGCGACGTTGGAATAGCCGAGGTCGGGCACCACGAGCGCGACATCGTCGGGATCCTTCTCCACGATCGAGCGGAAGGACTCGACGAGGAGATTGCGCGCGGAGAGCTCGTCCCCCGGAATTGAGAAGAACCCCTGGATCTGCATCTGGTGCATGTCCATGGTGAGAAAGCGGTCCGCGCCTGCGACGCCGATGAGATCGGCCAGAAGACGCGCGGTGATCGGAACGCGGGGCTGGTCCTTCTTATCGCTCCGGCCGTAGGCGTAGTACGGCATGACCGCGGTGATGCGGCCGGCGGACGCGCGCTTGAAGGCGTCGATCATGATGAGGAGCTCCATGATCGCGTCGCTGACCGAGGGGCCGACGAGCGACTGGACCAGGAAGACATCGTGCTCGCGCGCGTTCTCATTGATCTGTACGAAGATGTTGTCGTTGGCGAACTTGAAGACATCGATAGCGCCAGGTTGGATCTCCAGATGACTGCAAATATCTCGGGCGAACTTGGGGTGGGCGTTTCCGGTGTAGACAGAGAGTCCTCGGAACACGGCTCCCCTCCTGCCGCGGATCGCAGGTGGTCCTGCATGAAAAGTATACGGGCGCTAGCCTGCATTTTGTGAGCGTCGCGACCGGCCATCGCGTGCGCTGGATCGCCGTTTGGGTGCTGGTCGTCGCCTGGTTCGTTGCCCAAGCGGTCAACGTCGGCGGGAACGCGGTGCACCTGATCCTTTTGGTCGCTATCGGGTTGCTGGTGTACGAGCTGCTTGCCGAGGACGCCCCGGCGACCTAGTTGGCAATGCGCCCGTCGCGAGCTTCCCGCTGATGTCGCTGCTTGACGGGGTCCCATCCGCTCGGGCGACGATCCGACCAGAACTTGCTCCCAGCCTCTGACCCAGCCGTGCCTCTCCACGGTGGCTTCAGGAGCCCGATATAGCCGCACACCGGATACGGGACGCGGCGCCTAGGCAACGGCGATCCGGCGACCAGCCAGGAAACGATCGCCGCGCAGATCTGCCGCCGCGATCATGGCCTCTGTCTTATCGAGCGGCTTGATCGCGAAGTGCGTGTCGGTTCCGACGGAGAAGAGCGCGCCTGCGCGTGCCGCGCGGACCAGGAACTCGCGATGGGGCACCTCATAGCTTTCGTTGATCTCGATCGCGATCCCGCCCTTGACACACAGATCGATGAGCCGCTCCTGCCACTCTTCGGGATAGACGCGCTCTGGATCGCCGAGCGCCTGCAGCGCGGAGAACGTCGGATGGCCGAGGATGTCGATGCGATCGCGGTCGATCCCCTCGGCGACCACCTCGAGCGTCCGTTCGAGGATCCGGCGCTGCAGATCCGGATCGCTGAATCGCTCGACCTGTTTGAACATCTTCGTGCGGCCCTTCACGTACGCCCCCGCGTCGTCGTAGGCAATTCGCTTCCCATCGAGCTCGACCTGGTGGATCGCGCCGATCACGTAGTGAAGCGCCTCCCGAAGATCGGCCGAGAGCGGCGGCGCGACGCCGAGGTCGTACTCGATCCCCACGCGCAAACCGAGCCTTGTGGCGTCCTCGAGGTATCGCTTGACGTCGTCCTCGGTCCGCAGCTTGTCCCTCCAGGGATAGTGGTCGGACACGCCGTGCGGCCGGATCGCGACGCTCTTCGCCCGGCCCTCGAGCGACACCGTGCCGTCGGAGCGGTCGCTGTGGACGTGGTGATCGAACAGTCGGGGGCGCTTCGCGCCAGGGGCCCCCGCCCCTGCGCCCGGCGCCCGAACACTCACAGTTCGGGATGCCCGGCCCAGGCGGCCTCGACCATCGTCCAGAACGCGCCGGACACAAGCGTGTGCCCGCCGAGGAGGAGCGGGAACGGCGCGTCGCGCGCCGCCTCGGTGAATTCGCGCAGGGGCTTCGTCGCGATGCGCTCGGCCTTGAAGAGATACGAGGCGAAGCGCTCCTCCGCTTGGGGCCGCCAGCCGAGGTGCGCAAAGAGCACCAGCATGTCGAACAGCATGCCGTCGCCGAGCTCGCCCATCTTCGCGAAGAATTCGCGCGGCCCGACCAGCTCGTAGAGGAATCCGAGCGCGCTCCGCGCTTCGCCGGAGGTGTCGCGTCCGGCCGCCTGCATCCCACGCTCCTCGGCGAGCATGCGCACCCGGCAGGCGGTCTGGCTCTCGATGAACGTCCACACCGGCGCTCCGACGCGTCCGGCGACGAGCAGCTCTTTGTCGGGCGTCGTCACGATGCGCATGAGCGCGTCGATGCGGCCTCCGAGGTCGTCCTGCCAGGCCGGAAGGTCGCGTAGCTCGGCGGGACAGCGCGGATGTCGCGCCAGCAGCGCCGCGTCCGTCGGAGTGTCAACGTCGAGGAGGCTCGCCGCCGACTTCTCCATCTGCCGCGACGACAGCCCGGCCTGCTGATGGAGCCGCCGCGGCAGAGGATTGTCGGTCGCGGGCAGATCGATGGCATCGAGCGCCGATGCGGGAGTGAACGCGACGAGATCCGCCGAATACGAGTTGTTCGACAGGACGACCGCCTCGCTCGACTCGAGGTCCTCGCGTAATCCCTGCAGGTCCTGCACCGTGAGAAGGGCGCCCGCGCCAGCGCCGATGGTGCACACGCGGTCGAGCTTTTTCTCGTGAACGATGCGCGAGAGCTCCTGGCCGAAGTGGAACGGCTCGGTGCGCGCGGGAAGGATCGCCGCACCTGTGGCACGGAACGCCGCGGCGGCTTCCTCGTCGTTGGTCACGCCGTACAGGCGCGAGAACCCGGCCTGACCGGCACGCGCCAGCACGACGCCGCCGATCGCGATCTTGACCGTGTCGAGCTGTCGTTCGAGGTCGCTCGATCCGCCCCGTCCGAAGAAGACGATGAACGCGCTCACGCAGCTGACGCTAGCTCACTCCTGCGCGCGGCACGTAGCTCGAGGCGAATGAAGAGCGTGAGCACGAGCATGCTGAGGATCGCGCCGGCGATCGCCCGCTCGTCGTTCACCGCGGCGGGTATGGACCGAAGCACGGCCAGCCACTGCGGATCGCTCCAGTTGAAGAGCCTCGACGGGTCGTCGTTCACATTGACCGGCAGCGTGTCCCAGGACTTGTCATAAAGGAAGGCGGCGGCCTGGAAGATGACGAACGACCAAAGCGCCATGATCGCGAACACGAACCGCGCAACAAGCGTCCGCATGAGCCCCACGCCGATGGCCCATGCGAGCGCGGCGAAGAGGACCGGGGCGAGATCGTCGAGGAAACGCGAGCCGAACACGCGGCCGCCCCACCACTCGGCGTAGGTCGCGTAGAGGACGAGGGCCGCGAGCCACACGAGCGAGAGCCAGCGCAGACGCGTCGCGACCTCGCCCGGCCAGCGCCACGCGCGAAGCAGCGCCACGAACGCGAAGATGACGTATGGCGTATAGACGAGTAGGCCGCGCGACGGCGAGAAGAGAAGGCCATAGAGCCCGAGCTGTGGCGGCGTGTCGAAAGGTTTGGTGCCGTAGCCCTGCTCGAGTGGCGACCCGAAGGCGAAGTAGTTGTACGCCAGCAGCGGCGCGACGCCGATCGCAGCGCCGATAAGCGAAACGACGAGCCGCACCGGCCGCATCCCGTGGATGCCGAGGGCGACGAGCCCCGCGGTCTGTCGCACCACGGCGCCGAGCCCGAGCAGAAGGCCCGCGAAAAACTCGCGACCGAGCGACAGCTGCTCCTCGCGCAGCATCAGCCACAACGCCGCGGCCACCGCGAGATGCACCCCGGAGTGCTGCCACAGCGCCTGGCTCGCGACCGTGCGCACGCTCGTCGCGAGGAAGTAGAGGAGCACGAGCACGAGCGACCAGCGTGGGCCGGCGAAGCGCCGCATCACGGACCAGAGCAGCAGCGTCGCGAGCACCTCGACGAAGGCCGCGACGACATGGCCCCCGTGGACCAGGAGCCCGAGATCGAAGGGGCTGAAGCCCGCGAGGACGAACGGCGCGAAGAAGGGCAGCGCGAGGACGGCCATGCCGGGCGGGAAGACCGAGCACACGTGGTCGTTCGGCCCGGGGGCGGGTGGCCCGCCGGCGCTGCGCTTGGCCTTCGGCGGCGCCGTCGCGGTCGAGACGCCGCACGCTCGGAAGAAGTAGGCCTCGCGGTCGAGCCGGTTGGCAGCCGCGTCCCCGGGGGTCCGAGGGGCAGGGGTAGGGGCCCCTGGGCGCGAAGCGACAGCCCCCTCGACTGTGAACTCGTCGTAGTCCACGTCGTGCTCTTTGATCACCGTCCACGCGAAGAGGGCGTTCGGCAGAACGTCGGGAGACCAGAGACCGGGGGCCTCAAGGTTCGACGGGCCGGCGCGGATGTCGTTGAGGTTCGCGAACGCGAGGACGAAGAGCAGCAGCCCGCGGACGAACCAGCCCGAACGCGTCATTCGTCCACGGCCACGACGTACGCGCGGACCGATCGCGCGCCGGCCGCGCGTGCGGCGGCCGCGGCGTCGGCGAGCGTGGCGCCGGTCGTCGTGACATCGTCGACCAGCGCCACCGCGAGTCGTCGCAGCGACGCGGCTTCACCGATGAAGGCGCCGCGGACGTTGGCGGCACGCGCCGCTCGATCCAGCTCGACTTGCGGCCGACCATGGCGCAGGCGCCGGAGTGCCCCGCGGAGCGGTAGCCCGGTGCGCGAGGCGACCACGGCCGCGAGGAGCGTCGCCTGGTCGTATCCGCGCGACGCCGCGCGTGACCGATGAAGGGGCACGGGCACGAGCGCGTCGAGGACAACGCCCTGCGCGAGGTCGCGAGCGACCTCGAGGGCCAGAAGCGCGCCAAGCTCCTCCGCCAGACCGCGCTCGCCGCCGTACTTAAACCGGTGGATGGCGGCGCGAAGCGGTCCCGCGTGGGCGCCCGCGCCGCGCCCTCGAAGGCCGCCAGCAAGCGCGACCGGCTCACACAGGTCACGGCAGGCGACGCAGAACCAGGCGCCCGGCTCGCCGCAGCCGGCGCACCGCGGGACGAGTAGAACGTCGCGGACCGCATGCGCGAATAGGGTCACAACGCGGGCTCCGTGATGAGTTCGTCACCGGCTTGCGTGCGCGTCCGGGCCGCGGTGCCGGCGGGCAGTTCGAGGACGCTGACCGCGCCGCGGGCCGCGAGCGCAAGTGCCCATGGCCGGATGCGCTCGGCGACTCGCACCACGCGCAAGGAGCGGTCGAGGAACAACGCGTCGATCGAAAAGCGCATGAAGAACATCGTGATCGAGCCGGTCTTGGTGATGAGTAGCGCCTCGCCCGGTGCGAGACCGGGGCGCGGGATCAGGCCGAAGCCCCGCGTCAGAAAGTTGCTGGCAACATCGCAACGCGTCGCCAGCACGGTGCCGCGCGTGCGATTCGTGACGGTGCGGGGTCCGCGGGGCGTTCTAGACCGAGCCGCAGGACTTCATCGCGGAGAGCGCGGCGGGCGCCAGGATCACGATGAAGAGCGAGGGGAAGATACAACCGACCGTCGGCAGCATGATGAGGATCGGGGCCCGTGCCGCCTTCTCCTCGGCGCGCTGGCGGCGCTCGGTACGAAGCGTCTCAGACTGGATGCGCAGCACCTTCGACATCGACACACCGAGCTGGTCGGCCTGAATGATCGCGGAGATGAAGCTCTGCAGCTCCTTTACATCGACGCGCTCGCTGATCCCCCGCAGCGCTTCCTGACGGGACTTGCCGACGCGCTGCTCGCCCGCGGCGCGTTTGAACTCGTCGCTCAAGGCTCCCTTCATCTTCTCGGTTACCTTCACCAGAGCGGCATCGAAGCCGAGGCCGGCCTCGACCGAGATCGTGAGCAGGTCGAGCGCGTCGGGGAGCTGTTCGAGGATCGAGTTGCCGCGTCCGCTGGCCCGGTTGCTCAGGTAGAAGTCCGGCGCAAAGAACCCGAGGATCAGGCCACCGAGAAGTCCAGCGAGCGTGGCGAGCGAGTCGCTCGTCATGAGGTTCAGGAGCGAGGAGCCCGCGACCGCTCCGAGGATGCCAACAAAGGCCTTAACGCCGAGGAAGAACTCGACGCTCGTGGTCTCCATGCCGGCGCGCTTGAGGCGAATCTGAAGCGACCGCGCCGTGTTCGCAGGGTAAAAGCGCGCCACGACCGAGGCGAGTCCCGAGACGATCGGCTTGAGGGTCCGTTCGGTGATCGGCCGCTGAAGCTCGAGCTCTTCGAGCGATCGCGGGCGCACCGAGATCTGCTGCAGGCGGGCCTGCACCGGATCGAGCTGGCGCCCGACGAGGAACGAGGCGAACACCATGAAGACCCCGAGACCCGCGAGGACGGCGAGGATGAGGAGTTCCATGGCTAGACCTTGATGTCCGTGATCTTCTGAATCGCGAAGAAGCCGATGGCCATCATGATCGCGCCGAGGCCAAGGAGAGCCTGGCCGATGAGCTCAGTGAAGAGCGGCTGCATGAACTCGGGATTGATGAAGTTCAGCGTGATCATGATGCCGATAGGCAGGAACGCCACGAGGTAGCCCGAGTAGCGGCCCTGCGCGGTGAGTGTGCGGATCTCGCCCTTGATCCGGACCCGCTCGCGGATGGTGAAGGCGATGGTGTCAAGGATCTCGGCGAGGTTCCCACCCACCTGCTGCTGCACGCCGATGGCGGTGACCATGAGGTCAAGGTCGTCGCTCTTGATTCGGCGCACCATGTTCGCGAGCGCCTCCTCCATGCCCAGACCGAGGTTCACCTCGCGGACGACGCGGCCCATCTCCGAGCCCATCGGCGCCGGCGACTCGCGCGACACGAGCTCGATCGACTGTAGGAAGCTCGAGCCCGCGCGGAGCGAGTTCGACAGAAGGGTGATCGTGTCCGGGAGCTGCTTGTTGAAGGCGTTCAGGCGGCCGCCGATGCGCCGGCCGACCCAAATGCGGGGCACGAAGTAGCCGAGGAGGGCTCCCACCAGGGCGGAGAGCGGATCGCGGAGCACGAGGAGGACCGCCGCCAGTCCCAGCGCGAGACCGACGCGGATGTAGTAGTACTCAGCGACGCGCAGGCGAAGGTCGGCGCGCGCGAGGTCGCGCTGCACTCGCGAGGCAAAGCGCTTGTCGGCGACGTCGCTCGAGAGCGTGGCGAACGGGTCGATCTCGCGGCGTTCCTTCTTCGCCGCTTTCTTTTCCTGGGCCTGGACCTGCGGGCCACCCGCGTAGCGGTGCATGCGCGATTCGAGGGTCTCGGGGCCTGCGCCGCCCATCATCGATGAGATGCCCCAGAAGAACAGGAGCACGCCGATGAAGGCGGTCGCGGTCAGGACGTATTCAAGGGGGATCACCGGAGCGCTGCGGACATGTCCCCGAACGTGTTCTGTGGCAGCTTGATGCCGGCAGCCTCGAACTTCTCTGAGAACTTGGGACGAATGCCCGTCGGCCGCAGACGGCCCTGGACCTTGCCGTCCACGTAGCCGGTCTGCTCGAAGACGAACACGTCCTGCAGGACGATCGTCTCGCCCTCCATTCCCTGGACCTCGGTGATGTTGGTGATCTTGCGCGAGCCGTCCTTGAGGCGAGAGATCTGGATGATCAGATCGAGCGCGCTCGCGATCTGCTCGCGGATCGCGCGCGCCGGCAGCTCGACGCCCGCCATGAGGCACATCGTCTCGAGACGCGCGAGGATGTCGCGCGGCGAGTTCGCGTGACCCGTGGAGAGCGAGCCGTCGTGGCCGGTGTTCATGGCCTGGAGCATCGAGAGCGCCTCGCCACCACGCGTCTCACCGACGACGATGCGCTCCGGGCGCATACGGAGGGAGTTCTTCACCAAGTCCATGATCGAGACCTGGCCCTTGCCCTCGATGTTCGCAGCACGCGACTCGAGGCGGACGACGTGGTCCTGCACGAGCTTGAGCTCGGCGGCGTCCTCGATGGTGATGATCCGCTCGTCCTCCGGGATGAAGCCCGAGAGGATGTTGAGGAGCGTCGTCTTGCCTGAGCCGGTGCCGCCCGAGATGTATATGTTGAGGCGCGCTTCGACGCAGGCACGGAGGAACTCCATCATCTCGGCCGTCGCGGTGCCGAACTTGATGTAGTCCTCGACCGTGATGCGGTACTTGGGGAATTTCCGGATCGTGACGACCGGGCCATTGAGAGCGAGCGGCGGGATGATGATGTTCACGCGCGAGCCGTCCGGCAGGCGCGCGTCTTCGTAGGGCTTCGCTTCGTCGACGCGCCGGCCGATCGGCGCGATGATTCGCTCGATCACGCGCATGACGTGCTCGTCGTTGACGAACGTCACGTCGGAGAGCTGCAGCTTGCCCTTGCGCTCCACATATGTGCGGAAGGGACCATTGACCATTACCTCGGTGATGGTGTCGTCCTTGAGGAGCGGCTCGATCGGCCCGAAGCCGAGGATCTCGTCGAGGATCTGCTCGAGCATCCGCTGGCGCTCGACGCGGGTGACGACGATGCCTTCCTCGTCGATGTACTTGTTGAACATCTCTTCGATCGAGGACCGGACGGCCTTGGCGTCCGACAGATCGAGACGCGGGTCGAGGTTGTTGATGATCTTTGTCTGGAGCTTCACGCGCGCATCGCGCTGCGTGTCGCGCCCGGGCGCGGCAGTCTGCGACAGTGGCCCCTCGGCGGGGGGTCGGGGCGGCTGCTGGCCGCCGGGCTGACCCGGCTGCTGGGGTTGCTCGGGCTGCGGGCGGCCTTCGATGCGTCTTAGAAGCGACATGTGTGGTTGTTTAACCCTGCCTTCCGACGCCCGTTATCCGGGCGCCTGCTCCCTCGCCGCCCGAGTGTACGGTCGAGAGACGTATGTTTTGGGATTCAGACGAGGATCAGCGTGGCGGTCTAGCGAGCGAAAAGGCGCATACCGCTCGCGCGGGCGGGAGCCTTGGCACCGGCGGCGGCGGCCTCGGGCGCGCCCGCCGTCAGGCGCTGCGCAAGGGTAAAGATGTCCTTGGCGACCTGGCTTTCGCGGTGACTGATAACGAATGGAACCCCGCGGTTGACCGCCAGTACCAAAGTGCGGCCGTCCGAGACGATCGTGTGCGGGATCTTGCGGCCGAGGCTCGCTTCGACGTCCGAGGCCTTGATGCCGCCGGAGCTGTCGTTACGGTTCGCGACGAGCTGCAGCTTCTCGTCGCCGTAGCCGAGCTTCTCCGCGATCTCCATGAAGACGCGCACGTTCTTGAGGCTCGTGATCTCGAGAGTCATCAGCGTGAGGATCACGTCCGCGACGTCGAGCATCGTGATCACCTGCTCCTGGAAGCTGGGCCACGTGTCGACGACGATGTACGCGTAGCGCTCGCGCAAGAGCTCGAGAACGTGCTTCACGTTCGCGCCGGTGATGAGCTCGGCAGACTCCGGCGTGGGCGGCGCGAGGAGCACCTTGATCCCCGTGGAGTGCGAGACGAGCACCGATTCGAGGACGTCGGAGTCGGTGTTGTCGAAGCTCCCCACGAGGTCCGCGATGGTCTTGGCCTTTGGACTCATGTTGAGGATGACGGCGATGTCCCCGAAGGGCAGGCTGCCGTCCACGAGCACGACCGGCTTCTGCGTCGACTGGTGCAGCGCCACCGCGAGGTTGGTCGCGATCGTGGTCCGGCCGACGCCGCCCTTGGGCGAGAAGAACGTGATGATCTTGCCGTTGTCGCGCGCCGCCGGCGACGCCGCGAGAGGGTTCGCCGCGGCCGCGGCGGGCGCGGCCGCCGCGTACCGGGCGCGCTTCACCTTCTCGAGCTCGTGGACATGGCGGATCGCGTTGATCAATTCGTCCGCAGAGAAGGGCTTCACCAGGAACTCGCGCGCGCCGGCGAGCATCGAACGGCGCAGGTAATCCTGCTCGCCCTGGACGCTCATCATGATGATCGGTGACTCAGGGACGGTGTTGCTGATGATCTCGGTCGCCGTGATCCCATCCATGTCGGGCATGTTGATGTCCATGAGGATCACGTGCGGCCGCTCTTTCTTGGCCATGTTGACCGCGGCCTGCCCACCGTCGGCCGTGCCGGCCACTTCCATGTCCGGCTCGAAGCCGATCAGCTTCGCGAGATTGTCGCGAGTGTCGGCGATGTCGTCGACGATGAGGATGCGGATCTTCTCGCCGTCGGCCATTACTCCCCTAACGCTCCCTTGTTGACTCGCGTTGTCCGCTCGTCCCGCCCCATCAGGCAATATACAGGCAAGTCGTCTGCTCGCCAGACAGGTGTCGTAATCTCGACGATCACGCCCCCGCCCCCGGCAGCCGTCCGGAGATCTCGAGTCCGAGCGCGAGGAGCGTTCCGAGGCCGAGCGCCACGCCGTACGGGATCCACGTCTTCATAAGCCTGCCCATGGTCGCGTCCGCGCCCCCCGCGGGGCGCATGCGTCGCACCGCGATGACGCTGAGCGCGATGACCCCGCCGATGAGGGCGCCATAGACCGCTCCATAGAGCAGTAGGCCCAGGCCGCGCAGCGCACCGACGGCCATCAGGTACTTGCCGTCGCCGGCCTTGAGGCCGCCCGCGGCGTAGAAGGGATACGCGACGAGTAAGCCGACCGCGAGGCCCGCGACGTGATCGAAGAGACCGCGTACGAAGAGCTCGCCAGGGACCGCCTCGAGCGTGCCCAGCACGAGCCCGGCCGCCATGACCGGATAGGTGAAGGCGTTAGGGATGCGGCGCCAGCGCCAATCGGTGAAGATCACGGCAGCCACGAAGGCGACCAGGATCACGTTCTCGACCGTTCGCACCCCGTCGATCTCAATTCCCCCTAGAAGACGGACCGGGCGGCGTATTTGAAGCGCCGCCCGGTCGTTTCTCTCGAATACTCGCGCGCGCTAGGTGAGGTTGTTGCCGATGTTGCTGAAGATGTTCTGGATCTGGCCGCGTAGGAAGATCATCGCGACGATCACGGCGATGGCGATGACGGCGATGATGAGTGCGTATTCGACCAGGCCCTGGCCTTCGTCGTCGCGCAGGAATGCCAGCATTCGGGTACCCCCTCTCTGCTGTTCTAGGACGCCAGCGTGCCCGCTTGGCAGTGGTCGGACAAGTAGGAAGGTCGTACCTCCGCCATTTGGGCTAGCCCCAATTCTGCCTAACGCAACAAGCCTGGGCCGCATTTTGTCCGTTTGTTGACACCGATTAGCCCACCAGCGACAGCAGCGGGGGTCCAAGAAAGACGCAAAGCAGTGCCGGCAGGACACAGAAGGCAAGCGGGAACAGCATGAGGATTGGCAGGCGCCGCGCCTGCGCTTCGGCCCGACGGCGGTCGCTCGTGCGAAGCGCATCCGCCTGCGTGACCAGGAGCTCAGCGAGCGGAGACCCGAACCGCGTCGCGGCGCGGACAAGAGCAGCGACACGCGCCTCCGTTGGTCCGGAGGAGCCGAATGCGCCGAATGCCTCATGGGCACCGCGTCCCAACGCGAGGTCGGCGAGCAGTCGCCGTGCCTCCGGCAGCCGTGCGACCGCAGGCGCGCGTGCGACGAGCGATGCGAGTGCGAGCTCAAATGTCATGCCCGCATCGAGCCCTACCACCACGGCGTCGAGGAGCGACGCGAAGTCGGCGTGTGGAGAACTGAGGCGCAAGATGCGCCAGAGCCAGAGCCCGCCGATGATCTCGAGGGCGGATGCGACCACGACGAGCCAGCGCCCGCGATCGGCGAGGACCGCGACGTAGTCAGGCGTCATCACAGCGAAGAACATGCCGCCGAGGGGCGCGAGTGCGACCAGAACGATCGCCGATGCACGCCCCTGGGCCGTTAGTGCGCTGCGTTCGTCGTCCAGCGCGATGCGACCCCGAAGCAGCGCCCCGACCCGCCCGAGACTCCGGCCGATCTTTCCGCCACTCCTCGCGAACGCTCCAAGGACGATCCCGAATGGAGCCAGATCCTCATCCGCGATCACGCCGGAATAAGCGCGCAGCGCGTCATCGATGGGCGCGCCGAGCGCGAGCGCGGCGGCGGCATGCGCGGTCGGCCTCGCGAGCGAGTGAGGCAGCGTCGGTGCGACCTCGGCGAACGCAAGCTGCACCGAAAGACCGCTGCCCAGCGCCGAGGCCACTGCGTCGACGAGCCCGGGAAGCGCCAGGCGACGTTCTCGCGAGGCGGCGCGCTCACGCGGATCAAACCGACGCAGGAGCTCCGACAGGATCCTGACGCGCCGAGCATCGAGCACGGCGACGCCCAGAGCGGCCAACGCCGCGATCAGGAAGAGCGCCGTCACGGCCCGGTGCGGGTGAGCACGTATGGATCGCCGCGCTCGGCGGAGAGCTCGGCGATCTCCATGATCCTCCGCGCGCCGCTCGCATCCCGCTCTTGATGAACGACGACCTCGATCCCGCGACGAATCTGCTCGCGGATCGCCTCGAGAGGAAGGTCGATGCCTCCCATGAGCGCCATCGTCTCGATCCGCATCAGCGAGTGAGCGGCGCTATTGGCGTGCGCCGTCGTAAGCGATCCGCGGTGTCCGGTGTTCATCGCCTGCAGCATGTCGAGCGCTTCTCCACCACGAACCTCGCCGACCACGATCCGATCGGGGCGCATCCGCAGCGCGGCGCGCAGCAGCGCCCGTACGTCGATCGCGCCGGTTCCCTCGATGCTCGCGGTCCGGGTTTCAAGGGCCACGACGTTCGACTGGGGAAGACGGAGCTCGGCGGCATCTTCGATCGTGACGATGCGTTCGTTTTCCCCGACCGCGAAGGCAAGGGCATTCAGCGTCGTGGTCTTGCCGCTCGATGTTCCACCCGATACGAGGATGCTGCGCCGCTGGGCCACCGCGCGGATCAGATAGTCCATCGCCTCGCGCGAGAGGGTGCCGTTCCGGACGAGATCGTCGGGTCCGAGCGGCTCTGCGGCGAATCGGCGGATCGTGAGAACGGGACCGACGAGCGAGATTGGTGGAATGACCGCGTGCACGCGGGATCCGTCCGGCAACCGCGCGTCGACCAGCGGACTTGCGAGATCGATACGCCGGCCCAGGGGAGCGACGAGCCGTTCGATGATGACGATGATCTCGTCGGCGTCGGCGAACCGGATCCCGGTTTCCTCAAGCCGTCCGTTTCGCTCGACCCAGACGCCGCGCAGACCGTTGACCATGACCTCGGTGACTCGCTCGTCGCGGAGCAACGGTGCGAGCTCGCCGAGGCCGAACAGACGATCGTCGAGCCAGCGCTCGAGCAGCCGTAGCTCGCCCGCGGGAACAACAAGTCGCTCCTCGATGAGCGTTTCACGGAGCGCCGCGGGGAGCTGCTCGCGGCGCGGCCGGCCGTCGGGTGCCTCGCGCAAACGGCTGACGATCCCGCGCTCGATCCTGGCGCGCGCCGCTACGGTCATGTCGAGTCGATCGCCACGATCTCGGCGAGCTCGTCATAGGCCCGGCCGAGCGCGCCACCCACCGCGCTCGGACGCGAGGCCGCGGCGGCGATCGCCGCCTCCGCGCGTGGCAAGGCCCGAAAGACATCGCGTCCGCTCAGCGAGACCGCGGTGGATTGCGACGCGACGAGCCACGCGCCCTCCGGGATGTCCGACGCGGCAAGTGCGGCGATGGAGACAGGGTCGTCGTAGCTCAGGATGACGACCCGGTCGACGGCGCCGAGGAGCTGTCGGGTGCATTCGTCCGCAAGGGTCGGCGCGTCGACTATGGCGATCTCCGAAAGCTCGAGCGCAGCGCGGAGTGCGGAGCGAGCGAGACTGGCGCTGGGTGCGGAAGGTGGCCCACCGACGACGCGAAGTGCGGGCGCAGCTTCGGTCGCGACGACTCCAAGATGTTCCGCGCTCAGTTCATCCCTCAGACCCTCGAGGTCCGCCCAGGTCGCGGCCGTCGAGCCGAGCCACCACGCGAGCGCTCCGCCGCCGGTGACATCGAGTGCGAGCGTCGAGCGTGTCGGCGCGAGCCGGCGCGCCAGATTTGCGGCGAGCAACGACCTTCCGACCCCGCCTCGGACCGACGTGATGAGGACCGACCGAGTGGCTTGTCGGCGCACCGCTGGGACCGTCCCCGCTATGAGCGGACCAAGCTCGGCGGGCTCGCACGATCTGGCGACCGAGCGCTTTGGCATTCCGAGCGCCCCGGCCAGCTCGATCTGCGCCTCGTCGCCAACGACGACCCGCGGCAGCTCCGCAGGAAGGGCCGCAGCCTGCGCAACTGAGCCCGGTTCTCGTAGGTCGATGAGCGCGAGCGCCGCGGTGGCGGCGTCGGCTGGGATCAGCCCAAGAGCATCGGCCGCCGAAGCGAGCTCATGACCACCGCAGAGCGTGACCCGCAGCTTCAATGAGCGGATCTCAAGAGCGGGACGATCAGGAGACCCGACGCGCGGGCCGTCGCGATCGCGGTGGCGCTCACTTCGTCGACCTCAAACACGACTGTCCGATCGTCCGTGTCCATCACTCGAAGATCGGCGGCGATCGGGAGGGCGAGCGGGCGATCCCCCTGACGAACAGCCAGAAGATCGACGCTGTCTCCCCTGCGCACTTGCGGTATGGGAGCGGCGAGCCACGCGGTGGGGACGGCCAAGGCCCAGGTCGACGCCGCAAGACGTTCCGTGAGCGGCCGGCTGGGCGAGGCGAGATCGTCTGTCGTTGGCGTCGCTGAGAACCGCGCCGTGGTCGCAGACGCGAGGACCAGCGCAAGGGCGCTCCCAGCCGCTATGAGACGCCGCGCCGGGATCCGGCGCCGCGTAAATGTCAGGGCTGGGAGCATTCGGGCGCCGTGAAGCCCGCGTGATGTGAGTAGCCTGCGAGGGTGAGGCGCGCTTCGACTCTGCCGCTCCCACAGGCGACGTTGATCGCCTCGATCCGGCCAGCCCCGTTCTCGCGTGCGAGCTCATCAGCGACGACGCGGGCCGTCTCGATCGTGCGAGGGTCGGCCATAAGCGCGGGCACGTTCGGCGTTGGGCGCGGTCTCTCCTGCGATCGCGAACGGATCGCTGCGAGATGCGCGACGTACGCGTCGGCAAGCGAAGCGCTTGCCGCCTCGACCGCGGCTTCGCCGGCGCGGTGCGTACGCGCCGTCACAAAGAAACGCTCCTGACCAGCTCGCAGGCCGACGACCACGACCGCGGCGATCCCGAGCAGGAGCACGGTGACGATGAGCGTCTGCCCACGCTCATCGATCACGGCGTCCATTCGATCCGGCGCGCCGCATCTCCTTCGACGATGAATCGCGGCAGACCGACGAATCCGAGGGGCATCGGGATCGCGTAGCGAAGCCGCACCCGCAGGAGGGTGCCTCGCGGCGAGCTCGAGCGCGGGGGCTCGTTCTGCGTGGGCTCGATGCTGACGCTGACTCGCGATGGCTCGAGGGGAGTGACGGTCGCCGCGGCCGTGCCGCGCACGAGGTCGTCGTCGTTCGTGAGCGCACCGGTTCGAGCGGCCTCCGCGGCACCGTGCGCCAGGGCGAGACGTGCGACGCCCACCTCACCGACCAGTACCACGGCGATGATGAGCAGCAGGATGAGGGGAAGGACGAGCGCAAACTCCACGATCGCCTGCCCGCGATCGTCGGTCACCGGCCGATAGAGCGGAGGAAGGCCCGGCTGAGGGCGTTGGCCCTCTCGATCGGGACGCCCCATCCCGGAAGGAATCGAGCGAACCAGAGGGCGATGGCCCCCAAGGTGATCGCGAGCAGGATGAACCGCCAGATGGAAGTCGAGCGATCCCAGACCAGCGGCGCAATGAGCCGTGTGGTCCCGTCCCGACGGTCGGGTGGCACCCGGTGCTCGCGGATCGTCTCGACGATCACCTCGCCGATCTCGTTGTTGGTCAAGCTTCCACCGTGTCCGTCGAGAAGCTCGCCCGGCGACGCCGGAAGAAATACACGCTGGTCGACACCCGGATCGATGGCGTCGTAGCGGTTGACGAATCCGTCGGTGGACAGGCTGAGGTCGAGTCTCACCACGCCTTGCGGTGGTGTGATCGGCCGAGCGGTGGCGAGGTCGCGGGCCGCGGGGCTTTCCGGGTCGCGTGCCACCAGCGTGGCTCCCGCACGCACGATGTCCCTGACCGGCGCGATGAGCGGCAAGACAGCGGTCGGAACGCGCGCGAAGTCGGCTCCGCTGTGCGGTCCGGCGATCGCGATATAGGTTCGGACGCCGTCCTTGGCCGACAGCCCGTCGTCAAATGCCCGATCGACGACCGCTCCGCCCATGGAGTGCGAGACGATGTTGATCGCCGTGTATCGCGGCGCGGCCGCGCGGATCTCATCGGTGAGGGAATCAGCGCTCGCGTCGAGAGGCCCGTAGGTGTCGTAGGGATACCGGGGGTCGTCACCCAGTCGCCGCACGTCATACCGGTCGTGCGGGAATCGCGCGGCGAGGGTGGCGAAGGCGCCATCGTCGTTCTCAGAGCCGTATCCCCCGACGAAGAGGACGAGCTCCTTGCGGTTGCTGACCGCGCGTGGAAGACCGAGTGGATCCGTCGAAAGGGGAGCGATGCTCGGCGTGGGGACCGCGAGCGTCTCGATTTCGGACGGTCGAAGCCCGCTGACGGGGACGGGGATAGCGGTGGCAGGATGGCCGACCTCCTCCGGACCCGGAGGTCGGCCATCGTCCGCGAGCGCGGTGACCACTCCGCCAGCCGGAAGGAGGGCCAGCGCGAGGAGCCAAGCGCGGAGGAGAGCTCGTCCCGACACGCCGGGTACTGAACTCGGAAGCGGGATCTCGACGAATAGGACCTTGGGGCGGTACCGCCGTACCGCCGCTCGCTACGGTCGCGTGCGGGCGACCTCCGTCGCTTGATCGCGAGCCGACTTCTCGGCGGCGTCATCGAGAGGCGCCAGCTTCAGGTCGTTGTGCCGGCGCGCGAGCGCCCAGCCCAGGAGACGGTCGGCGAGCCAGGGGTTCTTTGGCAGACATGAGCCATGCAGGTAGCAACCGATGACCTTGCCCTGCACGGCGCCCTCCGTCTTGTCCTCGCCGTTGTTGCCGTTCCCGACGACGACGGTCCCGAGCGGCTTCGCGCTCGACCCGAGGTGCGTCCGGCCGGAGTGGTTCTCGAACCCGATGAGATACGCCTCGGGAGCGTTCACGAGGAGGTTCCCGACAAAGCGCGTTTTTCCGGCATGCGTCGTCACGTCCAGGATCCCGACGCCAGGGATCGACGGCCCGGTCTCCGGCACATACTCGTGACCTAAGAGCTGGTAGCCGCCGCAGACCGAGAAGATCGCCGCACCGCCTTCCACTGACTTTTTGAGTGCGGCGCCGTTCTTTCCGGCGAGGTCCGCGCCGACGATGTCCTGGCCCTGGTCCTGGCCGCCGCCGAAGAACCAGATGTCCGGCCAATCCTGGTCGGCCCACTCGCCGACCGAATACGGGCGCACTGCCACGTCGATGCCACGCCACTTCGCCCGCTGGCTTAGCGCGATGACGTTCCCGCGGTCGCCGTAGATGTTCATAAGGTCGGGATAGAGATGGGCGATCCGCAGATCCATCGCGCTCAATCCTCCCAGAACGGGGTGACCGCGCCCACCTGAGAGAGCGCCGAACGGAGCTCGAGCATCGCGGTGTATGTCGCGAGCACGACGACTTCGCTCCCGCGCGGCGCCAGCGAGACAGCACGCTCGATCGCGGCGCGCCACTCGTCGACCACTTCGATGCGTTCTTTCGGAAGACCGGCGTACTTGAACCGGAGCGCGAGATCGCGCCCGCGGATGCCGGTGATGACCGCGTGCTCCACGGCCGGCGCGAGCGTCTCGAAGTCCGCGTCCCAGATCCACGACACGTCGCGCCCGTCGGCGTCGCGATCGTTGAGCGCCGCAAGCAGGCGCGGCTTGCGGCCGGTCTCGAGGAGCGCCCCGACCGCCGCGTTGAAGCCAGCGGGATTCTTCACGAGCACGAGCCGTAGCGTCCGGCCTTCGAGGTCGACGGTCTCGAGGCGACCGAACGCGGGACGGAAGTTGGCGAGCGCACGGGTCGCATCGGTGAGCCCGATGTCGAACGCGCGAGCGGCGCCGAGCGCGGCGAGCGCGTTGTACGCGTTGTACAGCCCAGGGATCGGGACGCGCACCGCCGCGAACACGCTCCCGATCGTGCCGGCGAGCGAGATCTCGGACCAGCTCTCCCCGAGAACGACCTTCGTCGCGGAGACGTCACGCGGCGGACGCGCGAGCCCGCAGGATGAGCAGGACCAATCGCCGACATGCGCGAGGACGACGCGCCTGTAGGCGAGCGGCGCCTTGCAGCGCGGGCAGCGGGTCGCGTCGCTGATCGCCTGCGGGACGGTTCCGCCGACGGAGTCATCGTCGACCCCGAAGAAGATCTTCTTAGCGTCGCGCCGGAGCGCGAGATTCGCGACGAGTGGATCGTCGGCATTGAGCACGAAGATCGTTTCCGCCGGTAGGGTCGCGAGCGCTTCGCCGATCCGCTTCGCGAGCGTGTCGAGCTCGAAATAACGGTCCATCTGATCGCGAAAGAGATTGGTCACGACGACGACGCGCGGATTGAGACGCGCGACCACGTTCGGAAGCGACGCCTCGTCGATCTCGAAGAGACCCAAGTCGCCGCGCGTCTCGCCGTACCAGTTCGCATCGGCGAGAAGCGCCGCGGCGACGCCGCGGTCCAGGTTCGATCCCGAGCGGTTGTGGATGGGCTCCCATCCCGCGGCGCGCGCGATGTCGGCAAGCATCCGCGCCGTCGTGGTCTTGCCGTTCGTGCCTGAGACGCAGACCACGCCGTGCCTCAAGCCGGACGAGAGGGCGGTGATGAAGTTCGGGTCGACAGTGAGCGCGACCAGCCCGGGGAGGGCCGTGCCCCCGCGGCCGGTCACACGCAGACCCTCACGCGTGAGCTTGCCGGCGGCGTTGGCGATGAGTGCAAGCGTGTCGGGCACCTTCGAAGCCTACCGGCGCTACACGCTCGCGGGCTGAACCTCGCGAAGGAGCAGTTCAAGCTCATCGATGGCGCGCCCGAGGCGTAGCGCGACGGCCTTTGCGGTGTCCCCGTTGGCCCCGGAGTTGTCGAGCGCGCCTTGCGCGTCGAGTCGCGCCAGGACGGCGACGGCTTTCCGCAACCGGGCGATCGTGAGCGAGGCCGGAAGCGCCCGGCGGAGCTCGCCGATCCGCGACTCCAGGCGCTCAAGGCGCGTCCGGAGCTCGTCCTCGAGGGCGTCCGGAGCCATCTCGTCGAGGCGGCGGGCCTCGGCCTGGAGCGCGCCCATCTCCCGCTGCACGACCTGGGCGGCCTTTTCGAGGGAGTGGCCCTTTTCGAGCGCTTGCCGGATCCGGATGACCTTTTCCATCGCGTAGACGTCGTAGTCGTGCTCGCCGTCGGCAGAGGGCTTCACGAGGCCTTTCTTGGTCCAGTAAATGAGCTGGCGCGGCGTGACGTTACAAACCCGCGCGGCCTCAGCCGCGGAGAGACGAAGGCGCCCCAGCACCTCGCCGTCGTTCGCGATGAGGACTTGCGCGAGCGCGTCGCGCGATTCGGGCTCCGCCACCGCCCTACAACTCTCCCCTGACGCCTAAATTTGAAACGAGTGTTGTAGGCGGACGATTCACGTGTCAATGACCCGAACAGATATCGCTACTTGGCTGCTAGCGAGTTCTCCGAACGGCCGAGCGCTGGCTCTGCCGGTATGCCACCTTGACCGAGGCGTGATACCGAGCGAGCCGCGGACCCTCGAGCTCCGCCCAGAGACGCCCTACCTCGACGCCGAGTGGATTTTTCACCTTTGCGGACTTCACCGCAGCCAGCACCGCCGCGTCCCAGCTCTTGGTGGAGTCGCCTTGCGCCTCGACGAGCCGCACCACCGCGGGTCCCGCGGTCGCGGACCCACTACGAGGTCGTGCGGGCATTCGAGCCGCGAGCGCCTCCGGCGCGGCGGGCGTTCGGTGCGTCGCCGCCGTCCTGCCCCGCACGCTTGGGCTCGATCGGGGGCAACGCCGCGATCTCGAGGATCTGGTTCGCCATGATCGTGAGCTTCTCGCCGAGCATCTTCCGTGTTTCGGCGCCGGAGCGCGGCGCGAACAGGGTCCCGACGACGAAACCGATCACGAAGAACCGTAGGGACGCGCGGGCGACAGCGAGCATCAGGCGGCCCTCCCTTTGGGCGGATAGCCCTCGAGCCCGTACTCCTTGATCTTCGCGTACAGCAGACGGCGGTAAATCCCCAGCATTTCCGCGGCTTTCGAGCGGTTGCCGTTCGCGTCGCGGAGCGCCTTCATGATGAGGTCCTTCTCGAACTGCGAGACGGACTTCTTGAAGAAGCTCTTCTCGGTGGAGACATCTTCGCCCTCTTCCTCGTGCCCATCGGCCTCGTGGTCCCCGAACGGGAGCTCGCGGCTGGTGATGATCTGGCCACGCGACAGCACGACGGCGCGCTCGATGACGTTCTCGAGCTCGCGGACGTTGCCCGGCCACTCGTACTCCATGAGGCGCCTCAGAGCCTCCTCGCTGATGGCCGCGGGCTGGGCGGTGGCGCTGTAGCGGTGCTTGGCGAGGAAGTGCTCGACGAGCGCCGGGATGTCCTCTTTGCGCTCGCGGAGCGGGGGCATGTGGATGTTGATGACGTTAAGCCGGTAGAAAAGGTCGTCGCGGAACTTCTGCTGCTCGACCTGTCTTTGCAGGTCTTTGTTCGTCGCGACGATGATGCGGATGTCGACCTTGATCGGGAGCGACGAGCCGACGCGCTCGATCTTGCGGTCCTGCAGCACGCGCAGGAGCTTGGTCTGCATCGGCAGGCTCATTTCGCCGATCTCGTCGAGGAAGATCGTGCCTTTGTCGGCCATCTCGAAGCGGCCGCGGCGCTGCGCCTGCGCGCCGGTGAACGACCCTTTTTCGTGTCCGAAGAGCTCGGCTTCGAGGAGCGTCTCGGGGAGCGCCGCACAGGAGACCTTCACGATCGGCCCCGATCGGCGGTTGGAGTTGTAGTGGAGGGCCTCTGCGACGAGCTCCTTGCCGGTGCCGCTCTCGCCGGTGATGAGCACGGTCGCGTCGGCCTTCGCGACCTTGCCGACGGTCTTGTAGACCTCCTGCATCGGCGGTGAGTTGCCGACGATGCGCTCGGTCTGGACGAGCGAGCTGATCTCGTCACGCAGCACCTGGACCTCGCTCGTGAGGTCGCGGTACTCGATGACGCGCTTCACGGTGTGACTGATCTTGTCGAGCTCGAACGGCTTGGTGATGTAGTCGAACGCGCCGAGCTCCATCGCGCGGATCGCGTTATTGGAGCTGCCGAACGCGGTCATGATCAGGACGCTCGTCTTGGGGGAGCTGACCTTGAGCTTGGAAAGCGCCTCGATGCCATCGAGCTCAGGCATCCGGACGTCCATGATCACGAGGTCGGGATTGACGTCCTTTACCTTTTCGACCACCTCGGTCCCGGTCGTCGCCTCGACCACGCTGTAGCCCTCATCGGACAAAAGCTGCTTCAGGAGCGAGCGGATGGACGCGTCATCGTCCGCGACGAGGATGGTGCGTTGGGCCACTTTCCGTACGCTTCCTTCTCACGTGGGCCAACTTGGAGCCGTC
This sequence comes from Chloroflexota bacterium, assembly GCA_005881885.1. Taxonomy (GTDB): domain Bacteria; phylum Chloroflexota; class Limnocylindria; order P2-11E; family P2-11E; genus 3-1-20CM-2-70-9. The sequence continues at coordinate 47,644 of VBDX01000110.1, forward strand.
CGAGGGCTCCCCCGCGTGCGATCAGTTGATTCTGTGTGCCGATCACCGTACATGTCAAACCGGGCGACTGCGGATGGCCTGCGTACGGTGGGCGGTCAGGCGACTTCGTACACCGCCCGGACGCGCGTGCCAATGAGGGCGGTGACAAGGGTGACCGCGCCGGCAATACCGATGAGAAGCGCCGGCCCGAACACATCGGCGAGCGCGCCGCTCACGAAGATCAATGGAAGCCAGCTCAGATTGACGAGGGCGATGCGCGCGCCGAACACGCTCGCCCGCGTCTCCGGCGCGGTCTTCTCCTGAAGGATCGTGACGTTCGGGACGTAGAAGGCGACGTTCGCGATGCCGAGCAACCCGAACAGCACGACGGCGACGGCAAACGAAGGGGCGATCGCGATTAGCACGATCACAGCGCCAGTCGAGGCGAATCCTAGGATCAGCATGCGCCCCTTCCTCACATGCGCCACAAACCGGGGGAGGACCGCGCTGCCCAGCACCGCGCCGGAGGCGATCGCCGCCTCGGAAATCCCGAACTGCACGGCGCCTGCAGCGGGATCGTTGCCCGCGAACCTCTGGATGACGAAGGCCGGGGTCAGCCCATTGAAGATCGGCGTCGAGACCTGCGCCGCGAGGGAAAACACAGTGTTAGACCAAAGCACGGCGGAGCGACGCAAGATGCGCAGACCCTCCCGCGCGTCGGCGACGAGCCGCGACCAGGTCATTAGGTGACGCGTCGATTCGCGGACGACCACACGCGATAGCAGCATCGCCGAAAGGGCGAACGTGATCGCGTCGACGAAGAACGCGCTGCTTCCGATCGTCGCGACGAGGAGACCGCCGGCGAGGCCTCCGGCGATCTCAACGGCCCGATCCGTCGCGTAGACGAGGGAGTTCCCGCGCGCGAGCTGACTGTCATCGAGGAGTGTCGGCACGAGGGCGATACGCGCGGGGTTGAAAATGGCGGCGCAGAGCCCGGAGGCGAGCACCGCGGCAAACACCACGGCCAGCGGCGCGTCAATCGCGATCAAGAGCGGCAC
>VBDX01000111.1 GCA_005881885.1 Chloroflexota bacterium
CTCGACGACCCCGGCCGCCCTGCGCACGTAGGGAAGGTCGTGGCCGGCGTTCGCGAAACGAAGGCGTCCGCGGACCGGGTCGAGGAGCGCGAACAGGCAGGTCACGAACATGTTCGAAGGCATGTCGCCGTGCAGGAGCTCGTTCACGCGGGCAAGCACGGCCCCCGGCGCGACGAGCCGAGGCGCCTCGCTGCGGATCGCGCTCCGCGTCGTCGCCATCACCAGCGCCGCCGGGACGCCGTGCCCCGTGACGTCGCCGACGACGAGCCCGATCTGACCGTCGGCGAGGTCGATGAAGTCGTAGAAGTCGCCGCCGACCTGCCGCGCGGGGCGGTAGAACGCCGCGACCTGCCACCCGGGGAGGTCGGGGACCTTCCTTGGGAGGAACTGCTGCTGGATGAGGTGCGCGAGGCGGAGCTCCTGTTCGAGACGCTCTCGCGCTCGGACCTCCGCTTCCTGCTCGCGGACCAGCTGCGCGACACGGAGCGCGGGCGCGGCCTGCGCCGCCAGCTTGTCCAGGAGCCGCCGATCGTCGACGGAGTACTCCTGATCTGAAAGGTGAGGGCCGAGGTTGAACGTACCGATGAGCTCCCCCTGGCTCACCAAAGGCACGACCAGCTTGACCCCCGCGGCGCGGAGGTCCCGGAGTGCGGGCGAGTCCAGCTGGAGCCCATCGAGCGCGACGGGCCCGGGAGCGCTCATCAGGTACATGACCAGCGGGTCGTTGGGCGCGATGTCAACGCGCGGCGTCTCGGCGGTCCGGTGCGAGGGACGCGCGATGGAGTGGTCCGTGGCGCGCGCGGACGAGGCGGTCGGCTCGGACCCTCGTCCGCGGACCCAGCGCAGCGATCGGGCGAAGCTCAGCATCTCGACCTCCTTCTACGGACCGGGCGTCCGAAAAGCGTTACGGGGATCACCGCTCGGCCCGCAGGGCGACCACGTTGACGGCCTTGACGGGACGAAGGAAGCCTTTGAGCGGCAGCGGCGCGAGCGGCTCGGCCTCGACGAGATCCTCGACGAGGGTGTGGGCGCGCTCGCTCAGGAGGATCTGCCCGCCCTGTGCCTCGGCGCACAGGCGCGCGGCGAGGTTCACGACCGTCCCCACGGCGCCGTAGTCGGAGCGGCCGGCGAAGCCGATCCGCCCGAGGGTCGCGTAGCCGAGCGCGATCCCGACGCCGAAGTCGAGGTCGTACCCGCGCTTTCGCCAGCCGGCCACGAGCTCACTAACGCGCTCGCGCATGGCCACCGCCATGCGGACCGCCCGCGCGGCCGGGTCCGGGCACGGCACGGGATCGTTGAAGAACGCGAGGATCGCGTCGCCGGCGAAGCGCTCGAGCGTCGCCTCGTACTCGAACACCAGCGCGCCGAGCGCGTCGTGGTATTCACGGAGCACGCCCATGACCTCCTCGGGCTCGGCAACCTCGGAAAACGCGGTGAAGCCGCGGAGATCGCAGAACACGGCGGCGATCTCCCGTCGATGGCTCTCGAGCAGGCCCTCGTCGTGCGCGACGACCTGCGCGACCTGGGGCGCGAGGAAGCGGCGCAAGCGCTCGACCCGCTGGAGCTCCTCGACCTGCTCCGCCACACGGGAGACGAGCGACTGGGTCCAGTCAGTGAACTGCGCGGCCTGTTTCTCGACCGCGTCGTGTCGCGCCTTGATGCGCAGCAGCGCCCGCACTCGCGCGACCAGCTCTGCGCTCTCGACGCGCGGGCCGACGACCGCGTCCGCGCCGGCGTCCAGCGCGGCGATGCAGAGCCCGTCGTCGGGGGCGATGACGAGCACCGGCCGCCACGCGCCGTCGTCGTGTGCGGCGACCCGCCGGAGCTCCGCGAGGGATTCGTCCACCGTCGCAGTGAAAACGATGAGATCCGCGAGCAAAGCGGCGTCGGTCGTCACGTCGCCCAGCGCGCCGAGGACCGAGGCAAGCTCAGCGCGGTCGCTACCCCGCAGAAGGATCCGCGGGCGTCCCGCGACCGCCATCACCTTGCACGCTCCCGCAGCCAAAGGCTGGCGTGCGCGGGCTGCATCGTGTCGCGGACCGCGGCGAGCAGCTCGGCACGCAGCGCCTCGAGGTCGACCTGGTCGCGTAGCCGGACAGCGAGCGAGTCGAGCGTGCGCGTCGCGTCGTAGCGGCTGCGGTAGAAGCGCCCATCGACGGCATGCTGGACTCGCGCGCGGATCGGCGCGAACAGCGCGATCGCACCGAGCGTCGTGAGGGCCACCGGGAGCTCGTCGCCTTGCGTGAACGGACGGAGGGCGGCCTGCAATCCGACGATGCCCACGACGTAGAGGCCCGCGAGCGTCATCACCGTCGCCCCGTAGACCAATGTCCGGTTGATGAGAACGTCGACGTCGTAGAGCCGATAGCGCAGCATGGCGATCGCGAGACTGACCGGCAGGGCGAGCAGGCCGGCCGCGTACACGGCGACGATCGGCGTTTCCGCGGGTCCGAGGGTCGCGGCCCATGCCCATCCACCCAGCCCCAGGTACGCCAGTAGCGTGGCCGTCGCGACAGCGGTGCCAACAGCCACCCATTTGATTTGCTGACGCTCGTGTTGCGGCGAGCGTCGGTAGCGCACGATCAGGGAAAGCAAGGCGAGCAGAGCGATGACCACGGAGAGACGCGAGAACACGATCGCAATCACCTGGAGGACCTCGCCATAGGGGGGCTCGGCCGCGTATGCATTCGGGTGTCCGTCCAGCGTCCACGACGCGCCGGCCGCGAGGACGAATCGGAGCGCCGCGGCGACGACAACGAAAATGAGGATTGGCATCCATCGTCGCGTCGGCAACCGGCCATCAGGGAACAAGAAGAACGCCGCGATCAGCAGCGGTACGAACAGACCCGACGATTGATGCGAGATCCAGAGCATCAGGCTCGCGAACGTCGGCTCCTCAGGATGCGTGTGGAACGCCAGACGCGAGAGGGATCCGCTTAGATTGCGGACAAGCTCGGAAAAGCCGGCGGCGCAAAAGAGCCAGCCAATAGGATGCGTAGGAAGCCGTCTCGCGATGAGCGAGCCGAGCGTCGGGAACGCCAGTGCGAAGAGCAGGAACGTGACGAGCGCCAGCGTGCTGTGGTCGGACGGAAGGACAGGGTCGCGCGAGGCGGGCTCGAACACGTGGATCAGGACGCCGCCAGCGAACAGCGCGACTGCGATCCACCACAACCCCCAGGCAAGCCGACGCGCGCCCGTCCTGCTCATCGCGCGCGCTCCCGCAGCCAGAGACTTACGTGGGCGGGCTGCATCGTGTCGCGGACTGCGGTGAGGAGCTCGCCGCGGAGGGCGTCGAGGTCGACCTGGTCGCGCAGGCGGAGCGCGAGCGAGTCGAGGGTGCGTGTCGCGTCGTAGCGGGAGCGGTAGAACCGGCGGTCGACGGCGCCCCGGACCCGCGCGCGAACCGGGGTGAACAGCGCGATCGCGCCGAGCGTAGAGAGCGCGACCGGAAGCTCATCGCCCTGGGTGATGGGACGGAGCACCGCCTGGAGGCCCACAACGGCGGACATGTAGAGCGCGCCGATCGCCGCCACCGTCGCGCCATAGACGAGCGCGCGGTTGATGATCACGTCGATGTCGAAGAGGCGGTGGCGCAGCATCGCGATCGCAATGCTTGCGGGGAGGCCCACAAAACCAAGTACGTAGGCGAGCTCGACCGGAAGCTCGAGCGGTCCGAGCGTCGATGCCCAGGCCCAGCCGCCGGGAAGCCAGAAGGCGGCGAAGGCGATTGCGGCGACGATCGACGCGGCAGCGACCCACTTGATCTGCTGCCGCGTTCGTTCGTCCGAGGTTCGGAAGCGAACGACCAACGACCCTGCCGCGGCAACGACAGCGAGCAGCTCGAGCTGTCGGAGCCAGGTCGTCACGGCGAAGACGAGCCCGGCCGCAGGAAGCATCCCGCCGAGCTCCGGCCCCGAAGAGCGCATCCACGATCCAAGGGCTGACAGAACGAACATGAGCGCGGCACCGCACACCATGAGCAGAGCGAGCGGCCGCCACCGCGCGGAAGGCAAGCGTCCATTCGGGAAGAGCAGAAGCGCGATCGTGAGCAGAGGCACCGCCAGAAGATGGCCCTCCTGGTGCAGCAACGACAGGGCGTAACCGAGCGAGAGAACGTCGCCGCGTACCTCGACGAGGCTTCCGACCGCCTTGGTCGTGAAGCGGATCGTCTCGGCCAGGCCGCCGACATAAATGAGCCAGCCGACCGCGTTCCTGGGATGGCGTGCGATGACGAGCGCGCCGAGCGTAGGGAAGGCGAGTTCGATCAGCACCAGTAGCGGTGCGCTCAGGAGCAGGGCACGGCCATTGGGCAAGTTCGGGTCGATCGTGGCGGGCTCGATGACATTGATAGCGCCGCCGATCAGCAGGACAGCCGATGCGAGGCCCCACAGGGCCCACGCGACGCGCCGGGCTGACAACGATGTCATGGTGCTGGCTCCCGCAGCCAGAGGCTCGCGTGCGCGGGCTGCATCGTCTCGAGCACGGCCGTGAGCAGCTCGGAGTGCAGCGCTTCGAGGTCGACCTGATCGCGCAGCCGCAGGGCGAGCGAGTCGAGCGTGCGCGTGGCGTCATAGCGCGAGCGATAAAAGCGCTGGTCGACCCCGCGCTGGATCCGAGTGCGCACCGGATCGAAGAGCGCGACCGCCCCGACCGTCGAGAGCGCGACCGCGAGCTCATTCCCCTGGATGAACGGGCGCAGCACGCCCTGTAGGCTGACGATCGCGCCGATGTAGAGCGCTCCGAGTGTCGCGACCGTCGCGCCGTACACGAGGGTGCGGTTGATGAGGACGTCGATGTCGTACAAGCGGTAGCGGAGGATGGCGATGCCTGCGCCGAACGGGACAGCCGCGATGCCGCCGGAGTACCCAGCGACGGCGGCCACGTAAAGCCACGCCGGCTGGCTCGCGAACCAAACCCATCCGCCAAGGAGCCAGAAAGCGGAGACGCTCGCGAGCGCGAGGCTGGTCGCACACACGAACCACTTGAGCTGCTGGCGCTCGATCCCGCCGGCGGCCCGCCAGCGGAAGAACAGCGAAACCGCCACCGTGAGCGCCAACGCGGACCAAACGCCTGGGAAGAGGATCCCGAACAGCGCGTCGAGGCCGGCCCCCAGCGCCCCTCCGACGCCGACAGGATTGGCGACTCCGTAGAGGGCCGGCCATGTTCCGAACGCGCGGATCGCGAGGATCGTCGCGGTGTACGCGCCGAACAGGTACAGGAGCGGTCTCCAGCGCGCGGATGGGACGCGGCCGGTCGGAAAGAGCAGCAAGGCAAAGAGCGCCAGGGTGAACGGAAGGTAGGCGGCGAGTCGCCCCAACACGATCGCCTCCACCCCGCCGGGCAATGCATCAGCGTTCGCTACGACGCTCGCGCGTGCGTAGGTGCTCGCGAAGCCCCTCGTCTGTTCGCTGAGGGCGATCGCGCAGAAGAGCCAGCCGATCGGGTTCCGAGGCTGGCGCGCTGCGACGAGCGCGCCGACGACGGCGAACGGCCACAAGCTGATGAGCAGGTCCAGCACGATCGTGAGCCACGGGTTCACCCCGAGGTGGCCAACCACGCTGAGCGGATCGACAGCGCCGGGCGCCACCGCCAGGAGCACGCGATGGGCGATCGTCAGCGCCACCCACGCGGCGGCGAGTCCCCAGGCGAGCGCGGTCGTGGGCCTCACCGTGTCGCGCTCGCGATCGTCGTTCGGCCCTCGATCCCGCGATCAGCGAACGTGAAGTACGCCCAGCCGAGGCTGAAGACGACGCTAAGGCCGACGACGATCCAGCCGACGGCGTTCGTCAGCCCGGTCGAGGCGGCGTAAGTCCAAAGGACGCCACCAATCGCCCAGGCGACGAGGTTGCCCGCCGCGATCCCGCGACGGCTGCTGAGCTCCGACCCATCGCGGGTCATCCAGTTGATGACCGCGTAGCCGAGGTACGAGGCCGCCAGCGTCTGCCCGAGGAGCAGGGTCTGGCGATCGAGGATCACGCCATAGAGCGAGGCGAGCGCATCGGGGACGACGAACGCGGGAATGGCATTCACGAGCGAGACCAGCGCGGCGATCGCAGCGAAGGTGCTGCGGCTCATACCCTTCCTCCCGACCCGGACAGCATGCACTTGCCGCCGGTTCGCGCGTCATGCTGGTCGACGCCCGTCCGAAAATCGTTACGGCCGGCCGCTTGCGCGGGAAAGCCCCAGCCGCCAGCCTGCAGACCATGCCTGCCGAGCCGCGCCTGCGCGTGTTCCTCTTCGGCCCGCCGCGTATCGAGCGCGACGGAAAGCCGGTCGAGCCCGACACGCGCAAGGCGATCGCGCTCCTTGCGTACCTCGCCGTAACCGGCCACGCCGAGGGGCGCGACCGGCTCGCCGGGCTGCTCTGGCCGGACGCGGATGACGAGCGGGCGCGCGGCGCACTGCGCCGGACGCTCTCGGCGCTCAGGACCGCGCTCGGCGGCGAGCACGTCTCGACCGATGGGCTGCGCGTGGCGCTCGATCGCGACCGGGTCGACTGCGACGTGCAGCGCTTTCGCGCGCTTCTCTCCGCGGGCCGTCTCGCCGAGGCGGTGAACGTCTACAGCGCGGACTTCCTCTCGGGCTTCGCCCTCCGCGACAGCGTGGAGTTCGACGAGTGGCAGGCGGCCGAGGCCGAGACGCTCCGGCAGGAGCTCGGGGGCGCGCTCGAGCGGCTCGCCCATCAGGAGCGCGACACGGTGCACGCAATCGCGTATGCCCGCCGGTGGCTCTCGCTCGATCCGCTCAACGAAGCGGCGCATCGCGCGCTCATGCGACTGCACGCGCGAGCCGGCGAGCGCGCCGCCGCGCTGCGTCAGTATCGCGAGTGTGCGCGCGCGCTCGACCGCGATCTCGGCGTCGCGCCGCACCGCGACACGACGGCGCTGCGCGATGCGATCGAGCGCGGCGATCCCGAGCCTGCACCGGGTCCCGCGGCCGCCGGCGTGGACGAGCGCGTCGGCGACCTGTACACGCTCCACGGCGACTACGCCAGGGCGATCGCCAGCTACGCCGCGGCGCTCGCGGACGCGCCGCCGGCAGTGCGTCCGGTTATCGAGCACCGGATCGCGGACGTGCACCACCGGCGGGGCGAGTGGGACGAGGCGGAGGCGCATTACCGCGCGGCGCTCGCCGGCGAGGAGGACCTCGCGCGCCGCGCCCGCGTGACCGCCGACTGGAGCCTCGCCGCGCATCGCCGCGGCGCGCCGGCACGTGCAGCCCTCCTCGCGGAGGAGGCCCTCGCCCTCGCGACGCGCGCCCGCGACGACCGCGCGCTCGCGCAGGCCCACAACATCCTCGGGATCCTGAGTGGGGAGCGCTCGCACCTCGAGCGCGCGGTCGCCATCTCCGAGCGCATCGGCGACCGCGCCACCCACGCGGCCGCGCTCAACAACCTCGCGCTCGCGCTGCGGCGCTCGAGGGAGCACGACCGGGCGATCGCGCTCACCGAGCAAGCGCTGGCGATCTGCCACGAGCTCGGCGACCGTCACCGAGAGGCGGCACTCTTCAACAACCTCGCGGACCTGATGAACGCGACCGGACGTCGAGCGGACGCGATGCGTCACCTCAAGCGCGCGGTGGCCCTCTTCTCGGAAATCGAAGCACCCGGCGAGCGCGAGCCGGAGGTGTGGAAGCTCGTCGCCTGGTGACGTCGCCGCTGACCGCTCACCGATTCCTGGGTTCCCGGGTCACGCGGCCTCATCCCGCTACGTGCGGGCGTTGGTCAACACGGCCTGTGGCGCGTCATCGCGCCATCATTGCGGCGGACGGCAGCCTCCTTGTGATCCATCCTCCGTCTCAACCCGAACAGGGAAGATCACTTAGCGGGCCCTGCAGCCGGGCTCGTCCAGGTCAGATAGCCAGTCCTGCTCCTCTCTAACCCGCTAGCCGGAGCCACCCGCGTTCGTCCTGAACGAGCCGAGCCGTTACCACTTCCGCGTGCTTGACCCCCGTCTTCCGCTCCGCGATAGCCTGAGCGCCAGAGTCCCAGGCGGCTCGGACGCGCGAGGTGGCAGACTCATCGCCGCGGAACGCCTGTGACTACGACACCTCCACCGAGCTCGACCGGCGCATCGTCGCAGATGCTGCAGATGCTCAATGCCTTCCTAACCGTGCAAGCTCTCCACGTCACTGCGGCGCTGGGGATTGCCGATCAACTGACCGCTGGCCCGCGCAATATCGACGACCTTGCGAGCACCACGCGTGCGCGGCCCTCGTCCCTCTACCGGTTGCTTCGCATGCTCGCGGGTGCCGGCGTCCTTCGCGAGGAGGCCGATGGACGATTCGCGCTCACTCCCCTGGGCGCCACGCTGAGGACCGACGCACCAGACTCCGTCCGCGACTGGGCGCTCTTCGTCGGGGCGCCTGAGATGTGGCAGGTCTGGGGTGGTCTGCGCGCCAGCGTCTTAACCGGCCAGTCCGCGTTCCAGCGTGTGCACAGTGCTCCGATGTGGGAGTACATCGCCGGACACGCTGACCTTGGGACTGCCTTCAACCGCTGGATGACCCGTCAGTCGAATCAACATAATTCCGCGCTGGTGGCGAGCTACGACTTCTCACCTTTTCGCCTCGTGGCCGACATTGGCGGCGGTCAGGGGTCGACGCTGGCGGCGATCCTGCAAGCCAACCCGTCCCTTCGAGGGATCCTGCTCGATCTGGCGCAAGTCGTGGCCGACCCTGCTCCTCTTATGCAAGCTGGCGTGATCAATCGGTGCGAGGTGCTCGGCGGCGACATGCTCGAGGCCGTGCCCGCCGGTGCCGACGCCTACATCATCAAGCGGGTGCTGATGGATTGGGACGACGAGCACGCGGCGACGATCCTTCGCAACTGCGCGGCGGTGATGCCTGAAGCCGGGAAGGCCTTGGTGGTGGAGATGCTCATGGGCTCGGCGAACGATCCCAGCCCTAGCAAGCCGTTCGACATCCTGATGCTGCTTAACCAACCAGGAGGCCGGATCCGTACCGAAGTCGAGTTCAGGGCCTTGTTCACTGCCGCAGGGCTGCGTCTCACGCGCGTGATCCCGACAGCTTCCCCGAACAGCATCTTGGAAGGCGTGCGGGCGTAGCAGTCGAGGCGAGCGATGTCATGACAGACCGCGAGTCAGGCTCGTTGCTCAGCCTGCCAATGGCAGCCAACCTCGATCGTCGCGGACCAGCCGACCTGTTACCACTTCCGCGTGCTTGACCCCCGTCTTCCGCTCAGAGAGTCCCGGCCCATGAGTGGGAGCAGCCAGTGTGGAACCACGCTCTGGCGGAAGGTCATCGAGGCCGAGACACGAGCGCGAGTGCAGGAGAGTGCACGCGTGGCGCACACCAGCCGAACAGGCCGGCCTCGCTAGCATCCGGTCATCGTGAAGTCGGCCGTGGTCGAACGCTGGTTCGCGTCGACGAAGCCACCGTCCGAGGCCGCTCTGCGTCGCGTGCGCGACCTCATCCTCGGCGCGGACCCCAGCATGCGCGAGCGGATCCAGTACGGCATCACCTTCTCGTCGACCAAGAGCGGCGACTTCGCCGCGTTCGTTCGGTACAGCGAGGCCGGCGTGAACCTCAGACTCATGCGCGGCAGACGGCTGCGCGGGCGTTACCCGCATCTTGAGGGGGCGACGGTAAAGCGCATGCGCATCGCTGACGAGAGGGAGGCGAGCGCACGGGCAGCGGAGCTGAGGTCGATGGTCAAGGAGTGGTGCGCGCTCGGCGACGCCGCATCTGCGAAGGCCACCGCGAAGCGGGCGGCTACTTCTGGACGAGCTAGACGCAAGGCCGAGCCGTACCGGGCCTCTCCGCGTTAGGACTCGCCGACAGCGCCGCGACTAGGTCAGACGGGGTCAGGCCGGCCATCTTGGCTCTTCCCTGACCTGCCCAGCCGGAGCCACCCGCGCTCGTCGCGGACCAGTCGGGTTGTTTCAACATCAGGGAGTCCCCGCGTTTTCGCAATCATCTCCGTGACCGTCGCCGCGGTAACAATCGGTAGTCGTTCCCACATTTAGGCGTCGCCACGTCGTAGATGTCGCAGCTCGACGCGGCCATAGTTAACTCCCGAGCAGACGATCTTCGCGGCCAATGGTTTGCGAGCGCATCTCCTCCGGCGGGAACCGCGCACTCGCCAACGTTGTATTTGTTGACGCATGGGCCTTCGGCTTCTTCTCTGCGCCTCGCTCTTCGTCGTCGCTTGCCAGGGCGTGCCCACCAGCGCTGGCGCCTCAGCTTCCGCCAATGCATCGGCCCGTGTGGCGTCGGCGGACCCTTCGCGCCTCCCGACACCTGACCAGGAGCGGGCGGTCACGGCAGCCCTCGCGACGGCTGGGATCCAGGACACTTCCGTCATTCCATCCAAGTTCGATTGGCTTTTCGGCACCGGCGCGCCGAGGTCAGGCAGCTTCTCAGGCACGCTGGATGGGACGCAGATCTGGGCTGATGTCCACTTCCTCGAGGTGACCACCAAAGGGATCACGGCCTGCGCGGGTCGGTCGGCCTCGGGAGAGTCCGTCTTCACGGTCAGCCTCAAGGGGCGGCCGGAGGTTCTCGGCGGCGCGGGCGTGACCGGTGCGCTTTCGGGCGCGGGCCCGATGTACTTCGCGAGCAGCGATCGTCTCTTCGTGATGACACCCGACGCGCGACTGCGCGACGCGCTCGTGCTCACCCTCGTGCTGTCCGTGCCAAGCTGCATCTGGCGCGAACCCCAGACCCTGCCGGTGTTCCCCTGGGAGCGGGAGGTCATGGACGCATTTGCTGCGGAGGGGATAGGGATCCGGGTAATTGGCGGGTCCAAGTTCGAATCGTTCCTTGGCGATCGCCGCGATGCCCGCGTATTCATCGGAGCGTCTGGGCAGACTGGCACGGGGCGCGGACGTGCTGTGGCTTGCGGTCCCGCTGCGAGAAGTCCGGATGTGCTCCTCGCCATCGTCGCCAGGCTTCACGAAGTGGTCGGTCATCGTCGACGGCAGACAACTGCCCGGCATGGAAGGTAGCCAGACCGTCTATCCGCTCGTCGGCGCGCGCTTCTTCGTCCTTGCCTGGGACCGCGCGAGCGCGGAGGCTCTCGCGCACGGTCTTGGGCTTAGCGCGCCGGCCTGCTGATCACATCGGCTAGGACCTGTCGAGCAGCGCCGCCGGTCGGGTCAGCTCGCGAGTCGGAGCCATCCGCGCCCGTCCCGAACGAGTCGAGTTGTTTCAACATCGCGGGCCTTGAGTCCCGTCTTCCGCTCAGATTCGCACATCCGCTCGCGATTAGACGAACTGGACTCGGGGTGGGGCCTGCCCCGAGTCCGACGAGGTCAACGCCTCGATAGCATCCGTCTGTGTTGATCGAGCGCTTCGTGTCGCGGCTGACGGGGAAACACCCGGATCACCGCGCGCTCCAGTTGATCCCACTCGATCGCCACGAGCGCGGTGCGGCGGTGACTTACCGAACGTTCGCGGAACAACACGATGCAGAACGGAGTGGTGGGGAAACTCTTGCGGTCGTTCTTGCGGTGACTGGAAGCTGGCGCACGCAACCAGGCTATGCGGTCGACGGCGAGTGGCGCGTCGATCCAAACTCTGCGGCACTATTCGAGGTGTCGCGTCACGAGCTCTTTCGCTTGCGTCGCGCGATCCTTCCATCCTTTGCGATTGATTGGCTGCTGCGCGACGTCGTTGACCCTACGCGTTATCTCGTCCTCGGCTTGTATGGCGAACGGCATGACCTCGAGCTGTGTCGAGATCACCCCGAGATCGCCCGTTTCGTCTCGGAGCATCCGGCTGCCTTATATGGGGCGGTACCGATGACTCCTCTTCGCTTCTACGGAAGACACCGCCCACAGTCCTTCTCTCTTCCAGACCCGCTGCGGTAGGCCGGCGCTTAACGCGACCCGCGGAAGCGCGACGCCTCCCTCTGGGCCGATCCAGTGGTGCGTGGCGTCGGCGGATCTAAACCGACGCGGTCCCTCTCCGTCCTGAAACACCCTTCATCGACTCAATCATGCCTAGGTGGCGATTGGCGTGAACAAGAATGCTCACGATCCAGGATCCGATCATGGCGTCCTTGATTTCATTCGTCTCGCCACTCTTCAGAGGGCTGCCGAACGTTCCTTCATCGAGGCCGGCGACGGCTGCGTCAAATGCACTGAAGCTCGCCCGGGCATAGCGCTCGATCTCGCTCTTCGGTGGCAGCGCAAGCTGTGCTGAGACGCCCTCGTCCATCCCCATCCCTGTCTGGGAGGCGCCAAGCTTCGCCGACTCCCATCCCCAACGCCCAGGCAGACCCTCACGCGCCCAGATGGAGCGCTCATCCTCGCCACGTGTCATGGCGATTTGGGCTTGGAGCCAGTCCGCCCATCGAGCTATGTGCCACAGGTTGAAACCGATCGAATTAGCGCGCCCGCTGCGTTCGCGAAGAGCGGCGTCATCTAGGTCCTCGATCACGTGGAGCACGCGCTTGTGGGTCAGCGCGGAGTACCCCACGACAGCTTGGGCAGTCGACCGATTCTGCGAAGGCGTTCCATCCACTTGACGATTCCGACTCCTCACGCGCCCAGACTTTACGCCTGTCGATCCACGAACCCACACAGGCCGAGAGGTTAGGGCCAACTATTAGCTTGACGATCGCCTTCTACGCTGTTTGGCTGCGGGCTTGCCACTTCTGGGTCAACTCGCCAGCCGCAGCCACCCGCGCTCGTCCTGGACGAGCCGAGCTGTTATCACTTTCGCGCGCTTGACCCCCGCGTTTGCGCGGCCCTCTCCGCGACCCGCGACGCGGTAACAATCGGCCACCGTTACCCCAACTGAGCGTGCGACAAAGCGGCCGAGCTCAAGCGTCGTAGTCGTACAGAGTCGATCGACATCGGGCGCTATGAGCTGAGAACGGGACCGCTCCGGTGCTCCCTTGTCTCAGCCCGTGCCTACCGCGAGACACCGTCCATAGAATCCAGCCACGACGCAGACAAGGAAGCCGCTCCGCATGGTCGCAACGTGCTTGTTCGGTGCTGCCCTCGGCGCATGCGCAACGACTCCGACGGCCGCCCCTATGTCGGTACCCACAGCGTCCGCTCCGACACTGGCACCTCCAGCCGCTACCGCGATCCCTCTCGCGAGCGCGCCGAGGCAGACCGTGGTGTTCTGCGGGACCTTCGTACTCGAAAATCCGGTGGCGAACGGCACCTATATGTTGGTCTCGCCCACAGGTGAAAAGGATCGTGGTCTTTAGGACGGCTAGTTCGCGAGGCCTACCCGAGTTCGCTACGTATGTTTGTGCGCGCTTCAACGCCGGTTCTGCGAGGCCGGTTGGAGGTCTGTCACTGACCGAGTTTGTCTCTTTTGTCAGTCCAGGCGAACCGGGTTACATACCTCGGGCTTAGGGCCTCGTCGTCTTGCTATGAAACGGCGGGAATGCTTCGGATCGCGAAGATGAAAGAGGAGCAGGCGGCGCGTCAGCGCGCGCCGGAGACGACCGACACGCTGTGGGCGGCCGGATCGTGACGGACGTCCGTCCGCGCGGAATGCCGCAGCTCCCTTTGAGGATCGATGGCTCCGTCGGCGGGCACCGCCTTGACCATGTCGTCCGTTCTGCCGTGCGTGCCCGTTCAACGCGCCAGCCGGAGCCACCCGCGCTCGTCCTGAACGAGCCGAGCTGTTACCACTTCCGCGTCTTTGACCCCCCCCGTCTTCCGCTCAGAGGCTACGTCCACTAGGCGGCGCGGCTGCCGTGACCGCCAGGCTGGAACGCCGGTTCGCCGTCGGGAGATAAGGCACCGTGGCTCAACGGAGAGGCGCGGAGCAAGATTCCTGACCTCTCAGGGAATCGTGTAAGTGAATGGGCTGACCTGGTCAAACCCTCCTGCGCTCAAGTCGCCGACCTGCGTCACCATCGTGATTTCGTCCGCCCGCTGGCCTGAGCCGAACGGTGCCACCTGCAGCGTAGCGACCGGCACGACAATGTCGCCCGAACGCGCGTTGCCGGCAGCATTGGTCGTTAGAGCGCCAATCAGGATGAAACCGCACGCTAGCGCGATTGTGGGCCCGCAGTTCAGGCCGATGACATATGTCGTTTCGGGTCGTGCACCGCGCAGCGTCACGTCGATGGTTAACCCGCCTGTCTCGTCCTGCTCGAATCTCACGAACCCGGCGGCGACTCCCGTGTTGTCGCACGCGCCCCCAGGCCCGAAGCCGCCGCAGTCGTTCACGAGCTCGATCTTTGTCTTCTCCTTCGCGAATCCTGACGTGGCCGACAGCATCTGCAGCGCGAGGATGACAGCGAACACAAGGAACGAGCGTCTGATGTTCACGGCATTCCTCCCTTCGGCCGAGAGCCTAGTGACCGATTTGGTCGAGGACAAGGAAGAAGCCGCACAGGTGAGCGCCTGGGATCGGCGCTATCCATCCCGCCGGTCTCGGATCAGCTGCGTTGTTACAACATCACGGACTTGGGTCCGGCGTTTCCGCGATCTGCCCCGCGACCACCGCCTTCGCAAGAATCGCTGCTTAGCGAGCGGTCCCTGTTGAGGCACCGCAACCTTTAGCGGTTTCGCCGGACGCCTCCGAACAGGGCGGATCGATACTGCGCTCGTGCCTGGCCTACCTGCCGGGACCGTGACCCGAGCGTGCCCAGCCGCAGGAAGTACCCGGCGAGCGAGCCGACCCCGACCTCATGATGACCGCGACCGTCTGCCACGAGCGGAAAGATATTCGCGCCCAACGAAGCGAACCTCACCAAGGAGGGCTAGAGTCGCGCACCGCCGACCGCGATAGCGACCGGTGGAGGTGGATCCGTGCGGCTCATGAAGCTCGTCACGCTCGCGATCATCGTCGCCGCGCTCGCCGCGCAACCGGCCCAAGGCGCCGGACACGGACGCGGCCAGCCGCTCTCGATCATCCGCGACCAGGCCTTAGCTCTGCAGAACGAGATCGTTGGCGGCCCGTTTACGGCCCTATGCAGCTTGACCGCGACGTTCGGCTCCAACGTGCAGGCGAACTGCGACAGCACCGTTCTCCCGCACAACGAGACCGCGGTCGCGGCTGACCCGTCCGACCCAGGTCACCTCGTCGCCGGGTCGAATGACACAGAGCTCCCCCCGAACGGCAACACCACCGCGACAAAGGCTGTCGCCGGCTACTACACGAGCCTCGACAGCGGACGCTCGTGGCTGAACGGTCAGGTGCCGAGCGGCAAGTTCACGCAGACGGGCGATCCGACGATCGGCTTCGACACGCGCGGCAACGTCTTCTATGGCGTTGTGGCGTTCGACCTGGGCCGCGGCGGGCTCGCCATCGGTGGCGCGATCCAGGTCTCGCGCTCCACAGACGGTGGCCGCAGCTTCGCCGCGCCGATCATCGTCGAGCAGTCGACGTCCGTGCAGACCTTCGAGGACAAGCCGTACCTCGCGGTCGATACGAACGCCGGCAGCCCGTTCCGCGACAGCGTCTACATGACCTGGACGCGGTTCCACTTCACGAGCGCGTTCCAGTACCTCGAATCGCCGATCTTCTTCTCTGTGTCGCGCGACGGCGGGCTCACCTGGTCCGCGCCGCGCGAGATCAGTGGGGCGGCGCGGGCGCTATGCACGTTCTCGAGCACACCACTCCCGTACGACGGTCGCTGTCGTGAGGACCAGTTCGCCGCGCCGGTCGTCGCTCCCGACGGCACGGTCTTCGTGGCGTTCGAGAACGGGCAAGCCGTGAACGACGGCAACTTGCGCAACCAGTACCTCGTGGTCCGCTCGACCGACGGCGGCGCGACGTGGTCGGCGCCGGTGCGGGCGAGCGACATCCTTCAGGACGGCGCGAACGACTACCCCGTGAACGTGAACGGCCGCCAGACGCTGTCGAACTCGCAGTTCCGAGTCAACTCGGCGGGAACGCTGGCGGTCGATTCGACGACAGGCGCGCTCGCGCTCGTGTGGTCCGACAATCGCAGCGGCACAGCCGCGAGCACGAATACCGACGTGTTCGTCGCCCGCTCCGCTGACGGCGTGCGCTGGTCACGTCCAGTCCCGGTGTCGGCGGCCGCGGGGGATCAGTTCTATCCGTGGGCGGCGATCGCACCCGATGGCACGTTGAACGTCGTGTTTTTCGACCGCTCCTATGATCCCGCGAACTCGCGCTATGGCGTGACCCTCGCGCGCCTCGCGCCCCGCTCAAGCGGCTTCGCGCTCGCCCGCGTGGATACGGGACTCAGCGATCCCAACCACACGCGGTGGTTCAGTGGCGCGACCGGCGGCGAGACGACCTTCCTCGGCGACTACAACGGCCTCGCGATCGGCTCGGACGGCGTCGCGCATCCGGTCTGGACGGATATGCGCCGCATCGTCACGGTCGCGGGACGGACCGGGGCAACGGAGGACATTTTCACCGCGGCGGTGCCCTGAGCACAGACGAGATCCCTGGCGCGGTCGACTTCCGGTTCTTTTTACGCGGGCCAAGAGCGCGGGCGCGGGTTGCTCGGTGAGCGCACCGCGACTGCGCAACGGTGTGCTAACGATCGCCCGCGAACATGATCCGGGTCCCCTCCTCGTTCGAAGGACTCAGGGGAGGTGCGCTATGCGCCTACGTATCGCATTCACGAGCGTGCTCGCGCTAGGGCTCATGCTCGTCTCAGCCGGTGTCGCGACCGCCGGTCAACCTGGGCAGACATGTCTGAGCTCGACAGCACCCACAGAGCCGGGGAACGCAGCTACTGCTCCAGGATCGGCTTTCAACGAGACGGGACCCGGGACCGCCGGCACGGTCTACGCCGGCAACGGCGTCTCGGCGACGACGGCCGGAAGCGCCAACGCCGTGTCCCAGTACGACGTCGCTTGCTTCCAGGTGAGCCAGAGTCACTGATCGGTCGCCGACAGGGGGAAGGTACGCAAAGCCTTCCCCCTGTCCGCGCCGGGCGCGAGATGGTTACTCGAGCTCGCCGAGCGCACGCTTTCTGCGTGCCCGTCGCCTCGGCCTCCCATTCAATTCATAACCGTGTTCCTCTGGCCACTTGTTATCGAGGTGGATCGAACGTCCGCACCGCAGCGGCGTCTCCTCGCGGTGCCGCAAGGGAAGGTGAAATATGGCTGGTGATCTCGAGAAGAAGGTTCGCGACTTCTTCCGGCTGCTCGACGCGAAGTACTTCGATGGCTGGACGCGCGCGGCGTCGGACGACATTCAGAGTGTTGACGAGCTATCCCGGCGCTGGATGCGGGGCCGAGGAGCGTTTCGCCACTGAGGATGATTTCTCGCACCAGAGCGTCACAGCAATCGTTCGGAATGCTCAACCATGAAACGACCTTTCTGACGCGGCCGGTCGTCGTAAGAACAACCTGATTACGAATCCGGTCACCTAAGGGAGGGTGGTCCTTCCTCCGCCGCTGACTTTGTTGGGCGTCTGATGCCATGAAGGAGCGGGCCTCCGCTCCCGTGTTCACGGCGGTATGTTCCGCCAATCAAACGAACGACAGGATGGAGGCCCACACGATGTTGTACCTCGGAGTCGACCTGCACCGCAACCGATCGGTCGTCACAGCGCTCGCCGAGGACGGACGGTGATGCTTAGCCGACGCATCGCAAGCGCACCCGAGCCGTTCCGTGAACGCCACATGAAGACCATCGCCCCGTCGAATCTGACTGAGCGGCGACACTCGCCTTGGCTGCGCGCTTGATGAGCTGCGTTAGTAACGTTACGTCATGCGAGCGGTCCAATCGGTCGTCATCCTCGTGGAAGGCAGAAGTCTGCGGCGAAAGAGTCGGTCAGCCGGAGGTAGGCGAAAGGTCTGCAAGACCTCCGCGGGTTCGATTCCCGCCGTCACCTCAGGGGTTTTCGGAAGTGTGGATGACTGACGAGATTGAAGGTCCTCGTCTGATGCCCGCGCTGGCCGGGCGACGAACGCGCGCCACGGGCGCGGCGAAGGCTTCTGCGGGCCAGGGCGACACGAGACCGTGACGGCCTACAAGATTGCAGTCATCCCCGGCGACGGGATCGGTAAGGAGGTCGTGCCCGTCGGCCTGGACGCTGTGCGGCGCGCTCTCGAGGTCACTGGGTCGCGGCGGATCGAGACGACGGAGCTCGATTGGTCCTGCGAGCGCTACCTGCGCGAGGGCTCGTTGATGCCAACGGACGGCCTTACGAGGCTTGCGGAGCACGACGCAATCCTTTTTGGAGCTGTCGGATTGCCGCGCGTAGCGGACCATGTCGGCCTTTGGGGCCTCCTGCTACCGATCCGCCAGAGCTTTGACCTCTACGTGAACCTACGCCCGGTTCGGGTGCTCGACGGCATCCTTTCGCCATTACGGCACGGGACACGCGAGACGGTGGACATGCTTTTCATCCGCGAGAACACCGAGGGCGAGTACTCGGGTGTGGGCGGTCGGTTCCACCAAGGGTCCTCCGACGAGGTCGCTCTCCAGACCGCCGTGTACACGCGCCGAGGCGTCGAGCGCATCGCGCGTTACGCCTTCGAGCGCGCAAAGGAGCGGCGCAAGCAGCTGGCGTCGGTCACCAAGTCGAATGCCATCCAGTACACGGCCGTCCTCTGGGACGAGGTCGTGCGCGACGTGGCCAAAACCTTTCCCGACGTCGAGCTGACCAGCTATCTGGTGGATGCGGCCGCCGCGCGCATGGTGACGGAGCCCGCCTCGCTGGACGTTGTTGTCGCGAGCAACCTTTACGCCGACATCCTTACCGACCTTGGAGCTGCGCTCCAGGGATCGCTGGGACTGGCCGCCTCCGCGAATCTCGACCCATCAAGGCGACATCCCTCGCTCTTCGAGCCGGTCCACGGATCGGCGCCGCAGATCGCGGGGCGGGGGATCGCTAACCCAATGGCAACGGTGTGGGCGGCCGCGCTCATGCTCGAGCACCTCGGCGAACGCGATGCGAGCGCGCTCGTCCTGCGCGCCCTCGAGCGCGTCGCGCGCGAGGGCCCGCGCACGGCGGACGTCGGTGGACGAGCTTCGACCAGAGAGGTTGGGGCCGCGATCGTCGAAACCGTTGGGGCCGAAGACAAAGACTGACGTCGCTGGGCAGCGTGCGCGTGTCGTGGCGAGCGAATAGTCTCAGCGGCGATGCAGATCACGATGCGCGAGGCGCTCAAACTGGCGATCCGCGACGAAATGGCCAGCGATCCTACCGTCGTCGTGTTCGGCGAGGACGTGGCCGAGGCCGGCGGCGTCTTCAAGGTGACCGCCGGTCTCTTCGGAGAGTTCGGTCCGGATCGTGTGCGCGACACGCCGATCGCGGAGACGGCGATCCTGGGCGCCGCGATCGGGGCCGCCGCGCGCGGCTTGCGCCCTGTCGTCGAGATCATGTTCGTCGAGTTCTTCGGCGTCGCGCTCGACCAGGTCGTTACCGAAGCCGCGAAGATGCGCTACCTGTCGGGGGGAAAGGTGCGGCTCCCGATGGTGGTGCGCGCGTCCGCGGGTGGCGGACTCGGCTTCGGGGCTCAGCACTCACAGACGCTGGAATCATGGTTCATGAACACCCCGGGGCTCACCGTCGTCTCGCCGTCGGGGCCCGCGAGCGCGTACGCGCTGCTGCGCGCGGCGATCCGTAGCGACGACCCGGTGATCTTCCTCGAGCCGCGGAACCTCTACGGCGTGAAGGAGGACTTCGAGCCCAGCGCCGTGCGCGGGCGACTGGGCGAGGCGCAGATCGCGCGTACGGGAAGCGACGTCACGATCGTGAGTCTCGGGCAGATGGTGCGGGTCGCGCTCGCTGCCGCGGATCAGATACGGGACACGGTCTCCTGCGAGGTCATCGACCTCGGCACAGTGCGGCCATGGGATCGCGCGACCGTGCTGGCTTCCGTCGCGCGGACCCGTCGTCTCGTCCTCGTCGAGGAGAACCCGTTGACCGGCGGGTGGGGGACCGACGTCGCGAGCGTCGTCGCGGCTGAGTGCCAGGCGAGTCTTCTGGCGCCGATCACCCGCGTCACCAGTCCCGATGTTCCGGTGCCCTTCGGGGCGCTCGAGCGCGCGTACCTCACGTCGGCTGAGGACGTCGCCGCCGCGGTCTCGCATCTCTTCAAGACGGGCACCCTGCCTCAGCCGAGGTGGGCCGGCTGGGCGCGGTCTCGACCGAGTCAGTCGCGCGAGAGCGGCGACGAACCCAGGCGGCGCGCGGAGCTGGCGCAACCGCTCGGCCGCTATGACCGCATGCTCGAGATCCGTTTGGTCGAGGACGAGGCGATGAGCCTTTTCCACGAGGGCCTCATCTCAGGGACGATGCACACGTGCCAGGGTCAGGAGGCCGTCGCCGTCGGAATAGCCGCGGTCCTTCGTCCGACCGACACGGTGACTTGCACCTATCGCGGACACGGGCACGCGCTCGCGCTCGGGCTCACGCCGCTGGCGGTGCTGGCGGAGCTGCTGGGGCGCCGGGACGGCGTGCTCGAGGGCAAGGGCGGCTCGATGCACCTCGTCGCGCCCAATGTGGGCCTCCTTCCGACGTTCGCGATCGTCGGCGCGGGCATCCCGATCTCGGCAGGCGCGGCCTACGCCTCCCAGGTGCTCCGCGACGACGCGGTGGCGGCGGCCATCTTCGGCGATGGCGCGGCGAACATCGGCGCCTTCCACGAAGGGCTGAACCTCGCGGCGATCTGGCGCCTGCCCGCCATCTTCATCTGCGAGAACAACCTGTACGGCGAGTACTCGCGGATCGACAAGACCACGCCGGTGCGCGACATCGCCTCACGCGCAGACGCGTATGCGATCCCCGGCGTGATCGTCGATGGCCAGGACCTCGACGCCGTGATCGCCGCGGTCCGGGCTGCCGCCGAGCGCGCGCGCACCGGAGGCGGCCCCACGCTTCTGGAAATGAAGACGTACCGTTTCGCCGGCCACTCCCGCGGCGATCCCGCGACGTACCGGCCGGCGGCCGAGCTCGAGCAATGGAAGACGCGCGACCCGATCGCGCTCTACGAGCGGACCCTCATCGCGTCGCATGTGGCCGACGAGGCGAGACTCGCCGCGATCCGCAAGACCGTCGGCGAGCGCGTCGCGGGGGCCGTCGCGGCCGCGCGCGCGAGCTTGCCGCCGGAGGTGGGCGCGATCATGGAGGACGTCACGGCCGACTGAGGCGCGAGACTCACGCCGCGTACCGCCGGATCGTGGACTCGTCGAGCACCAAGCCGAAGCCTGGTCCCTGCGGCACGGGATAGGCGCCGTTCCGGATCGCCGGGCGGTTCGCGATCAGCTCCCAGAACAGCGGATCGCGTTCGGGATGAAAGCACTCGACGTAGGTGCCATGAGGGATCGCCGCAAGCAGGTGAGCACTGATCTGCGGTTCCTCGTGATGTGCCATCGCAACACCGAAAGCCATGGCCGTGCCGGCCACGCGCCGCCACTCGGTGGGGCCCCCGCCCCACGATGCGTCGAAATTACATATGTCGATCGAGCCCTCGACCATCAGATCGCGAGCGCCGGCACGTGAGAGCTCGCTCTGACCGGCGGCCACAGGAACTCCCGTCGCCAGCCTGACGTCCCGCATCGCGCGCCGGTCGTTGTACCAGCGGCACGGCTCCTCGAACCAGCGGAGGTTCAAGCCGTCGACGAGGCGGCAGAAGCGTTTCGCTTCTTCGAGCGAGTACCCCTGGTTCGCGTCGGCCATGAGGACGAAGTCGTCGCCGCCGGCCTGGCGCGCGATACGAAAGCGGTTGGCGTCTTCTTCCGGAGTCGCACCGCCGACCTTGAGCTTGCAGCCCGCAAGCCCGAGAGTGCGATAGCCCTCCATCTCGGCGGCGAGCTCCTCGCCCGTGATCCCGTAGTAGCCGCCGATGGCGATGATCGGCAGCTCGTCGCGAAAGCCACCCCAGATCTTGAAGAGCGGCGCCGCGAGCGACTTCCCGAAGGCGTCCCAGAGGGCGCTATCCACGCAGGCGATCGCTTTCATCGCCAACGCGCGATCCCCGAGGATGTCGTAGGTGATCGGGAGCATGGCTTGCCAGCAGGATTCGACCATGGCGGCGTCGCGTCCCTCGAGCAGAGGCGCGAGCGTGTCGGTGATGGTTCGGACGAGGCGCACCTGGGCGTCCCCCTCTTCGTCACCGTTGTAGCTCTCGCCGACGATGCCCTCGGTGGTGAGGACACGCGTTATCACGGTGCACCGCTTCGTCATTTGGTAGTTGCTTCCGCGGAACACGCGTCCAAGCGGGGCGACGAGCGGCACCGCCTGGATCGCACGGATCGTCAGCTTCGCGGGTCGCTCGATCTGGACGTCCGCCAGGACTCTGCCCCCTTGGTACGATCACGCGCGCGCAGCGCGATCGTTCCGGCAGCGACGATACCTAATCCGGCTACAGGGATCGATCGTGGGGAAGGGGAGACCGCGGCGGTGGAATTCCTCGTGCACATCGAGGTGCAGTGGCCGGCGGACGGCGATCCAAAGGAGCTTGAGCGCATAACCACCGCGGAGCGGGTTCGAGCGCGTGAGCTCGCCAACGAGGGTCGGATCCGGCGCCTCTGGCGCGTTCCAGGTCGTCGCGCGAACTGGGGACTCTGGGAGGCGCAGGACGCGAGTGCTCTCCACGCCGCGATCAGGTCGCTGCCGTTCTTCCCATGGCTGTCGGTGGAAGTCCACCCGCTCGCCGCGCATCCGTCCGATCCAGAGCGACCGGGCGGGTCGTGATGAAGGCCGCGCTCTCGAACGCGGCGTATCGCCATACGGACGAGAACCGAATGGCCGCAAAGGTCGATCGCAGCATCCCGTTCATAGAGACGCACCATCACCTGTGGGAGCTCGAACGGTTCCCCTACCACTGGCTTCGGGATCCGGGGACGGCCGCTCACAATCAACGCCTCGGCGACTACAAGATGATTCGAACGGACTGGGGCATCGAGCGGCTCCTGAAGGAGTTTTACGGCTCGAACGTCATCAAGTCCGTGCACGTCGAAGGAGATAGCCGCGCGGCGGACCCCGTTGAGGAAACGGCCTGGCTGCAATCGCTTGCGGACAGTTACGGCTTCCCTCACGCGATCGTCGTCTTCTGCGACTTGCAGCGCGAGGACGCCGAGGCGCAGCTCGCCCGACACGTGGAGTTCAAGAACACCCGAGGCGTGCGGATCCGAGAGCATCCCGACGACGCCGATGCGCGGGTCTTCCGAAAGGCGTACGCGGCGCTCGAGAAGTACAACCTCTCCTACGAGCTCAACGCCTCACCGGGCAAGCTCGTCTCGGGCCGCGATGTCGCGAAGGCCTACCCCGGCGTCCAGGTCATTCTCGGCCACGCCGGCTTCCCTCTGGAGCGGACCAGCGAGTACTTCGCGCTGTGGAGCCGTGAGATTTCGGCGCTCGCGGAGGCTCCGAACGTCGCATGCAAGATCTCCGGGCTTGGCATGGTCGACCACGACTGGACGGTCGAGAGCATCCGGCCGTGGGTGCTTCACTGCGTCGAAGCCTTTGGCGTCGAGCGCGCCATGTTCGGGACGAACTGGCCGGTCGACATCCTCTACAGCACCTACCTCCGCCAGATCGACGCGTACCGAACGGTCTTGGCCATGGACGGCTTCAGCCGAACGGACCAGGAAAAGCTGCTCTATCGGAACGCGGAGCGGTTCTATCGCATCTAGTCCTGGAACTCCGATTCTTGAGATCCGCGGCGTCTCGAAGCGGTTCGGATCGACCCAGGCGCTCGACGACGTTTCCTTGGCGCTCCAGGCCGGCGAGATCCACGCGCTTCTCGGAGAGAACGGGGCCGGTAAGTCGACGCTCATCAAGATCATGACGGGCGTCGTGCAACCCGACGGCGGCGATGTCTTCGTCGACGGGCGCCAGGTGCGGGTGGGAAGTGCGCTGGAGGCGCAGGCTCTTGGGATCGCGGCCGTGTACCAGGAGCCGATGATCTTCCCCGACCTCTCGGTCGCCGAGAACATCTTCATCAGTCACCGGGACCGCGGGCGGATCGTCGACCGCGGGGCCATGCGCCGCGACGCCGAGGCGGTTCTCGACAGGCTCGGCGTGCGTCTCGACGTCGGCGAGCCGGCGCGCGGTCTCACCGTCGCGGCACAACAGACCGTCGAGATCGCCAAGGCACTCTCGCTTCGGGTTCGCGTCCTCATCATGGACGAGCCGACCGCTTCGCTCTCGGCCCACGAGGTGCGCCGCCTCTTTGGGATCGTCAAGGCCCTTCGTGGCGAGGGCGTCGCGATCCTGTTCATCTCCCATCGGATGGAGGACGTCTTCCAGATCGCGGACCGGGTCACGGTCCTGCGCGACGGACGTTGGATCTCCACCCGGCCAAGGAGCGAGGTGACGCCGGCTTCGGCGATCCGCGACATGGTCGGCCGGACGATGGGGGACTTCTTCCGGCGGACCCCGACGCGCCCGGGCGATGTGGTGCTGGAGGTCCGTGGCCTGGCACGGGAGGGCGTGTTCGCCGGCGTGTCCTTCACGTTGCGCGCCGGCGAAGTCCTGGGCCTCGCGGGCCTCGTTGGAGCGCGGCGGACGGACGTGGGCCTCGCGTTGTTCGGCATAGCGCCCGCGGACGCCGGCGAGGTGCTGGTCGACAGTCGGCCGGTGACGATCCGGAGCCCGCAAGACGCGCTTCGCGTCGGGATCGCCTACACGACCGAGGACCGGCGGCAGCTCGGCCTCGTCTTCCCGCTCTCGATCGCGGCAAACGTCACGCTGCCGACGCTTCGTCGCTACCTGAGCCGGTTCGGCCTGGTCAGG
Source organism: Chloroflexota bacterium (assembly GCA_005881885.1). Classification (GTDB taxonomy): domain Bacteria; phylum Chloroflexota; class Limnocylindria; order P2-11E; family P2-11E; genus 3-1-20CM-2-70-9. The sequence continues at coordinate 24,611 of VBDX01000111.1, forward strand.
CGAGCCGCCGAGGACGCCGTGGCACAGGGCTTCAAGGAACGCCTGAGCATCCGGGCCCCCTCGGTACGGACTGCCGCGGGGTCGCTCTCCGGCGGCAACCAGCAGAAGGTTGTCCTAAGCAAGTGGCTAAACACGCGACCTCGGGTCTTCATCCTCGACGAGCCGACGCGCGGCCTCGATGTAGGGGCGAAGGCGGAGGTCCACCAGATCATCGACGAGCTCGCCCATGACGGGATCGCCGTCATCCTCATCAGCTCCGAGCTGCCGGAGGTCCTCGCCATGAGCGACCGCATCCTGGTGATGCGCGAAGGCCGGCAGATGGCCGTCTTCGACAGCGCCGAGGCGACGCAGGAGCGGGTGCTGGCCGCCGCCATGGGGCAGCTCGCGACCCCGGCGGTCGTCGTATGACCCTCCTGCTCCGCCGCGTTCGACCGGAGCAGGTCCGCGAGCTCACGCTTGTGTTCATCCTCGTCGCGGTCGTGGCCTTCTTCGCGACCCAGATCCCGAACTACCTCGCATGGCAGACCTTCACCGACATCAGCACCGGCCTCGCGATCATCGCGGTCGCCGCCGTCGGTCAGACCCTCGTCGTCCTCACCCGCAACATCGACCTTTCGATCGGCTCCGTCGTAGGGCTCGTCGCCTACTTCGTCGGTACGCTCCTCGCCGGCACGCCCGGAATGCCAGCGCCCGCCGCTTTCGGCATTGCCATCGCGATGGGCGGCGCGCTCGGCGCCGTCAACGGCGTGATCGTCGCATTCGGGCGCGTCCCGGCGGTCGTCGCGACGCTCGGCACGCTCGCCATCTATCGGGTGGCGCTCGTCGAGCTCTCTGGTGCCAAGACGGTGACGACCGACTCGCTCCCCGCCTGGCTGCTGAACCTGCCGCGAATGTCGGTCGTCTCGCTCGGCCAGCTCGACGTGCGGCCGCTCGTCTTGCTCGCGCTGGCCGTCGTGATCGTCTTCCAGCTTGTCCTTTCTTATCTGCCGTACGGTCGCCGGCTCTTCGCGATCGGCTCCAACCCCGACGCGGCGCGCGTCGCCGGCCTCCCGGTCGAGCGCGACGTCTTCGTCGCGTTTCTGCTGAGCGGCGCCCTGGCCGGCCTGGCCGGCTTCCTCTTCCTCGTGCGCTTCGGGAACATCACCGTCGTCGCCGGTCAGGGTCTCGAGCTCCAGGTTGTGGCGGCCGTCGTCGTCGGCGGTGTGAATATCTTCGGGGGGAGCGGCTCGATCGTCGGCGCCCTCGCGGGCGCAACGCTCATCAACGTGCTCCAGCAGAGCCTGATCCGTTGGCCGGCGGTGAGCGCGTTCGCGCAAGACGCGATCCTCGGGCTTCTCATCCTCCTGGCGGTGGCGTCGGACAAGGTGATCCTCGGGCGCCTGCGGACAATTTGGGTCCAGGCCCGGCGGCGGGATGAGGAGCGGGCGGCGGCGACCGCCGCGGAGCAGGCCACCCATGGCGCGTGACATCTTTCGCCGCCTCGTGCGCTGGGAGGGCTTGCTGCTGGCCATCCTCGCCGTGATCGTCGTCGTGACCGGCATAGCGGTCCCCGGATATCTGAACCCGCAGAACCAGATCAACCTCCTCGAGCTGAGCATCGAGAAGGCGATCGTCGTGCTCGCGATGACGTTCGTCATTGTGAGCGGAGAGATCGACCTTTCGATCGCGTCGGTGATGGGGCTTTCGGCGGTCCTCGTCGCCTGGCTGAAAGAGCAGGGCGTTCCCGTCGAGGTCGGGATCATCGCCGCTCTTCTCGTCGGCGCGCTCTGCGGGCTCTTCAACGGCTACTGGGTAGCGGTCATCGGTCTGCCGTCGCTCGCGGTTACCCTCGCCGGGCTGATTGGCTATCGCGGCGCGGCGCTCCTGCTCGTGGGGGACCGGTCGATCGGCGGTTTCCCCGAATGGTTCAACCGGCTCGGCCAGCAGCCGCTCCTCGGTCCGTTCCCGCTGGCGCTCATGGTCTTTGCGGTACTTCTGGTCGGCGCGACCGTGCTGCTCCAATTCTCCGGATTCGGCCGCTACGCCTACGTCGTGGGCAGCAGCCCGGAGGTCGCGCGGTTCTCGGGTGTCCGCGTCCGGCGCGTGAAGCTGGCCGTCTTTGCCATGAGCGGCGTCGTTTCCGCGTTCGCGGGCGTTCTCCTACTGGCGCGCCTCGGGGCCGTTCGCGGCAGCACCGCCGAGGGCTTCGAGCTCGACATCATCACGATGGTTCTGCTCGGTGGCGTCAGCATCTTCGGCGGCTCGGGAACGATGGCCGGCGTGATCCTCTCGATCCTCGTCGTCCTGAACCTGAGAAACGGGCTCGCGCTCGCGAACGCGACGGGGAACACCCAGGCCGGGGTCATCGGCGCCCTGCTCATCCTGTCCGTGCTCGTGCCGAATCTCGTCGCCGCCGCGCGTTCCCGGCTCGGGCGAGGCGGCTCGGCCGAGGCGGCCGTGATTCCGAAGCTCTCCGATCTCTAAATACGTCCCGCTCCGGGACCGGATATAGGATTTGGCCGTCGCCGTTCGCTGACTAGGCGGCGGCCGAGGGGGAGGATCTTACGTATGCGTATCAAGCACAGCACCTCATTGAGTCTGCTCGCCGGACTGGCGCTCGTCGCTTCGGCCTGCGGCGGTCCCGCTGCCGCGCCGAGCCAGAGCCCGACCCAGGCCGCGGCGACCCCGACCCAGGCCGCGGCAACGGCGACCGCGGGTGGCGTCGCCAAGGCAACTCCGGGTCAGAGCGTCAAGATGATGCTCCTGCCGAAGTTCCTCGGAATCCTGCCGTTCGCTCAAGCCAACAAGGGAGCCGGGGACGCGGCGGCTGAGCTCAAGAATTCCACGGCCCTCGCATTCGTAGGACCGACGGCGGACAACAGCGTTCAGGGCCAGATCGAGTTCATGACCAACGCGGCCACCCAGGGCTACAAGGTTGTGATGATCTCGAACAACGCCGGAGATCAGATCGCCCCCGCGGCCACGGCGGCCCAGGCTGCCGGCGTGAAGGTCGTCGCGTGGGACTCACCGATCCCGTCCGCGAAGGGTGAGAACCTCTTCGTCGCTCAGGTCGACTTCAACGAGATGGGCAAGGTCATGGCCGACATGGCGCTCAGCATCATGGGCGCCGACGGCGGCAAGTTCGCGATCCTCTCGGCGTCACCCGACGCGGCGAACCAGAACGCCTGGATCAAGGCGCTCAACGATGCGCTGAAGGATCCGAAGTACGCGAAGGTCCAGCTGGTCGATACCGTCTATGGCAACGACCAGTCCGAGAGGAGCTACACCCAGGCACAGGCCCTGGTCGCGAAGTATCCCGACCTCAAAGTGATCATGGCGCCGACGACGGTGGGTATCGCCGCTGCCGCCAAGGCCATGCAGGACGGCAAGATGTGCGACAAGGTGAAGGTCTCCGGGCTTGGACTTCCCAGCGAGATGGTGTCGTACACCATCAACGGGTGCGCGCCACAGTTCGCGCTCTGGAGCTTTGTCGACCTTGGGTACCTGACCTACTACACCTCCTACATGCTCGCGACGGGCGCGATCAAGGGCACCGAGGGCGAGCAGTTCGAGGCCGGTCGGATGGGCACGTTCAAGATCACGAAGGACCCGACGCGCTCAGCCGGGCTTCGCGTCCTCATGGGACCGTTCAAGATCTACGACAAGACGAACGTCGAGGCCGAAGCGAAGTAGCTCGTTCGAGCTTTGACCTTTGACCCGTTCCCCGGGCCCGCCATCGGCGGGCCCGGGGCGTGTGAGGGCTGAAAAATGGAACGCGCCTGCTTCTACCTGCGGCTGTATCCGGGCACCGAGGCCGAATACGACCGCCGCCACGCGGCCATTTGGCCTGAACAGCAAGCGGCGATCCGGGATGCCGGGATCCGCAACATGTCCGGGTTCCGGCGGGGGACCGACGTCTGGTACTACACGGAGTGTCAACCCGACGCGAAGACGGCTTTCGCCGAGCTTGGCGCGTCCAAGGCGAACCTGAAGTGGAACGACTCCTTCCGCCCGATCATCGCCGAGCTCACCCAGGCGGATGGCGAGCGGATCTGGTTCGAGGAGATCTTCCACACGAACGGCGGCGGCGCGGGTCCTTTCGAACGCGGCTTGTTTGCGCTCGTGGTCCATCCGGATCGGCTCGCGGATTACGACCGGCGCCACGCCGAGCCCTGGCCAGAAATGATGCGAGCGCTCGATGAGGCCGGGTTCCACAACTACACCGGCTTCCGCCGCGGCTCGCAGGTCGTCTACTACGGCGAGTTCCATCCCGACATGGCGGCGGCCGTCGGCGCGATCGGGGCAACGGACACAAATCGCCGCTGGAACAGTTCGTTCCAGGGGATCATCGCCACGATCACGGACGCGTCAGGCAACCTCCTGACGGCCCGCGAGATCTTCCACCAGGACTGACCCTACGCAGGCACCGGCGCGTCCTGGCGAAGGAGACTTTCCGCCTTCAGCTCAGTCCAGAGAGCCCCGGGAATCGGGTGCTCGAAGGCCGTCACATTTCGCCGCACCTGTCCCAGTCGTGACGCCCCGGGTATGACTGACGCGACGCTCGGGTGGCCGAGTGGGAACTGCAGGGCCGCCGCCGCGAGGGGAACGCCGTGGCGAGCGCACACCGCCTCGATTCGGCGGACGCGTTCGAGGATCTCCGGGGGCGCTGGCGCGTAGTTGTAGTGAGCGGCGGGTATCGCCCCGGTGGCGAGGATCCCCGACGAGAAGACTGCCCCGATGACGAACCCGATGCCTCGTTCGATGCAGCGGGGGAACTCCTCGTGAAGCACCTCCTGATTGAGCAGCGTGTACGGCATCGCGACGAGGAAGAAGTCCATGTCGAACAGATCGAGGAAGCGGGGGATCAGCCCGAGGGCGTTGATGCCCGCGCCGATGCCGCGGATCAGACCCGCCGTCTTCAGCTCGGACAGCGCGCGAAAGCCGCTCGTAGCCAGCTGGGCAAAGTAGGTCGCGAGCTTCTCCTCCGGCGCGTGATAACCGAGGTCGAGGTCGTGAATGATCGCGAGGTCGTACCGCGTCAGGCCGAGCCGTAGCTGGCTCTGCTCGTAGGCGCGCATGATCCCGTCGTACGAGTAGTCGAAGACGACCTCGAAACGGACGCCGCCAATCCACGGCGCAGTGGTGAAACGCGCAGGGTCGGCCGGTGCCCGGAGCCAGCGGCCGACCTTCGTCGACAGGACGTACTCGTTCCGAGGCCGGTCGCGAAGACCGGCTCCGGTGCGCAGCTCCGAAAGTCCGCGCCCGTACCAGGGAGCGGTGTCGAAGTACCGGATGCCCGCGTCCCACGCCGCGCGAACGCAGGCCAGAGCCTCCTCCTCGGGGACCCTCACGAAGAGCTCGCCGATGGAGGCACCACCGAATCCCATTTGCGTGGGCCGCACGCCCGTCCGTCCGAGCGGTCGAGTCTCCGCGGGATTCACTTCGTACTCGGCAAGATGGCCCTCATTCCCCGGCGGCGCTCAGTACATGAGAAAGCCACCGGAGACGTTGATGGTCGCTCCGGTTATGTAACGCGCGTGATCGCTGGCGAGGAAGACCACGGTGCCGGCCAGCTCGTCGGGCTCCGCGACGTAGCCGAGCGGCGTCTGCTGTTTCATCGCTTCGTACATCTGGGGCGCCAGATCGGTCGTGAGCATCGGGGTGTTCACCTGCCCGGGTGACACCGCGTTGACGGTGATGTGGTGCGGACCGAAGGTGCGCGCTAGTCCTCGGGTCATCGACACGACGCCGCCCTTCGACGCGGCGTAGACGACCGAGCCGCCGAATCCGCCGGTCCACCAGGCCTGCGACGCGAAGGTGATGAGCCGGCCCCCGTTCCCCTGCGCGACCATCGCTTTCCCCGCGGCGCGGCAGAGAAAGAAGGCCGATTTCAGATTGACGTCGTGCTGGAAGTCCCAGTCCTCTTCGGTGATCTCATCGAGCGAGCTCCGTCGTCGCAGAACCGCCGCGAGGTTGGCGAGGACGTACACATTCCCGAGCTCGCGGCGTGCCCGCTCGACGAGCGCGTCGTGGCTCGAGATGATGCGCAGGTCGGCCGCGACTCCGATGTGTCCCCGACCCGCGAGCCCGCCGACGAGCTCGTCGAGCTTCGCCTGATCGACATCGACCGCCATCACTCGAGCGCCGGTGGCGTCGAACGCGCGGATGACGGCTTGGCCGATCCCGCCTGCCGCTCCGGTGACGATGACCCCTTTTCCTTCGAGTCCGGCACCTACGCTCCAAGCCATGGCCTCTCCTTTGATCTTCCGGCCTGTGAGGCCTCCAAAGAACGGCGGGACCTAGACCTTCGCGAGAACTCTTTCGCTCCGAAACGAGTTGACGACATCCTCAATGACATCGATGCCAAGCCCCGGCTTCGTAGGTGGGTATACGTATCCGTCGACGTGATCGAACGGCTCGGTCACGAGGTCGTGCTGCATCGGGTTGCGGAGCGGCTTGAGCTCGAACAACTTACAGGCGGGCGAGCTGAAGCTGATCGCGAGACTCGCCGCCGTGGCGATAGCCGACGACCACGCGTGAGCGTTCGCCTGACGTCGGTAGTATTCGATGCGGTCGGTCACCTTCTTGAAGCCGGTGATTCCCTCTGCTCTTCCGGGGTCGACACCGACGACATCCACGGTGCCGGTCCGCAGAATGCGCTCATAACCATCGAGGTTCCACTCTCTCTCGCCATAGGCGATGAGGGTGGAGGTCTTGCCGCGTAGGTTCGCGTATCCCTCTGGATCCCATGCGCCGAGCGGCTCCTCGATCCAGGCGAGGTCGTATTCGTCGAACGCCTTGACGCGGCGAATCGCGGTTGCGACGTCCCATCTGATCGCCCAGCCGCAGTCGATCATGATCAACGCGTCCGGGCCAAGTCCCTGGCGCATGCGGCGCATGTACTCGACGTCCCGGTCATGCTCGTATCCGAGGCGCGCGTTTCCACGCTTACCGAACCCGACCTTCACGCCGTGCAGGCCCGGCGCGACCCACGCCTGTGCCTCCTCGACCATCCGCCCGATGTCTTCGTGGTGGGCGTGGCACGAGGCGATCGCGGGTAGCCTCTCGTGCACGCCGCCGCCCAGCAGCTGAAAGACCGGAGCGCCGAGGATCTTGCCCTTTAGGTCCCAGAGCGCAATGTCGATGGCGCTGATGGCGTAGCTCGCGATGCCGCCGTTGTATCCGTACCACCAAGCCTTGTCGTGGAGCGACTGCCAGATAGAATAGGTGTCGACGGGATCCTTGCCGACCACGCGCTCGGCCATTCCGTCGACGATCGCCTTTGTCGCGATGCTCGCCTCCGGGAATTGGGTGATCGATTCGCCCCATCCGACGACGGCATCGTCGGTCGTGATCTTCACCAAGCAGAGGTGCCGGAGCGCGTTGAAATCGTTCGGCTCCGGATAGCTGACTGGGATCGGCTCGACCTTCACGACCCTCGACATCGTGACCTCCCAGACCCCGACCGCGTCACTCCTTGCGATCGTAGGGCGTCGCGCCGCGGCTGGCGCGCTCGACCTTTTGACACCGCCTGCGCGGGCCGCGTAGCTTCACCTTCCGCGGGGCTCGAGGCAAGAAGGAGCGCATCGACGGTGGCCAAGCTTCGTCTCGGAGTGATCGGCGCCGGCTCGTGGACCGTGAGCTCTCACCTGCCGAATCTGGAGCGGTGGCGCGACCGTGTCGACTTCACGATCGTGAACCGCCGGAATCCCGAGCTCCTGGAGAAGATCAAGAGGAAGTTCGGCTTCCGCATGGCGACGACGCGCTGGGAAGACGTCATCTCCGAACGGTGTGACATCGTCGTCGTCGGCAGCCCGGTCGGGAAACATCACATCCAGACAAAGGCGGCGCTCGAGGCCGGCTCGCACGTCCTGTGCGAAAAGCCGTTTACGATCGAGCCCGCCGACTCATGGGACCTCGTCGAGGCCGTCCGCAGAACCGGCAAGGCGGTCATCGTCGCGTATGGCTGGAACTACCGACCCATGATCGTGCAGGCCCATCAGCTGATGCACAAGGACGGCGGTATCGGCGAGATCGAACAGCTGACGATCCACATGGCCTCCGCGACCAGGGAGCTCCTGTCGGAGACCGGAGGCTACCCCGACGCCGACCCGGAGCTGGTCCCACAAGCCGAGACGTGGAGTCGGCCGGAGACCTCAGGCGGCGGCTACGGACAGGCGCAGCTCACCCACGCGCTCGGAGTCGCGTTGTGGCTCACCGACCTCCGCGGCCAGGAGGTCTTCGCATTCATGTCGGCGCCACTGGGTGCGAAGGTAGAGCTCCACGACGCGATCAGCGTGCGTTACACGAATGGGGCGATCGGTAGCCTCGGCGGAGGCTCCGCACATCGCGGCGCCGGGAACAACCGCCATCAAGTCTATGTTCGCGCGATCGGTTCTCAGGGTCAGTTGATGATCGACCTAGAACGAAACGTCCTGTGGCGTTACCGCTCGCCGAAAGACGACATCAGCATCGCGCTAGACCAAGACGCCGGCCTCTATGACTGCCGAGGTCCGGTCGATGCAATCGTTCGCGCCGGTCTCGGTCGGCCGTACGCGAACAACTCACCGGCTGACCTGGGCGCCCGAACGGTCGAGATCCTGGACGCCGCCTACCGGAGTGCGAAGAGCGGGCGAGTGGAACAGGTCTCGACGCTCTCTTTGGCTGGCGGCTGACGGATCCACTCAGGGGGTACAAGGCCGAGCGCCGATCGCAGGGCGATCAGCCACCCTTCGCTTTTGGTAACCCAGGCTCTGGCTGAACCGCAAAAGTCTCCCCTCGCGAGATAGCCAGCCGGGCAGCGCGATTTCGCGATCTTGCTCGTGTTTCGTGGTCTCGGCTCTGCGGAGCAGGCAGAAGTCTGCAAAGCATCTGATCATGCGGCTGGACCACGCCTTCGCTCGGCTTGTTCCACGGAAGGGGGTTGGTCGTTCCTCCGTCCCTGATGCCATGAAGGAGCGGGCCTCCGCTCCCGTGTTCACGGCGGTATGTTCCGCCAATCAAACGAACGACAGGATGGAGGCCCACACGATGTTGTACGTCGGAGTCGACCTGCACCGCAAGCGATCGGTCGTCACAGCGCTCGCCGGGGACGGGACGGTGATGCTTAGCCGACGCATCGCGAGCGCCCCCGAGCCGTTCCACCGGGTCTTCGGCGAGCTCGAGCCGTCATCCCTGAGCGTGGTCTTCGAGGCCACGTACGGCTGGAGCTGGTTCGCCGACCTGCTCGCCGACGCGGGGATCGAGGCGCACATGGCCCATCCCCTTGCGACCAAGGCGATCGCCGCGGGACGGGTCAAAAACGACAGCGTCGACGCGCGCACCCTCGCGCACCTGCTGCGCACGCACCTGCTCCCGGAGGCCTGGATCGCGCCGACGCAGGTGCGCGAGCGCCGGCGCCTCGCCCGGACGCGGACAAGCCTGGTGCGCATCCGCTCGCGTCTGCGCTGCCAGGTGCATGCCATCCTCGCCGATCGCTGCGTGCAGCCGCCGCTCGGGTCGATCTTCGGTCCGGCCGGTCGGCGCTTCCTTAAAAGCGTGGAGCTGCCGGCGGTCGAGCGGGGCCGCATCGACGCGGCGCTGCGGCTCAGCGACGCGGTCACCTTGGAGGTGATCGGCGTGGACAAGGAGCTGCGCGCGGCCTTCGCCGGCGATGAGCGCATCCGCCGGCTCATGGCGATCCCGGGCGTCGGCTTCCTCACCGCGGCGGTCGTGCTCGCCGAGGTGGGGGACGCCACGCGCTTCGCATGCGCCGACCGGCTCGCGAGTTGGGCCGGGCTCACCCCGACGGAGCGCTCGAGTGACGAGCACACCCGGCGTGGCCACATCTCAAAGCAGGGCTCGCGCTGGCTGCGCTGGGTGATGGTCGAGGCGGCCTCGCGGCCGGTCCAACACCCAACGCTGCGTGGCTTCGAGGAAGCCATCGCGCGCCGGCGTGGGAAGAAGATCGCCCGCGTCGCGCTCGCGCGGCGGCTGCTCACGCTCTGCTTCTATGCGCTGCGAGACCGAGAGGGTTGCCGAGCCTTCCCTCTCCGAGTACATGCCCGCGCATCACGGCAGATCCGTCCAGGCGCGCTCGCCAAAAGTCATGACCTCCCGTACGGGACGGTCGCTCCCTGATTGAGCCGCCTGCTCGCCGCATGTCCACCATGAGACGCGCTCGAATAGATGACTGGCACGGACCGCCACTGGTGCCGCGGCACGGACTCGCCTTCTTAAAGGAGGAACCGATGAGTTGACGTCGGCCCGCCCTTCATAGATGACTTTTCGCTCTCGTTACTCGTGAGTTCCTTAGTAAAAGCGCGATTTGTGGCCAGCATTTAGCTCTCCACGTCCTTCTATCTGTAGATCAGCCGCCTTTGGCTGTGGGGGTTCGATTCCCTCTCTGCCCACCGATTTTTTTAACGACGACGGGCCGATCAGGCCCGCCTACCGTTTCTACGCCGAGACGAAAAGGCGGCTGAGCCGCGCGGAGGGCAACTGACCCGCGGC
>VBDX01000032.1 GCA_005881885.1 Chloroflexota bacterium
TGCCTGGACGAAAGGGCGCGGTCACCCTGGTGAGCAAGGACGAGACGCCGCGCGAAACGAGCCTCGAGTCGCTCGCGAAGCTAGAGGCGTCTTTCAAGCCCGGCGGCACGATCACCGCGGGGAACGCGTCCAAGCTGAACGATGGCGGCGCGGCGGTGATCGTCGCGTCGGAGGAGCGCGCGCGCGATCTCGGCACCAAGCCGATCGCACGGATCGTCGCGCAGGGCCAGTTCGCGCACGACCCCGAGCTGTTCCTCACGGCGCCGAAGGGCGCGATCGAGCGTTGCCTCGAGAAGGCCGGCTGGAAGCTCGACGACGTCGACCTGTTCGAGGTGAACGAGGCCTTCAGCGGCATCGAGTGCGTCAGGCGAGAGCTCGAGATCCCCGAAGAGAAGTTCAACGTGAACGGCGGCGCGGTCGCGCTCGGGCATCCCATCGGGGCGTCGGGAGCGCGGCTCCTGGTCACGCTGCTCTACGCGCTCCGCGCGCGTGGCAAACGGCGCGGGGTCGCATCGCTCTGCCTCGGTGGGGGCGAGGCTGTGGCTCTCGCTGTGGAGCTGCTCTGATGGCCGAGCCTGCGCTCACCAACGTGTTCGCGTTCACCGCCAGGCGCGAGGAGATCGCGCGCTTCTTCCAGGATGTGCTCGGCCTTCGCCCGCAGGCTCCACACGACGACTCGGTCTGGTTCGAGTCCACGGGCGGCGCGACATTCACGGTGCACGACCGGGAAGAGGAGGCCGACGAGGGTGACGAGGGCGACGAGGGCGACGAGGGAGGCTTCGTCCCGTGGTTCCACGTGCCGGACCTCGCGGCGGCATACGAACGCGCGGAGGCCCGAAGCGCGGTGTTCGGCGGAATGCGCGACGGGTATTTCCTCGCCCGCGACCCCGACGGACGCGTCTTCGGTGTGCGGCAGTGGCGGTGACGTCGGCCGAGACCGGTTTCGATCTCACGCTCACCGAAGAGCAGGAGCAGGCGCAGCGGACAGCGCGCGACTTCGCGACCGAACGCGTCCTCCCGCGCGCGGCGGAGATCGACGAGCAGGGCAAGATCCCGCGCGAGCTTCTTGCGGAGATGGGAAGGCTCGGGTTCATGGGCACGTACGTGCCCGAGCGCTACGGCGGTTCGGGCCTGGACGCGGTGTGCTACGTGCTCATCGTCGAGGAGATCAATCGCGCATGCGCTTCGACCGGCGTCGTGCTGTGCTCCCACGTCTCCCTCGCCGTCGATCCCATCCTGCAGTTCGGCACTGAGGAGCAGAAGCAGCGTTATCTACCCGCGCTGGCGACCGGAGAGCGGATCGGGTGTTTCGCGCTGTCCGAGCCGGCGTCCGGCAGCGATGCCGCTGCCATGCGGACCAGTGCGCGGCGCGAGGGCGACGGATGGGTGTTGAACGGCACGAAGAACTTCATCACCAACGGCTCGATCGGGGACGTCGCGGTGGTCTTCGCGCAAACGGATCCCCCCGAGCGCCACAAGGGCATCGCTGCGTTCATCGTCGAGAAGAGCGTGCCCGGATTCTCGGTCGGCAAGCTCGAGCGCAAGCTCGGCATCCGCGGCTCGGACACGGCGCAGCTCCTCTTTCAGGATTGCCGCGTCCCGGCCGCGAACCTGCTGGGCGAGGTCGGCGAAGGATTCAAGATCGCGCTCTCGACGCTCGATGGCGGCCGGATCTCGATCGCGGCGCAGGCGGTGGGGATCGCTCGCGCCTGCCTCGAGGACTCGCTCGCGTACGCGAAACAGCGCGAGGCCTTCGGAAAGAAGATCGCCGACTTCCAGGCGATCCAGTGGATGCTCGCGGACATGGCGACGGAGATCGACGCCGCGCGCCTCCTCACCTGGCGCGCCGCCGCGCTCAAGGACGCCGGTGAGGACCACATCCTCGCCGCGGCCGAGGCGAAGCTCTTCGCGAGCGATGTCGCGGTCAAGGCGGCGCGTGACTGCGTGCAGATCTTCGGCGGCTACGGGTACCTAAAGGACTTCCCTGCGGAGCGCCACTACCGCGACGCGAAGATCACCGAGATCTACGAGGGGACGAGCGAGATCATGAAGCTCGTCATCGCGGAAGAGATCCTGAAGGAATGACCGCGCCAACCGGCGCCTTTTTCCCAGGTGGCGCGATTCTCCTTGCCCTGACCATCCTCGGATTTGGCGCGTTCTTCTGGCGCGCCTGGCGCCTCTACCGATTCCTGCGGCTCGGCCGGCCCGAGGCGCGGCTCGACCATCCCTGGCTGCGCCTCCGCGACGAGCTCGTCATCTATCTCGGCCAGCGCAAATTGCTGAAGCGCCCGTACTACGCTCGCGGGCTCGCGCACGCGTTCATCTTCTGGGGCTTTCTCGTTATCACGATCGGCACGGTGGACCTGCTCGCGAATGGCATAGCGGGCTTCCACCTTCCCGGCGCAGGGAGTGCGGTCTTCGCCTGGACGATCGACATCTTCGCCGTCCTCGTGCTGGGGTCGATCGCGATAGCGCTGATCCGGCGGATCTTCTTCGCGCCTCCGCGGATGCACGTCGCTCTCGACGGCTACGTGATCCTTGGGCTGATCGCGATCCTGATGATCACGCTGCTCGTCTTCGAGGGCGCGGGTCTCGCGGCCGGCAATCTCGAAAAGGGCTATACCCCGCCGCCGCTCGCCGGACTCTTCCTCCGGAGCTCGGTGTTCCCGGGCGAGTCCTCGGCCGTCGTCTTCTATTGGGCTTGGTGGTTACACCTCGTGACAGTGCTCGCGTTCGCGGCTTACCTGCCGCAGTCGAAGCATCTGCACATCGTCACCACGCTCCCGAACGTGTTCTTCCGGAAGCAGACGCCCCGCGGCGCGCTCGGGCTCATCGACGACATCGAGAACAAGGAGACCTTCGGCGCGGCCACGATCCGCGACTTCAGCTGGAAGCAGCTCCTCGACGGCTACACCTGCACCGAGTGCGGCCGGTGCTCAGACAACTGTCCGGCGCTCGCCACCGGCAAGCCGCTCGATCCCCAGAAGATCGTCCTCGACGTGCGCGATCAGCTGCTCGCCGAGGGGCGGGCACTCCTCAAGGATCCGAAGGCCGCGACGAAGCCGCCGGCGCACTGGGTCGAGTCGAAGCCCGAAGAGCTCTGGGCGTGCACGACCTGCGCGGCGTGTGTCGAAGCGTGCCCCGTGACCATCGAGCACATCGACAAGATCGTCGACATGCGCCGCCACCTCACGCTGATGGAGGGGGCGGCGCCGCCCGAGGCGCAGCGCGCCATGACCAACATCGAGCGCTCAGGAAATCCCTGGGGCGAGCCGCGTGACACCAGGGGCGACTGGGCCAAGGAGCTCGGCGTGCCGACGTTCGCGGAAAACCCCGACGCGGAGTACCTCTACTTCGTCGGCTGCGCCGCCTCCGTCGACCGCCGCAACCAGCGCGTGGCGCGGGCTCTCGTCGCGATCCTCCGGGCCGCGAACGTCTCGTTCGCCATCCTTGGCACGGAAGAGACCTGCAACGGCGATCCCGCACGCCGGATCGGCAACGAGTACCTCTGGCAGCTGCAGGCTCAGCAGAACATCGCGACGTTCTCGAAGTACGGCGTGAAGAAGGTGATCGCGAGCTGTCCGCACTGCTTCAACACCATCGCCAACGAATACCCGCAGCTCGGCGGCAGCTATGAGGTCCTCCATGCGCTGCAGCTCGTCGACCGATTGCTCGGGGAGCGAAAGTTACGCATCGGGAGCGACGGCCAGGAGATCGTGGCGTACCACGATCCGTGCTACCTCGGCCGTCACAACCGCATCTATGACCAGCCTCGCGCGGTCCTCGACGCTCTTCCCGGTATCCAGCGCGCCGAGATCGCGCCGCACCACCGTGAGCGCGGGTTCTGTTGCGGCGCGGGCGGCGGGCGCATGTGGATGGAGGAAAAGGTCGGCGAGCGCGTCAACCACCGGCGGATCGACCAGCTCCTGGCGGCCAAGACGGGGGCGACGAAGGTCGCGAGCGGCTGCCCGTTCTGCTTGATCATGCTGGAGGAAGGCGTCGGGGCAAAGGGCGTGCAGGAGCAGGTGCGCCCGGTCGACGTGCTCGAGCTCGTTGCGGGGAGGCTGCAGAACTAGTGAACCTAACCGACGGCACGACCATCTTCGCGATCGTGTTCGCGTTCATCGCGCTCGCGGTGGCGTTCGGGGCGGTCGCGTTCGCGCTCTGGTACGGCGGGGACCAGACCGAGCTATGAAGATCCTCATCCCGCTGAAGCAGGTCCCCGACTCGACGGTCCGCGTGAGCGTGGCGCCGGACGGCAAGTCGATCAAGACCGAAGGCATCACCTGGTCGATCTCCCCTTACGACGAGTACGCGATCGAGATGGCGCTCGAGCGAAAGGACGACGATCCATCCACGGTCGTGTCCGTGGTCACGGTCGGGCCGGCGCGTTCGCGCGACGCGCTCCGGCAGGCGCTCGCGATGGGCTGCGATGACGCCTCGATCGTGATCGCCGACGAGGCGATCCCTCCGGTCGCCATCGCGCGAGCGCTCGCGAAGGTCATCGAGGACGCGAAGCCCGATCTGGTCCTCTGCGGGAAGCAGGCATCGGACGACGATCAAGGGTTCATCGGTCCGGCGCTTGCGGAGGTCCTCGGCTGGCCGCACGTCGCCACGATCACGAAGGCGGTGCCCGCGGACGGGTCCGTCGAGCTCTGGCGCGAGGTCGAGGGTGGTCATGAAGTGTGGACGGCGCGGCTGCCCGCGCTCGCCACTGTCCATAAGAGCGAGAAAGAGCCGCGTTATCCGTCGCTGCCCGGGATCATGAAGGCGAAGAAGAAGGAGATACCCGAGCGGCCGTTCACCGCACTGGGGGTCGATTCATCGGGGCCGATGCTGGAGGTGCTCTCAATGGAGCCTCCTCCCGCCCGCGGCGCGGGCAAGATCCTCAAGGACGGGGATCCGAGACACCTCGCGGACCAGCTCGCGACGGCGCTAAGGGACGAGGCGAAGGTCCTGTGAAAGTGCTGGTCGTCGCCGAGAGAAAAGGGACGGAGCTACGGCGCGTTTCGCTCGAGCTCGCCGCGAAGGCCACGCAGCTGGGCGACGCGTCGGTCGTCGAGATCGGCGGCGAGCGCTATTCACCGCTTCCCTTCGTAAGCGCGCTCGCCAAGAAGGTGCAGGCCGATGCGCCCGATCTGGTGCTGCTGGGGGCCACCCAGAACGGTCGCGACCTCGGGGCGCGTCTGGCGGCGCGGCTCGGCCGCGCATACGCGGCCGACGTGACTGAAATAGCCGCGCAAGGTGGGTCGCTCGAGATCACGCGGCCGATGTACGCGGGGAAAGTGCGCGCCCGGATGCGCGTGCCATTGCCCGCGGTCGTCTCGATCCGGCCCGGCGCGATGCGGCTCCGCGAAGGCGCGCCTGCGCCGCAGGTCACGAAGATCGAGGCCGACGCGGCCGCCGAGAAGCTCACCTTCACCAAGTTCGCGGCGGTCGCGTCCGGCGGCAAGCGCGTGTCGCTCGCGGAGGCGCGGGTCGTGGTCTCGGGCGGCCGAGGCCTCAAAGGCCCGGAGCACTGGAACCTGGTCGAGGAGCTCGCGGACGCTCTCGGCGGAGCGGTCGGCGCATCGCGCGCGGTCACCGACGCGGGCTGGCGGCCGAACGAAGAGCAGGTGGGGCAGACCGGGAAGACGGTGACGCCCGACCTCTACGTCGCGCTCGGCATCTCCGGCGCGATCCAGCACCTCGCGGGCATGACCTCGAGCAAGGTGATCGTGGCCGTGAACAAGGACCCCGACGCCGACATCTTCAAAGTCGCGGACTACGGCGTCGTGGCTGACGTGTTCGAGTTCGTCCCAGCGTTCACGGAGGCCGTGAAGAAGGTCCGAAGCACATGAGGCCCTTCGTCGGCAAGACCGAACGCGATCTCGCGTCGGCGGTGGCCGGCTGGGCGGCGAGCCTTCGCGAGCGCATTCCGGCGGCCGAGAAGGCGGGCGAGATCCCGCGAGACGTCATTCGCGAGCTCGGACGGCTTGGGGTGCTCGGGATGACCGTCCCTGAGCCACTTGGCGGCCTCGGCGCATCTACCGTCGCGTTCGCCCTGGTCCTCGAGGAGCTCGCCGCTGCCTGGCCCTCCCTCGCGGTCGGCGTCGCGGTGAACACCGGCATCGTGGACGGCACGCTCGTCCGCTATGGCACGGCCGAGCAGCGTCGCCGCTGGCTCCCGAGGCTCATCGATGGCAGCGGGCTCGCGGCCTTCGCCCTGACCGAGCCGTCCTCAGGAAGCGATGCCGCGTCGCTGCGGGCTACGGCGATCCGCGAAGGGGATGAGTGGCGGCTCGACGGGCGCAAACAGTTCATCACCAACGCCCGCTACGCGCCGCTCGCGATCGTTTTCGCTCGCGTCGCCGAGTTGGGGGATCGGAGGGGGCCGAAGCCCCCATCGACTCATGCGGGCATCACGGCCTTCGCCGTTCCTCTCGACGCCCCGGGCGTCGTGGTCGGTCCGGCCGAACGCAAGCTCGGGCTCAAGGCCTCCGACACCAGCGCCCTCGTGCTCGATGGCGTGCGCGTCGGCCGAGACGCTGTGATCGGTGAGGTGGGGAAGGGCTTCGCGCTCGCGCTGGCCGCGCTCGACGGCGGACGCATCGGAATCGCCGCGCAGTCTGTGGGAATCGCGCGAGCCGCCATCGCCATCGCGCGCGCGTACGCGAAGCAG
>VBDX01000033.1 GCA_005881885.1 Chloroflexota bacterium
CGGCGATCTCGCGCGCTCGCCCGATGAAGCTCGTCGGCTGCGACGGAAGGAACGTCGCCGTCCGATCGAGACTCCGGACCGGCGGGAAGTCCGCCGCGGCCCCGGCGATCACGAGCTGGTAAAGCCGCTCGGGTCGCGCCAGGTCCTTGAGCCGGAACTCGCCCAGGTCGCGAAGCGACAGGCCGTCGCTGAGGTCAGCGCGAGCGAGCGTGGCTGTAGCTTCGGTGATGAGGACTTGCCCGCCATGGCCCGCGGCGGCGACGCGCGCGGCGCGGTTCACGTCGATGCCGACATAATCCGCGCCCGCTTCGAGGCTCGCGGGGCGACCCTCGCCGGTGTGCATCCCCATGCGCACGCGGACGGTCGCGCCGTGGGGGAAGGTCGCCTTGGCGAGCGCCCGTTGCGCCGCGGCCGCGGCGCGGACGGCGTTGACCGCGACGGGAAAGACGACGAACAGGGCATCGCCCTCCACGCGCACCTCGACGCCGCCATCCTTGAAGGCGTCGCGCAGGAGGCGCGTGTGTGTCTCGAGGACATCCTGGTAGCGGTCGGTGCCGAGCTCGGTCTGGAGCTTGGTCGAGCCCTCGATGTCGGTGAAGAGGAATGTGAGGGTGCCGGCCGGCAACCCCCTCCCTACGCTCATCCTCCTTTGATTCTGCTCTATCGCGCGTTTGCCAAGACCTGCTGTACGCCCTAGACAAGCACCGTGCGATCGGCCCCCGACGATGTCACCGAAACCCTCGCCAGCCTCGCGATCTTCGCCGATCTCTCGCGCCCCGAGCTGGAACGCGTCGCCCACACCCTCGAGGAGCGCTACTTCGCCCAGGACGAGCGCGTCCTGCGCGAGGGTCTCTCGGGGTCGGCCTTTTACATCATCCTGGAGGGCGAGGCAGCGGTGATCGCCGGCGGCCAGCGCGTGAATACCCTCGGCCGCGGCGAGTTCTTCGGAGAGATCTCGGTACTTCTCGGGGAGACACCGGTCGCGGACATCGTCGCGACGCGTCCGCTCCGCTGCCTCGTGCTCCCCGGGAAGCTCCTGCAGGAATTCCTGCAGACGAACCCACGCGTCTGCTATCGCATCCTGGTGGCCGAGGCGCGCAAGCTCGCCAACGTGACGCGGAGGAGCGCCTGACCGAGCGACCCCACCCGCCCGGCGATTACCCGGTCGTCCTCGTCGGCAGCGGGCCCGGCGGACTCCAGATCAGCTACTCGCTGTCACGCCTCGGCGTAAAGCACGCGGTGATCTCAGCGGACGAGGGTGCCGGCGGGATGTTCCGGCGTTGGCCGTTCTTCCAGCGGCTCCTCTCCTGGACGAAGCCCTACGCGCCGTTCGAGCGTGGCTCGCGGGAGTACGAGCGCTACGACTGGAACAGCCTGCTCGCAGAAGACCAGAAAGACCGCGCGCTCATGACGACGATCATGGACGGTACCTCGTACTACCCCTCGCGTCCGGAAATGGAGCGCAACCTCGCGACATTCGCCGAGCACGCGGGCCTCGCGGTTCGTTACGGCTGCCGATGGACGGCGACCCGGCGCGACGGCGAGCGGTGGGTGCTCGAGACGACCGACGGCGAGTACCGCTGCCAGGTGCCGATCTTCGCGGTCGGCGTGGCCGAGCCCTGGCGCCCGCAGATGCCTGGCATCGAGGACGTCCCGCACTACGCCAACACCCGCCCCGCCGAGTCATACGCGGGAAAACGCGTCTTCATCATCGGCAAGGAGAACTCGGGATTCGAGCTCGCGACGGGTTTCCTGCAGTGGGCGAAGCTGATCGTGCTCGCGTCGCCCTCACCCGCCAAGCTCTCGATCAACACGCGCACGCTCGTCGGCGTTCGCGCGCGCTATGTCCAGCCGTACGAGGACCATGTGCTCGCGGGCGGCGTGATCGTGCTGGACGCATCGATCGAGCACATCGACCGCGCCGGTGCCGCATTCCGCGTACACACGCGCAAAGCTGACGCGCAGAGCGACCTCGTCTTCGAGGTCGACGATGTCATCGCGGCGACCGGCTTCACCAGTCCGATCCGGGACCTTCCGAAGCTCGGCGTCGCGACCGTCGGTCGGAACAAGCTGCCTGCGCAGACGCCGTTCTGGGAGAGCGCCACGGTCCCCGGCGTGTACTTCGGGGGCACGATCCATCAAGCGTCGCCGGGTCTCCGCAAGCACGGCATCCCGAGCAACTCCGGTGGAGTGAACGGCCACCGCTACAACGGCCGCATCCTCGCGCGCAACATCGCCGCCAAGCATTTCGGTGTCAAGCCGGAACGACCGGTCGTGCCGCGCGCCGAGGTCGTGTCATACGTGCTCGCGGAGGTCACCAACGCGCCCGAGCTCTGGCACCAGAAGGCCTACCTCGCGCGCGTCCTCTTGCGCGACGAGAAACGCGGGGTCGTCGACGACGGGATCCTGCCACTGCAGTCCTTTGTCGACGGTGGAGGGCCGGATGCGGTCGCCGTCTCGCTCGAGGAGGACGCCGCGGGCGACATCTATCCGGTGCTGTACACGCGGCGCGCCGGCCTGATCGCCGAGGAGACCTTACCGCCGCATCCCCTGCACGACTTCCGCACGCGCGAGCACGAACGCGCCGTCGTCGCGGCGCTCGAGGGTCTGCTGCTCTAGGTTGCGGCGACCGGTTCGCGCTTCCCGGCCTCGAGCGCGACTTGGTCGGAGATCCCGACGAAGTTCACGATCGCGCCGGCGGCGAGAAGGCCGGCCCCGACGATCACGGCGAGGTGGAATGCGTTGGTGGACTCGTCGCGCGCCGCCTGCGCACGTTCATCGGCGGTTCGCGGGACGTTCATCGGCGAGTAGTCATGGCGGAATGTCGGATCGGAGGTGTTCGTCCCCGGGAGCCGCGCGGCCATGCCGGCATAGAAGCTCGCGGTGATCGCGACGAAAATCACCGCGCCGGCCAGCTGCGGTCCCACCCTTGAGATCGCGTTGTTGATCGCCGACGCCACGCCCGAATTCCGGACTGGCACGCTCGTCATGAGCGCGGTCGTGAGCGGCGCGACCATCATCGCGAGGCCGAGCCCGAACACGATCTGCCCGGGCAGGAAGTCGATGAGGTAGTCGGTCGGCGGGACCCAACTCGAGGGATCGCCGGGCGTGAAGACCCACGCGCGGCTCGTCGCCGGCACTCGCGCGAACCACAGGACCCCAAGCGCCATGAGCGCGGGACCGAGGCTCATGAGAAGGCGCGGCCCGTACCGCGCGGCGAGGGCCCCGAACCGCGTCGAAAGGATGACCAAGAGGAGGCCGCCCGGGAGTCCCGCCAAGCCAGCGGCCGCGGCGGAATAGCCGAGGACGCCCTGGGTCATGAGTGCCACGTAGTAGAAGGTGACGTAGAGCGCTCCGTAGATGAGGAAGGTCGAGATGTTCGTGACAGTGAAGTTCCGCGAGCGGAAGAGCTCAAGCGGCACCAGCGGATCGCGCGATCGCGCCATCAGAAACGGGAACGCGATCGTGGCCACGACGCCCGCGCCGAGCGCAACGTAGGCGACGGGGTCCTTCCAGTCGCGCTGCTGGCCGTAGATCGCGCCGAAGCTAAGACCACCGACGGCCACGGCGATAACCGCGGCGCCGAGCCAGTCGAATCGCCCGGTCGCGCTCTCATTCCGTGTCTCGCGCACATATCGGATGGTGGCCCAGACCGCTAGGACGACGAGAGGCACGTTGATGAGGAATGCCGCACGCCAGGAGATGGTGTCGACGAGGATCCCGCCGACGAACGGGCCGAGGATCGTCGTCGCCGCCGAGGCGGCGGCCCACACGCCGAATGCCCGCCCCTGCGCCTCGCCGGTGAATGTGGATGTGAGGATCGCGAGCGAACCCGGAACGAGGAGCGCCCCGGCTGCGCCCTGCAGGATGCGCGACGCAACGAGGAACTCCATGTTCGGCGCGAGCCCGCACAGGACGCTCGTGGCGCCGAAGCCGATGAGGCCGAGAAGGAACGTGCGCCGGCGGCCGTAAAAGTCGGACAGCGCGCCAGCCAGGATCAGCAGCGCCGAAAGCGTGAGGAGGTAGCCGTTGTAGATGTACGACTGGCCTTCGAGCACGCCGAAGAGCGTCGTCGGCAGCTCGCGGCCGATCCGCGGCAGCGCCACGTTCACGACGGTCGAGTCGACGAAGACGATCGATGACCCGAGCACCGCAGCGGTCAACGTCCAGCGTTCGCGGATATTCACGACATCCGCTCCCCCGCCTCGATGCCGACGGTGAGCCTGTTCCCCGGCGGAGCCAGAGGACAGACCCACTTCGGGTCGTACCGGCAAGAGGGGTGATATGCGAAGTTGAAGTCGAGGACGAGTTCGTCGCCGACGGCGCCGAGGTCCGCGCTCTTCGCGGTGTCCAGTAGATAACGGCCGGCGCCGTACGTGGTCTTCCCCGCGGTCGCGTCGCGGAAGGGAAGAAACACCCCGCCCGAGTACGCGTCGAGCCAGAACACTTCGAGCGAGCCCCACTCGAGGTCCACGGCGCCGATACGTACGAACGGGATAACGCCCTCGCCGCTCGAAGGCACGTCGTACCGCTCCTCGGGCAGCGGGCGCACCCGCGCTCGCGTAGCGAAGCGCGGGTCGTAGGCGAAGTACGGCAGGCCGCGGAACGTCGCGCGCTCGTCAACAGGCAACGGTGACTGCGGATGGGTGCGGAAGAGCTCGTCGCGCGTCGAGCGCCAGAGCGCGTGCGTCGCGGGCGCGTCCGTGCGCAGCGTCGCTCGCACCCCCGAGTACAGATCCGCGACGCGGCGCCGCCAGTCGAGCAGCGTGATGTACTCCTCGGTCAACGGAGCGCCAGCGCAGCCTTCGCGAAGAGTCCGCCCATGACGCGCGCGACCGTCGGGAACGCATGGATGGTTTCGGCGAGCGTCGCGATCGGTGTGCGCAGCTTGATCGCGAGGACGGCCTCGTGGATCGCTTCCGACGCCGCGGGGCCCGCGATGAAAGCGCCGACGACGACCTTGTTCTTCCGGTCGATGACGATCGAGACGTGCCCCTCGGACTCGCTCACGTAGCCCTTCGCGCTGGTCCCAAGGTCCGCGGTCTCCTCGTAGGCGTCGATGCCGCGCTCCTTCGCCTGATTGACCAGGAGACCGACGCCGGCGCTCTCCGGGTCGGTGTAGACCGCTCGCGGGACCGCGCTGAAGTCGGCGCGGAGGTCGTCGCCGAGTGCGATCTTGACCGCGGTCTCGCCCTCGTAGTGCCCGAGATGTGTCGATAGCTCGTGGCCGACGCAGTCGCCGATCCCGTAGACGTGGTCCGCGATCCGCAAGCGGTCGTCCACCTCGAGAAAGTCGCCGCCGTCGTAGCGCACGCCGGCGTTCTCGAGGCCCAGTCGTCGCAGCGCCGGCGCCGCAGTGCGCCCCACGTTCAGCTCGATGACCTCCGCCTCGACCGTCGAGCCGCCCGCGAGCTCGACGACATGCTCGCCGCCTTTCCCCGCGCGCGGGCGCACGCGCTGGGCTCGTGCGTTCTCGCGCACGTCGACGCCTGAATCGCGGAGCGCCTTGGCGAGCCTGGCCGAGCTCCGCGGGTGATCGGTTGGATTCACCTGCCGGGGGCTCACGACGACCGTGCGCACGCCGAAACGCCCGTAGACCTGCGCAAGCTCGGTGCCCGATGGCCCGGCCCCCAGGAGAACGATGCTCCTGGGCAGCTCGCGTAGGCTCGTGCCCTCTTTGTTCGTCCAGAACCCGGCTTCCGCGAGGCCCTCGAGCGTCGGCACTTTGCCGACTGAACCGACGGCAACGACGATGTTTCGCGCCTCCAGCTCCCGTGGCTTGCCGTCGACCTGCACGACAACGTTGCCCGGACCCGAGATGCGCGCGGTGCCGCGAACCGGCACGATGCCCGCGGCTTCGTACGCGCGGATGTGCCCCGAGTCATCGGGATAGTCGCGGCCTTCGCGGACGATCATGTAGTCGCGGCGTGCGGAGGCCCTCTCCCACGAGTAGTCGCCACCGCACGCCCTGACCGCGGCCGCGTGGAGCAATGTCTTGGACGGCATGCAGCCCCAGAACGCGCACGTGCCGCCGAAGAGATCCTGTTCGACGAGGGCCGCCGACGCGCCGCGCGCCCGCGCGTAATGCGCGGCCGCCTCGCCAGACGCGCCGGCGCCGATGATCACGAAATCGAACTGCTCGCTCACGCGAGGTCCGCGTGGTGCAGCGCGCCGTCTGCGCCCCACACGAACACGTCGAGGCGCCCGCCGCTCCACGCGCAGGACACTGCCCGAGCACCGCGCGGCGCGTCTTCGACCGCGCGCCACTCCACCCAGCGCCTGCCGTCCCACCAGCGATGCCGGAGCACGCCGTCGGTGCCGATCGCGAAGAGGTCGATGCGCTCGGCGTCGCGCGCTGCCGCTGCCGGCTCGCCGCCGAACGCACCGCCGAGAGACTTCCAATCGTGCCAGCTCGCGCCGTCCCAGTAGCGGTTCCAGAGCTGACCGTCCTCGTGTAGCGCGAATACCTCGGTCTCTCCGTCGCCCCAGGCCGCGGCGGCGGCTCCCGATAGGAGCGCGCCGCCGAGCGATAGCCAGCGCGGCCGTGTTACTTGATCAGTCCCTGCTTCTTCAACCACGCCGCCGCGACGTCCTTGTTGTCCTTCTTATCGACGGCCACCTGCTTGTTCATGTCGTTGAGCTCCGCCTGGGTCAGCTTCGCGCTGATGGAGTTCAGGAGCTTCTTCAGCGTCCCGTCGTCCTTCGAGATGAGGTCCTTCCGAACGACCGGCGCGATGTTGTCGGCGAGCTGCAGGTGCTTGTCGTCGTCGAGGAGGACGAAGTTCTTCGCGACGATGCTCGGATCGCTGGTGAAGAGCAGCCCGACGTCGATCTGCTTGCCCTCGAGCGCCGCGACGGTCAGCGGACCCCCAGCATCTAGCGGCTTGAAGTCCTTGAACGTGAGGCCGTAGACGTTCTTGAGGCCGAGTTGGCAGAACGGCCGCTGCGGGCACTCCGGCGGGCCGCCGAGGATCATGTCCTTCGCCACCGGCGCGAGGTCGCTCAGCTTCTTCAGATTCTTCGAGCTGGCGGTGTCCTTGGTGACCACGAACCCGTTCTGGTCCGTCGCGTCGGCGGGATCGAGGACGGTGAGACCGTCCGCG
>VBDX01000230.1 GCA_005881885.1 Chloroflexota bacterium
GGAACTGCGGGTCGGCCGGGATCCACGCGATCGGCAGGTCGAAGACGTGGTCGGTGGATTTGAGTGATGTGGACACCATCCAGAAGATCGGGACGAGGAAGATCAAGCTGCAGGCTGCGAGCAGGACGTACGTACCCGCGATCACGATCCGCGACTGGAGACGGCGTCCGAACATCGGGCTAGTCGTCCGTCCGGAAGATCCGAACGCTTATGGCGGTCAGGATGATGATCAGCACCAGCAGAACGATCGCCCCCGCGCTCGCGTAGCCGAACCTCGAGAAGCGGAAGCCCATCTCGTAGATGAACAGCGACAGCGTCCGGCTGGCGTTGTCCGGCCCGCCATTCGTCATGACCAGCATGAAGACGAGGTTCTTCGCGGTCAGCGTCATGGCGAAGACGACGACGACGAGGATGGTCGGTTTGAGCCTCGGAATCGTGACGTAGCGGAATTGATGGAGCATCGAGGCGCCGTCGACCTTCGCCGCCTCGTAGAGCTCCTCCGGGATCGTCTGAAGACCCGCCAGGAAAATCACGATGCACAGAGGGACGATCCGCCAGGAAGTGGAGATGATGAACGCCGGGATGACCGCGCCGGTCGAGGTCAGCCAGTTGATCGGTTCGAAACCGAGGGGCTGGACCACGGCGGTGTTCACGAGCCCGTACGGGTGGAAGAGGAACTGCCACAGGATCGGCACAACGATGATCGGGATGATCGCCGGGAAGAACAGCATGACCCTGAACAGGCCGCGACCCTTGATCTTCTGATTGAGCAGCAGCGCGATCGCGAGCGAGATGATGACGACAGGCAGGACCGTGCCAAATACGTAGTAGCCCGTGATCGTCAGAGCACGCGCGAACTGGGGGTCGCGCGTGAGGCTGACGTAGTTCGCGAGCCCGACGAAATCGGACGTGTGGGAGACCGGGCTCGTGTTCGTGAAGCTCAGCCGCGAATGCCACTCGTGGCAACGCCGCGGATCCAGTAGCGCTGGAAGATGAGGAAAAGCGTCGCGAGCGGGATCGTGGCCACGGCGGAGATCGCCATGACCGCCGGAAAGTTCGAGAGCTCGCCGGCCTGGAACGACTGGACCCCGAGCGGCACCGTTTTCATTTCACTGGAGTTGACGATCAGGAACGGCCACACGAATTCGTCCCACGTGGCCTGGAACATGAAGATCGCGAGGGTCACGATGGCCGGCCAGGCATTCGGGATCGCGATCGTGAAGAACGTCCGCAGGTGGCCGGCGCCGTCGACCCGCGCGGCGTCGACGAGCTCGCTCGGCAACGACAAGAAATACTGGCGCATCAGCAGCACCCCAAAGGCGTCGGCGACCACAGGCACGATCAAGCCGGCGTAGCTGTTCTCCCAACCCGGGGTCGACGCCTTCCTTCACGAGCTCGCGTGCCGCCTCCCACGCCTTATCCATTCGCGCGATGCCGAAGGCGGTGTAGCCCCCTGCATGCCCCAAGAGCAGCTTCAGCTTCGGGTGCCGGTCGATGACACCTCCGCCCACGATCGCACCGAACGTCAGGGCGCGCTCGGTGAGGTTTCCGACCGAGTTGTCGAGGTGGTACCTATCGATCCGCACGATGACGACGGTGTCGCTGCCCTGGTGGAAGAAGACGACCGCGCCAAGCTGCTCGGCCGCCTCCCAAAACGGGCTGAACTCTGGCTCGTCGAACGTACGCCCGTTGACGTGGTCATTGACCATCACACCCTTGAAGTGGAGCTCGACCATCACCCGCTCGAGCTCCGCGACCGCGGCGCGAACGTCCTGCATCGGCAAGGTCGCGAAGCCGGCAAAACGGTCCGGGTGGGCAGCGCACATCTCGGCGATCTCGTCGTTGCAGTCGCGGGCGATCACGCTCGTCGTGGCGGGATCGTTGCCGTACTGATAGAACCCCGCATTCGGTGAGATCACCTGCATGTCGACACCCAACGCATCCATGTCCGCAAGTCGCTGGTCGGGGGTTCGCCGGAATCCGGGCACCTGCAGCTCGCCGGTACGGGATGTCAGTCCGTGCCACTCCCCGGTCGTACGGATCGCCGCCTGAAACCGCTGCGGTGTGAGGTGGGCATGAAGATCGATGACCGGCACGCGCTCACCAGGTCCGGAATCGCCTTCCCGGGCGGGTCGCCGTGCGCGCCCGCCCGGGAAACGTATCGACGTCCAGTGCTGATCGCCCTACTTACCGATGGCGCTGTTGTATTCAGCTTGGGCCGCGGCGAGGCTCTGCGCCGGGTCGGCGTTGTTGAGGGCCACCCTCGAGACGGCGTTCGCCAGGGCCGCCTGCAGCGCGTTGTAGTTCTTCGTTCGCGGCAGAGGGTACGCACCCTCGATGACCTTGATGGCCGTGTCGAGGAACGGTGTCGACGCGACCTTCGGATCCTTGTACCAGTCCTTCAGCGGCTGGATCGAGCCGGTGTTGTTGAAGTGCTCGACCGCTCGCCCCGGATCGCTCAGCGTGAAGTGGATGTAATCCCAGGCCACGAACTTCTTGGTGTCACTGATGTTCTTGTTGACTGCGTAGTTGAACGAGTACTTGATGCTGCCCGGTTTGCCCGAGATCGTCGGCAGCTCGGCGAACGTGATGTTGTCCTTCAGCGCGGGATTCAGACGAATCGCGAAGCTCATCGCGTTCAGCCCACCGTAGGACATGACGTCCTGCTCGTCGGCAAAGTCCTGGTACGGCGACGGCTGCACGTTCTTGCTGATCTGTGGCGCCACGACGGTCTTCTTCCACTCCGTCAGCGCACGGACCGCCTCAGGCGAGGTGAACAGCGGGCTGCCCTGGTCGTCGACCACCTTCCCGCCGAGGTCCTGGACCATGCTCGAGAACAGCATGGCCATCCAATGCGGCCCCGCGGTGTAGCGGAATTCGAAACCCTTCTGCGTGATCCGGCCGTTCGCGTCGGTCTTCTTCAGCTTGCTCTGGAGCGCCGCTACCTGGTCCCAGGTCTTGGGGATGTCCGTCTGAAGGGACAGGCCGGCGGCCGTGAACTTCTTGTTATTGATGAGTAGGCCCCAGGATGGCTGCGAGAACGGCAGCAGGTAGAC
>VBDX01000231.1 GCA_005881885.1 Chloroflexota bacterium
CATTAGCAAATCCGCGCCGACGTAGCTCAGCCGGTAGAGCAGCGGTTTCGTAAACCGCCGGTCGGCAGTTCGAGTCTGCCCGTCGGCTCAGAAAGATCGCGGTTTCTCGCGTGCTCGCTCGCGCTCTGACCTCAGTTCTGACCGCAACCAGACCGGAAAACTGCGTGACCGCCGGTCGAATCCGCCATCGGGGCGAGAGCGTTCGGTCGCGCGGACTTTTGTGGGTCGTCTAACTCCTGATCAGCCGCGATCCGAGCGAAGCGAAGCTCATGCCCTCACTGCGCGAGGGTCGCGAGGGTCGCGAGAGTCAGCGGATGAAGGCACGCGACATTCGGCTGCTATCCCGACGTTTTCGTGCGCCCATCGGTCATCACCGCTGCGAAGCGAGCGGGTGTGGTTCATCTCGCCCTCTGAGCCGGATGCCGGCCGTCTATGCCGTTCGCTCGATCACGTAAAGACCGCCGGTGAAGCGATCGATCGCGTAGATGAGGCCCCGTGCGCCGACAAACACGTCGGTGATCTGGATCGCTCCGGCAGGGGATCCGGCCGGCGCGGGAGGAACGAGGTGACCTATCTCCCTCGGCTGGAAGGGATCGCTGACATCGAATGCGCGCACCCCCGCATTGAAGAACGCTCCGAAGATCTCCGTCTCGGAACGCCACGAGGTCGGAGTCGGATCGTTCTCGTGAACGTTGTGCGCGCCGAACCGTCCTCCTCGAGCGCAGTGGTCCGCCGTGGAAGGGAGCGGCGCGGTCGCGAGCGGCACGATGTTGGACTCGACACTCGCGTCCATCACCCACAGCATCTTTGGATGGTCCTGGCAATGATCGGTCACGGCTTCGTCCGTCACGATCAGCAGTCCGCGGCCCAGGAGCGGTAGCACGGTATGCGTGAATCCCGGGAGGGGCGGGTGATAGTCGAGCCGGGAGATGAGTCGCGGCCGACCAGGGTCGGAGATGTCGAGGATGATCACGCCCGCGTCGGCGTAAGCGACATACGCGCGATCCGGTCGTTCGGAACGCACCGTCACGTTGTGCGGTCTGAAGCCTTCATCGTGGATGGGGTGGCGGGTTGGGGGCGGTGCGGGGTCACCTCGTCGTGTTCCGGGAAGCCACCAGCGTCCGATCTCTCGGGGTCGGGAGGGGTCGGCGACGTCGACGATGACGACAAACTGGTCGTCCAGTCGATGGGTCGGCTCGAAGTCTGGCATCCCAGTCGCAAGGTATGCCCGGTCGCCAACGAGGCCCACCCAGTGCGCGCCGCGAGAGTGTGGCCCAGAGGTGTCGAACGTTCCGAGTCTGCGCGGATGCGCGGGATCGGCCACGTCGAACAACTCGATGCCCGCGGGTGCGTCGCCTAGCGAGGCGACCTGGTAGGCCACCGCCATAAGCGTCCCGAAGATCGACAGCGAGTTTGAGCGGACTCGCGCGTGAGGTAAATCCGACTGGTACACGACGCGCGGCTTTCGTGGGTCGGTCACGTCGACGGCGCTGAAGTTCTTTGGCGCTGATTCGTGAGCGACAAAGAGGGTGCGGCGACCCTTTTGCTCCAGTAGGCCCATTCCCTCGCCGCCGTTTCCGAACCCGGCGAGGTTGCTCTGGCCGAGGAGTCGCATGCCCCGAGACTCGGTCGCTTGCGGGTCGCGTCCGCTCATGCCCAGCGATTACCTCATTCGTCGTCGGCCGTTTGGCGTTGACGAACAATATGACGGCGTGATATGCCTCGCCCAGTACCGCGAGGCGGAGGAGGGGTCATGCAGAAATCGTTTGTCGTCACGCTCTTAGCTCTCGTGCTCGTAGGTTCCGCGTGTGCCGGCGGAACGACCGCGCCGTCATCGGGTCCGTCGACGGCCACCCCGCCGGGATCGGCGGCCGCATCCCCCAAAGGGCCGCTCATGGCAGCGACACCGAAGGACTGCCCGGCTCCGGCGGGTGATGTCAACATCACCCCGAACGTGCACATCACCTACACAGGGGGCCTCGACTCGAACGATTCGAACACGAAGTTCCTCGCGGCCGCGTCGAGCGGAGGCGGTCCGACGATTGTCGGCACGAATATGGCGCAGGTGCGGGTCCTCTACGACAACAAGCTGATCTCGCCCGCCATCCCAACGGCGATGTGTGGCAACAAGCAGCAGGACCTCATCGATCGGTATGTCTCCGGGACGATCAATTCCTACATCTTCGATGGGAATGTCTACGGACTGCCGACGCAGCAGAATTCGTGGAGCTTCTTCGTCAACAACAGAAAGTTCACTCAGGCCGGCCTGAATCTCGCGACCGACGTCCCGAAGACGTGGGATCAGGTCGCTGCGCTGCAGAGCAAGCTGAAGAAGGTCGACGCGAACGGCCGGATCACGCAGAAGGGCTTCGAGTTCCGCACGGCAGCGATCCAGTGGTACATCAACATGACCACCGACTTGATGTGGCAGCTCCAAGGTGAGTTCTTCGACGCCGCTGGCAATCCCGTATGGAACTCGGACAAGGGTGTTCAGGTCCTCAAGATATGGAAGGCGAACATCGTCGACCCGAAGGTGACAACGAATGTCGGCAACTCTCCGTACAACGACTTCGCGAATGAGCAGGACGTGATGTCCTACGGCGGCCCCAACGCGGTCGCTTTCATCGAGTCACTCAACCCCGCGATGAAGGGCAACATCACCGTCGCGCCGATGCCGAAGGCAGGTGCCGGCCCGAACTTCCTCTATGGCTATCCGGCTGTCGTGAACACGAACGCGACCGACGCACAGAAGGCCGCCGCCTGGAATTACTTGAACTACATGTACAGCGATCCGAACCGCTGGTTCAAGAACACGGGCCTGTTGCAGCCGCTGAAAGGCTGGTACGAGCTGCCCGCGGCGAAAGACTTCAACGGACTGCCGGTCTTCATCTCCGACATGACGAACGCCCGGGCGCTGGTCGCCACGACCCACTACAGCCAGCTGCAGGACGCGTGGAAGAACGCGATCGACCGGGTTATCCTCCAGAACCAGGATCCCAAGGCCAGCCTCGATCAATCAATCAAGGAGTACAACACCGCGATCGGCAAGTAGTCGAGATTCGCGAGCGCGGAGCGAGTACCGACAAAACAGACCTGAGGGAGTGAGCAACGGCGAGGCCCCGAAACCTGGGAGCACTTGACAGGACGGGGCCTCGCCGATTTTCATCACGGCCGGGGGTTACGCGCGTGGTACCCCGGGGGTTAGGAGGCTTCAACTGATTCGTCATGCGGTCCTCTTCGTTCGAGGCGACGGCGTCACCGCGGAGCAGGTCTTGCGAGCCAAAGAGGGAATGGCCTACTGCTATTACGGCAGTGGAGTTCTCGCGCTCGACTTCGGCGAGGATCTCGGCGTGGGGGATCCGGCCAACTACGAC
>VBDX01000232.1 GCA_005881885.1 Chloroflexota bacterium
TGTTCAGCGTCCATCGGGACGGCCGCTAGCTCGGGGACCCGTGCGGCGACCTCTCTACCTGGCAGCCATCGCCGCACTCCTGCTCGCTGGCAGCCTGTCGTTCGCTTCCGCGGTGTTCGCCTCGTTGCACGCGCTCGACCCGGTCTTCCCTACGCAGCTCCGCCTGCCGCTCTGGATCAATGACGCGACCGGGTGGACGGTCGGCGCGGTGCTGTTCATCCTCGCCGGAGCGAGGCTCGGTGGTCGACCGATGGATGCACGGGTTGCGGCGGTCCTTGCTGCGGTGGTCATCACGGTCGCGTCGTTCAACCCGCAGAGCGTTCCGCGGGGACTCGCGCTCGCTGCGACCATCGCTTGCGCGCTGGCGCCGTGGTTCGCGATCGCGTTCCCGCCCTCGCCCGCGAGAGCTCTCCTCGTCGCCGCCAACCTCGCGCTGATCCTCACGGCTCCGGTGATCGCGGCGGCCACCGCGCTGCCGTGGTGGCTTCGTACCTTCGCCCCGATCGACCCGCTGACGATCCCAGCGTGGCTCTCGAGCCGGCCGCTGCAGTGGCCATGGATCGTCGCCGCCGCGCCGGTCCTCTTCGACGTGACACCGCACGACTGCTGCGTCGGGATTCCCGTGAATACGCCGATACTCGTCGTCGTGCCCGCGGCGATCCTCGGGATCGTCATCTGGTACCGCGGTCGCCGCAGACCGAAGGCTCCGAGCAGGTGGCATGGTCCCGCTGGACGAGCGACCCGGCGCGGATGACGCCGATTGACCGCGCCGGGCCCCGTCAGCGAATGATGGCTATCGCGACTTGAGCTACCGCTGTGCGCCGACCGGCTCGGTCGCCTGCTCGGGAGCGAGCCCGAGCTGTCGCAGGAGCGTTCCGACATCGTAGTAGCGGCGCTCCTCCGTGATCTCGCCGCGCTCGTTGAGTCGAACGAAGGAGGCGCCCTTGACATCGATCCGCTTGTTCGTCGCCGGGATCTGCGCGCCGGTCGGAGATTCCAGCGGTCCGGTGTGTGTGCCGGTGAAGCGCACTTCGTCCGCGCCTGTCTTCTCGTCTTTCTCGATGACGGTCACGATCTCGAAACGGAGGTCCGGGAACGCTCGGATGAAACCCGTGGCGTCTTTGCTGATCGCGTCACGACCGCGAAGCGGCTCCGGGTACATCGGGTCATAGGCGACCGCATCGGTCGCGTAGGCATTCGCGATCGCATCGGGATCGCGCTTGGTCATCGCAGCGGCGAACTTTCGCCTGGCGTCTTCGAACTTGCCCATCGTTTTCCTCCCCTTGTTCGCTAGCGCTCGGAAGCCTACTCCTGCCCCTCGCGGATCTTACTCGGCCGATGCGGTCTGTCTGACGCCGCGCCGACGAGTTGTGATCTGCGATCGCCAATACACTCCAACGCCGTGACGATCGCTCAGCCCGTGGCCGCGACCGAGGTCGCATGGAAGCGTCGCTACCGCGCGACGCGGCTCGGATTCCCGTCGTGGGCACGTGACGATCCCGACCGGCTCGTCTATCTCTCGAACGCCAGCGAACGCTTCGAGGTCTACGCGTGGGATCGGGGGACGGATCGGCATCGTCAGGTCACCGATCGCGCGGAAGGCACCGGGTTCCGCGTCCCGAGCCGGCTCGATCCCTCAGGTGTGCACATCTGGTGGTTCGACGACCAGAAGGGGAACGAGCTCGGCCGCTGGGTCCGCACGCCATTCGCCGGCGGAACCGGCGAGCCGATCGCCCCCGACCTCGCGCCGGCGTACAGCGCGTGGCTCGCCCCGGGAGCGGGCTTCGCGGTCCTCGGCCGGTCGCGCAGCGACGAGGGCACCACGATGTACGTCCTCCGCGAGGGCCAGCCGCCGCGACTTATCTACGAACATCCAGAGAGCGCGACCGTCGCCGACCTCTCGCCCGACGAGGCACTCCTCGCGATCGCGCATTCCGAGCACGGCGACAGCCGCAACCGCGCGGTCCGCGTCGTCGACCTCGAGGGACGCGCCATTGCCGAGCTCTGGGACGGTCCGGGCAAGGGCCTCCAGCCGGTCCGCTGGTCCCCGGTGCGTGGCGACCAGCGTCTGCTCGTGCTGCACGACCGGCGCGGCCGCCGCCAGCCGCTCGTCTTCGACCCGCGAGCGAACTCGACCGACGACGTCGAGCTTGATCTCCCTGGTGAGACATTCGCCGAGTGGTATCCCGACGGCCGTGCGCTTCTGATCGGACACGAATACCGCGGACGGGGGGAGCTCTACCGCTACGACCTCGCGAAGCGGGGGCTTAATCGGCTCGAGACAGACCCAGGCACGATCCAAGCGGCGCGAGTCCGCCCGGACGGCGACGTCTGGTACCAGTGGACGAACGCGGCGACGCCGACCGAGATCCGGTCGGTGCGCGTCGGTGTCGTGCTCCGCGGGCCGGGCGAACCCGCGCCCGTCGGCGCGATCTACCAGGAGCTCGACGTGGACGGCATCCACCTCTTCATCGCGGAGCCGCGACGCCCCCGGCCGCACCCGACCATCTTCATCGTGCACGGCGGACCGGAGGCTCACGATCAGGATGCCTTTTCCGCCGCGGTGCAGGCCTGGGTCGATCACGGCTTCGCAGTCGTGCTCGTCAACTACCGCGGCTCGAGCGGGTACGGAAAGGCGTGGCGGGACGCGATCGTAGGGCGGCCTGGCGTTACCGAGCTCGAGGATCTCGCGAAGGTGCACGACACGGTAGTGCGCGCGGGCATCGTCGACCCGAAGCGCACGATCCTGTCGGGTGCGTCATGGGGTGGTTACCTGACACTCCTCGGACTCGGCATGCAGCCCGAGCGCTGGTCGCTCGGCATCGGCGTCGTGCCGATCGGGGACTACGTCGCCGCATTCGAAGACGAGATGGAACCGCTGAAGCGGTACGACGCGGCCCTGTTCGGTGGAACGCCCGCGGACGTCCCGGAGAGTTATCACCGCAGCAACCCCCTCACCTACATCGACCGCGTCCGCGTGCCGCTGCTCGTCCTCGTCGGGCAGAACGATCCCCGCTGCCCATCACGAAGCGTCGACATCTACCAGACGCGCCTCCGCGAGCTCGGAAAGCCGTTCGAGGAATATCGCTACGACGCCGGGCATGGCTCGCTCGTGATCGACGAGCAGATCCGGCAGATCGAGCGTGAGATCGCATTCGCCGCGAAGCATCTGGGAACGACCCCGCCGATCGCCTGACGCGACGAGGCGGCCCGACGTGGGCCGCCTCATCTGTTTTTGAGCTCAGAGTCGGTGCGCTAGTCGTCGCCCTGGTCGTCGTTGTCATTGTCGTTGTCGTCGTTGTCGTGGTCTCCGTGGTTCTTGTCGTGCTTTTCGCCGTGGCCCTTCCCATGGTCCTTATTGCTCGACTGACCGGCGCCAGTGAGCGTGCCGTTCACGTCGATGTTGTCGAGGACCGCGAGCCCGAAGTTGTCTGGGCCGGTGTCCTGGCCTTCGTCGAACACGATCGTGATGCT
>VBDX01000008.1 GCA_005881885.1 Chloroflexota bacterium
AAGAGTCCGGCGTCGCCGAGACGATCGACCCGTTGGGCGGCGCCTACGCGATCGAGGCCTTGACCGCCGACATCGAGCAGCGAGCGCGGGCCGAGATCGTGAAGATCGACCGCCTAGGGGGAGCGCTGGCCGGGATCGAAGGGGGATACCAGCAGCGCGCGATCGAGGACTCCGCGTACAAACAACAGCGCGCGGTCGAGAGCGGAGAGAAAGTGATCGTCGGCGTCAACGCGTATCGGGCCGAAGGCGAGCAGCCCGAGGTTCCCATCCTTCGTGTCGACGAAAGCGTCGTCGAACGCCAGAAGACGCGCCTGGCCAAGCTCCGCGCGAGTCGCGCCGCCGCGCGCGCGAAGAAGGCGCGGACGGATCTCGTCACCGGGGCGCGGGGATCCGCGAACCTCGTCCCGCTGATCCTGGCCGCCGTCGAGGCGGACGTCACGCTCGGCGAGATCTGCGCCGATCTGCGCGAGGTGTTCGGCACATACGTCCCGCCGCGGACATGAACCTGGGACCGCTGCACCACATCGCCATCGCGGTCCCGCGGATCGAGGACGCGCTTCCCTTCTATCGCGACACGCTCGGGCTACGCGCGGAGCCCGTGCGCGCGCTTCCGGACCAGCGCGTGCGCGTGACGTTCCTCGGTGAGGGGCGGCAACGCGTCGAATTGATCGAGCCTACAGACCCGGAGTCGGGCGTCGCGAGGTTCCTCGCGGAGCGGGGAAGGAACTCGCTCCATCACGTGTGTTTCGTGGTCGAGGACCTGGCGGTCACGCTGCGCTCGCTCGATCGCGACGGCGTCGAGCTGATCGATCAGGCACCACGCCGTGGTGCGGAGGGGAGGGTCGCGTTCATCCACCCGCGCGCTTCGGGCGGCGTATTGATCGAGCTCATCGACCGCGCAAGCCTCGGCGATTCCATACCATGACTCTAGTGACCCGACGTCCGCGTATAGCCCTCACCGTCGGCAAGGCCGACACGGCGCGCGCGTTGGCTTCTCGTGCGAACTATGTCGAGGCGCTCGAGAGAGCAGAGGCCGAGGTCGTGATCCTCGAGCCTGGCAAGAAGATGACCGACGACATCGAGGGTCTCTGCCTGGCGGGAGGTCCCGACATCGCTCCGGCTCGCTATGGAGAGTCGGACCCGCGGCATCTCGCGACCGAGCCGGATCTCGAGCGCGACGAGCTCGAGTTTCACGCGTTCGAGAAGGCGCTTGCGCTAGACATCCCGGTGCTGGGCATCTGCCGCGGCTTCCAGCTTGTGAATGTCGCCCTGGGCGGCACGCTCGTGCTCCACGTCGAGGGCCACCAACCACCCGGGGGTCCCGACTCCGTCCGTCTCCATGCCGATGTGCTCATTGACCCGCTTTCGAAGGTCGCGGCTGCGTGCGGGGGAAGGGCATTGGCCGTCAATTCGCGGCACCATCAGGCAGTCAGGTCGAAAGAGCTCAGCCCATCTCTCCGTGCGACGGCTCTGGTCGGCGATCTCATCGAGGCGTTCGAGTCGGACAAATACCGGTGGCTGGTGGGCGTGCAATGGCACCCTGAGCGGATACGAAAGGACAAAGGGATGTCTTCGGAAGTGGAAGGCATCTTCGGCGCCTTCGTACGCGAGGCGGCGCGCACCACGACCCCGGCACGGTGACGATCTCGACCGGAGAGCAAGCTCCGGTCGAGAAAGCCCGCGTCGGGCTCGGGAGGCCGTTGCGCGTCGCGCTCCTCTATGGCCGCGACGACGCTTCGCGTCGCGAGGTCGCCCGCGTTGCCCTCGCCGCGGCGGCAGAGCCGAGCGCCGTCGTGCCCACCGACGATCCACGCTCGTTCGGTGAGCTCGCACAGGCTCTCCGGGATGCGCTACCAGACGCGGTGCTCGTACGCCCTGAGCCAAAGGGTGTCGCGGCCATGGCCGAGCTCCTCGAGGCCCTCCGGCTCGGCTGCCTGTTGCAGCGGCCGGCGCCGAGGATCTTCGCGATCGCCGATGCTCGGGTGGCGGATCAGCTCCGACCCGCCGCGGCGGGTCTCCCGTTTGAGGTATCGAGCGACGTGGCGGAGCTCGTCGTCGCGCTCCGCGCCTTCCGCCGCGGCGCTGATCAGGACCTGACGCTTCGCGATGAGCTCATCGAGGATGCGGCGCGCTCGCTCGCGGCGTCGACCCGCGGGGATGCGCTGGTCATCGATGTTTCCGAGTCCTCGACGTCCTGCGTGCTCGCGCGCGCGGAGGAGCTCGAGGCGGCGCACATCGTGCCGCTCGGTCTCGGTGCCGCTGCCGATCATGTGGTGGCGCGCGCGGGTCTCGACCGCGTGCGGCGCTGGCTGCCGCGTCCAGTCGACGCGCCCGCGCTCCTCGAGCGCGTGTTCAACCGGGCGCTGTGGCCCGGCGCGCTACCGGCGACCGAGTCCGCGCTCGCGCTCGAGATGGCGCTCGCGCGCGAGGCGATCGCCCACGCGCTCCGAGACGCCGAGTACGCGGGGCTCGACGTCGCCGCGATGCGCGCGTCACCGGCCGTGCTCGTGACCGGTCGCGCCGCATCCTTCCCGCGTCCGGCGCAAACCCTTCTCGTCGCCGTCGACGGGCTCGAGCCCACCGCACTTACGACGGTGTTCCGCGAGCCTGACGATGGCCGCGCCGAACGGATCGCGCTCGTTCTCTCCATCTCGCCGCGCCGCTCGGCGATCGTGCGGCTCACGCACGCCGGCGGCCGGGCCGAGCATCGCGTCGCGCGTGGCGCGTTCATGCTCGTGCCGATCTCGGGCGACGTCGATGTGTCGGTCAAGGGCGCGCGTGTGAAGGGGATCGCTCACGCCGGCGCGCTCGGGGTCCTTATCGATGCGCGCGGCCGTCCCCTCGTGCTCCCGAATCGCGATGCCGAGCGGATCCCCGCCGTGTCGCGATGGCACGCCACGCTGCGCGCCCTGCCGTCGATGGGTGTCGCGTGACCTGGCGGCACGCGCGCTGGAGCGCGGACCATCCCCTGCCCATCGGCGTAGTCGAGCGAACGGCCGTCGGCCAGGCCGTGAACGCCGGGGACGTGATCGCTGCCGGCATGGCGCTCGGCACGGCGATCCGCCTGAAAGGGGCCCGCCGCCTTGGCCTGCAGACGGCCGACATGGAGCGCGAGCTGCGTGTGCCGGTCGGAAGCGAGGTGTCCGCGGGGACGCTTCTCGCGCGGACCGGCCGACGTTTTCCGCGGACCCTTACCGCCCCCATCGACGGGCGGCTGCTCCATCTGACCGCGGATGGCGACGTCTACGTTGCGCCGATAGTCGGTCGCTGGATCGTACGGTCGACGCTCGACGGGGCCGTTACGCGCTCGGATGACGCGGGTGTGACCGTCGAGGGCGAGGCCTGGTGCATCGAGGCCGCCGCCGCGTACGGACCTGACGCGATCGGCGAGCTGACCCTTGGCGTGAATGCGCCGATGGAAGACCTCGCCCCCTCGCGCCTCGACGTGCGGCTCGGGGGCCGAATCATGATCGGCGGCGCACGCGTATCCGCCGAGGTGTTAACGCGCGCGCACGCGTGCGGGGTATCCGGGCTCGTTGCCGGCGGCGCGCCCGTGGCGGGACTCAGGGTCGTGTACGGCGAGAGCCTCACCGCCTCGGGTCATGCCGGCCGCGAAGACCGCCCGACGGTCATCTGCCTCATCGCGTTCGGCGGCGCAGCGCTTCCCGCCGCTATCTTCGGGCCGCTCGCCGCGCTGGCGGGCTCGCGCGCCGCGATCCATACGGCATCGGCTCGGCTCTTCGTCTTCGCGCCTGCCGATGCCGGGGTGTTCGCGACGGACGAGCTCGACCTTGCGCTCGCCCCCGATTACGCGAGCGTCCGCGCGCTCGTCGCGGAGACCGTGAACGGTGAGGTCACGTTCCCGAGCGAAGTACGCGCGGGCGCTGTCCGCCAAGGGGACCTGGTCGTGCCCTCGGCGAACGTCCGCGCCTTCCACGCGAAGCGCTGATATAGCCTCGGCCGGTGGGAAGGCGAGGACGCCGGCGCGCGCGGCGCGACGCGAACGAGCAGGGCGCCGGGAAGACCAATAAACGAGCCTCGCGCTCGGAGGAAAAGCGGCGTGAAGCATTCACTTCGCAGCAGCGCTCCCTCACCCGGCGGCGCACCTTCATCGGTGCGCTCGGCTTCATCCCGCTCGTCGGCGCGCTCGGCTGCGGCAGCGGCGTCGCCTTCCTTTGTGCGATCCCAGAGGAGTGGTGGCTCGCCATCTGGGCGGCCCTTTTCGGATCGTTCCTCGGGATCACGATCCGACTGATCCTTGACCGCCGCAAGTTCCAGCGCGGAGCCGCGAGTGGGTGAACCCCGCGATCGGCGCGCCATCGATCTCGTGAGCCACTCCTCTCTTCACACCGAACGGCTTGGCGAACGTTTGGGCCGCTCCGCTGGACCGAACGACGTCTTCGCGCTGTCTGGAGAGCTGGGCACGGGAAAGACGGTCCTCGCGCGAGGCGTGGCAGGTGGTCTCGGCATCGATCCCGCCGACATCTCGAGCCCGACGTTCATCATCCTTCGCGAGCACGGCGGTGGACGTCTGCCTTTCTTTCACGTCGACCTCTACCGTCTCGAAGGTACGGACCTTTCGAACACCGGCTGGGAGGAGTGCCTCGAGGCCGGCGGCGTGACCGTCATCGAATGGCCGGATCGAGCCGGCGCGGCATTGCCCGACGATCGGCTCGACGTGCGCCT
This sequence comes from Chloroflexota bacterium, assembly GCA_005881885.1. GTDB lineage: Bacteria > Chloroflexota > Limnocylindria > P2-11E > P2-11E > 3-1-20CM-2-70-9. The sequence goes on from VBDX01000008.1 coordinate 4,687, forward strand.
CGAGCACATCGCTGATACCAAAAGGCGCGTCGTCATCTCGGCGACCGGTCCGCGGTCGGCGCGCTTCGTAGAGGAGCTGCACAGCAGTGTTGCTCGCACTTGACACGTCGACCGACTGGGCGTCGGTCGCACTCTTCGACGGCCGGGACGTTCTTGGTGAGGAGACCTGGCGCGCCCAACGGCGGCAGGGCGACGAGCTCTTCCCCGCGATCGAGCGGATCCTGCTCTCGACGCGGACCGCGCTCTCCGCGGTGACGCGCGTCGCCGTCGCGACCGGACCCGGCTCGTTCACCGGCCTGCGCGTCTCGATCGCGGCGGGGCAGGGGATCGCGCGTGGGAGCGGTGCCGCCCTCGTCGGCATCTCGACCCTCGACGTCCTCGCCTACCCGCACGCGCCCTCGAAGCTGCGCACGTGCCCCCTGCTGCCGGCCGGTCGCGATCGGTACTACGCCGCCTTCTACCAGGAGCGGAATCGCAAGTGGATGCGGCGCTCGCCCTTTATCGTCGCGAGCCTCGCCGAGATCTGCCGGCAGATCGGCACGCACACGCTGTTCGTCGGCGAGATCGACCCCGATGCCGAGCAGATGCTCCGGGATCTCCTCGGCCCCAAAGCGCTCTTCGCGTCGCCGGCCTCACGCGTGCGGCGCGCGGGCTTCCTCGCGGAGCTTGGCTGGAAGGAGCTCGAGGCGAGCCCGCAGGTGAGCCAGATCGAGCCGCTCTACGTCCGCCAGCCGTCGATCCGGGTCTCCTTCGATCAGCCCTTCGCTCCGCCGCCTGCAGATGAGCGCGCGCTCGGTCTCCCCAAGCGGGACTAAGACCCGAGCTACCGCTCGGCCCGTACGCGGAGGCTGCTACCGCAGCCTTCCGGTAAGAGGTACCGTCAGGTCGTGGTCGCAACGTTTCCCATCGTCATCGAGGACATGAGCCTCGACGACATCGACGGCGTGCAGGAGGTCGAGCAAGCCTCGTTCCCGGTCCCCTGGCCGGCGAACGCGTTTCGCCACGAGCTGACGCAGAACAAGAACGCGCGGTACATCGTCGCGCGCGAAGGGGGCCGCATCGTCGGCTACGCGGGCCTCTGGCTCATGGTGGACGAGGCTCACATCACGACCTTCGCCGTTCATCCGGATCAGCGCCGGCGGCGGATCGGTGAACGGATGCTCGTGCGTGTCTTCGAGATGGCGGCGGCGCTCAACGCCGAGTGGCTGACGCTCGAGGTGCGCGCATCCAATCTCGCGGCGCAGAAGCTGTACGAGAAATACGGATTCCGCCGCGCCGGCGTCCGTCGCCGGTATTACTCGGACAACAACGAGGACGCTCTGATCATGTGGACCGAGCGGCTGCGCGACCGTGCCGTTCGCGACCGGGTCCAAAAGCTCAAGGCCCAGCTCGAGGAGGGCGATTGAGGATCCTCGCGATCGAGACGTCCTGCGACGAGACCGGCGTCGCGATCGTCGAGGACGGCCGGCGGATCCGCTCCAACATCGTCGCCTCGCAGCTCGTCCACCAAGACACGGGCGGCATCGTCCCCGAGGTCGCAGCGCGTGAACACCTGCGGGCGCTGGACGCGCTGACCGTGAACGCGCTTGCTGACGCGGGACGCCAGGTCTCCGAGATCGATGCGGTCGCCGCGACGGTCGGCCCCGGCCTCATTGGGTGCCTCCTCGTTGGCGCGAACTACGGGCGTGGGCTGGCGCTCTCGGCTGGGCTGCCCTTCGTCGGCGTGAACCATCTCGAGGGCCACGTGTACGCGAACTGGCTCTATGAAGTCGACGACGTTCCGCCGGAGCCGGATCTCCCGGCCATCGTCCTGGTCGTCAGCGGCGCGCACAGCGATCTCGTGCTGATGGAGGCGCACCGTCGCTTTCGGCCACTCGGACGGACGATCGACGACGCCGCCGGCGAAGCGTTCGACAAGGTCGCCCGACTCCTGCACCTGGGCTTTCCGGGCGGCCCGATCATCGAGCGCATCGCGAAAGAAGGCGATCCGAACGCGTTCCCGCTCCCGCGCGCAGCGCTCGCCGATCGGTTCGACTTCTCGTTCAGCGGATTGAAGACAGCCGTCCTGCGCCTCGTGCGCGAGCTGGAGAAGAAGGGCGACGTACCCGTGGCGGACGTGGCCGCGTCGTTCCAGAAGGCGATCACCGAGATGCTCGCCGAGAAGACCGCGCGCGCGGCCGCGGAGCACGCGGTCGAAACGGTGCTCCTCGGCGGCGGCGTCGCCGCGAACCTTGCGCTGCGTGAGGAGATCGCGCGACGGATCGGCCATCCGCTGCGCGTCCCGCCGCCGCGCCTCTGCACGGACAACGGCGCCATGATGTAGTCACATACGAGTCCACTCTGGAGGGCTCCCTACATGGCTGCGGTCGGAATTCGCGAATTGAAGGCAAAGGCTTCGGACATCATCCGGCGGTCGTCTCAGGGGGAGCGGTTCCTTGTGACCTGGCGAGGACGTCCGGTGAGTGTTCTGCTGCCCATCGACGACGATCTCGAGGACTTCATTCTCGCCAACGCGACCCAATTCGTTCGCATGCGCGAGCGGGCGCGGCGAGAGTACCGTGCTGGAAAGACGACGCCGTGGAGCAAACTGCGTCGCGAACTGATCGCCGAGGACAAGCGTCGTGCCGTGGCGCGTCGAGCTCGGTAGCGACGCGAGCCGAAGGGTCCGACGCCTTACCGGCGAGACGCGAGAACGAATCGCACGAGCCGTCACTGCGCTGGCGGTCGATCCGCGACGGCCCGGAAAGCCCAGGTGCAGGAGTCGGGCGACCTTGTCGAACGCTTCGCCGGCGGCGTCGTCGATCGTCCGTCCGAGCGGCCGAAAGCGACGGTGCGCCTCCATCAGCACGAGATCGCTGTGCGCGCCGCTGACCACGAGGACGATGGCCGGAAGCTCCGGCTCCGGCGGAACGTCATCGACTTCATAGAGCCAGTTCGCGTACACGTGGCCCTCGAGATGGTTCACGCCGACGAACGGCAGCCCAGCCGAGAGCGCCAGCCCACGCCCGTAGTTCGCGCCAACGAGGA
>VBDX01000129.1 GCA_005881885.1 Chloroflexota bacterium
GCTCGTCAGCCGCACATTACGCATCGCACGCCCTCCCCCGCTTCTGGGGAGATTATGACCGCGCGTCGGTCATCAGGGACGGTGGCGTGATGCCGCTCACATCCGCCGATGCGGATCGTCTCGTCCGGGGCCCGCCGACCGCGCTCCGTCGTCACCGGGGAAGCCGAACGTGTCGCGGATGCCGTCCAGCAGTGCGCGCGGTTTCGCGCCGAGCTCGCTGCGCGCCGTGGTGGCC
>VBDX01000130.1 GCA_005881885.1 Chloroflexota bacterium
CGACCGGCCACGATTCGCGGGTCTGCGACGAGAGTCCGCCGTTCAACGTCACGAGAAGCTCACGGCGCGGCCGGCCCGAGAACGCCGCGATCTGGGTCGCTGCGGCGACGAGCTGGGCCCGGCTCTCGACGCACTTCGGTCCAAGCGCATCGAGCGCGGCGTCTTCCGTGATCAGCGCCGAGAGGAACGGCACGGTGCCGGCCCAGTCGCGGACCTGGGCCGCGTACGGTGAGGCCGACACGGCGAGAACCGCGAGGGCACAGAGCAGGAGGGTCCGAAGGGCGAGCGCAAAGGTCCGGTGGCGGGCGCGACCAGCCGCTTCGCGCGCAGGTCTCTGGTCGGGCTGCGCCACCTCGGCCGGCGGCCCGTACAGGCCTTCGACGTGCTCCAGCATCCGGCGGTCAAGCGCGGTGAGCGAACGATCCTGGTGCCAGGAGCGCGGCCGAGCAGTGGCGGAGCTTCCCACCTAGAACTGAACGCCCCGGCAGCGGCGCCGTGACGAAGGGCAGCGGTACCAGGCTCTCTTCGCTACTCGCCGTTACTTAAGGACCCCTTTTTGGGGAGGTCCCTCCTCTATCTAAGGATGAATCCATCGAGAAGCGGATCGTCCGGCGCGAAGTACAGCTCAGTCCGTCCGGTGATCCACGCGCTTCCTTCGACTTCGGGAACGACGGCGTCGTATCCCTCCCACCGCAGTTCCCGCACCGACCGACCGGCAAATCGCGTGCCGATGATGCTCTCGACGACGAACGGCGCTCCCGCAGCGAGCCGTCCCCGCGCGCGCTCGATCGCCACTCGCGCGGACACGCCGGTGCCGGTCGGCGATCGATCGACCTCGCCCTCGGCGAACACGCAGACGTTCCGCGAGTCCGCGCCCACGGTCATCGCCGGTCCGGTGAAGATGGTCCCGTACAGGAACGAGAGATCAGGCTCGCGCGGATGACGCACGTCGCGCGTGGCCTGGACCGCGCGCTTGATCGCGCCGCCGGCGGCGATCAGATCCCGGAAGCGCTCGGGCGTAAGTGCGAGGCCGATGCTCGCGGCATCGACGAACGCGTAGAACGCGCCGCCGAACGCCAGGTCGTACCGGACTTCCCCGAAGCCCGAGACAGCGACAGCGTCGTCGAGCGACACGACAAACGACGGCACGTTCTCGAATGCGACGCTGCGCACACGGGGTCCCTCCTGCCGCGGCCGGGCGGTCACGCGACCGGCCGGCGTGTCGAGACGAACTTCGCGCTTCGCCGGCAGCAGACCGGCCTCGAGCGCGACGGTGACCAGGGCGATGACCCCGTGGCCGCACATCGTGCTCCAGCCCTCGTTGTGCAGGAAGAGCACCCCGAGGTCGCCGTCGGGCGTGACCGGCACGGTGGGGATCGCGCCGTACATGTCCGCGTGACCCCGCGGCTCGAACATCAGCCCCCGGCGAAGGCCGTCCAATCGCTCCTGGGCGAATCGCCGTTTCTCGAGGATCGTCCCGCCGGGGATCGGATCGAGCCCCTCGACGATGACCCGGAGGGGCTCGCCCGCGGCGTGCGATTCGATCGCGCCGATGCGCCGCCACGACGCCGGTGGGCGCCAGCTGGGCATCCCCCGTATGAGGGACGGCATTTGACGTACTCAACCTAGCGAATTGACGCAGGACTAAGACTGTTCGGGATGAGCGACGATCTCCGCCTGAGGGCCATCGAGGGGCACGACGATGCCCTCGTTACCGCGCCCGAGGGCGAAGTTACCGATGCCCAGCGGATCCGCTCGGACCTCGACGCGCTCAAAGAGGGCGCCGCGATACTGACCCAGGCCGGCAACCGCGTGGCCGCGCTCGCGCTCATGTGGTCGGCCGTCGCGATCGACCCGACCGACCTCGGCGCCCACCGGCGCCTCGCCGCGATGCTCGCCAACAGCGGCGACGTCGACGGGGCGGCGAACGAGTACGCGCGCTTTATCGAGTTCATGTTGCCGATCGGCGACGTCGCGCGCGCGACGATGGAGCTCGCGTACGGCGCGAAGGTCCTCGGCGGCCACCCCGCGCTTGGGGAGGCCGCGGAGAAGATCGTCGCCGCGGTCCGCGCGCTCGTGCCGGCCGGTTCGACGACGGCGTCCCTCCCGATGCCGCGGCTTCTCCCGAAGGTCCCGTTCCGCTTCTGCATCCACGACGACGGCGATCGGCACTGGATGCAGCTCGAAGGCGGGACGTCGGAGCTCGTTCCAACAGCCGTGCGCCTTCTCGACGATCACGACAATGTGGTCGAGACGCGTAAGTGCATTCCGCTCAGCCCCGGGCAGAAGGGTCACGCGCGCATCATCGAAGGTGAGCCGTCCGCCGGCGTCGCCTGGGTGGTCCTGGGAATCTCGGATGAAGTCGTCGCCGCCCTCGATGCCGGTAAGTCGTCGCCCTATCGCGTCCAGGCCAAGATCGGCGACGAGTGGATCTCGAGCGCTCTCGTCGACACCGGCTGCCGCATCGGCCGCCGTACCACCAAAATCGCCGTTTCGTAGAGCCAGACCGAGCTAGATTTCCACCTCGCGACCGACGTGCTCGCGTCGCGCGCCTTCCAGGACGAGCGCCGCGGCGGCGGCGTCCTGCACCGCGACCCCGACAGACTTGTAGAGCGTGATCTGCGCCGCGTCCGCGCGCCCGGGGCGCGCGCCACTCACGAGCTCGCCCAGCTCGGCGTGCACGTGGTCGGGTGTCATCGCGCCTTCCGCGATCGCCATGGCGATGTCGTTCGAACCCGCCGGAGGCTTCGCGAGCGTCGCGACGCGCGACTCGACGACGAGCAGCGCATCCCGGAATGTCGCGGCGTCGATCTCGCGTCCGGCGGTGTTGTACCCGACCGAGTTCACATGCGTTCCAGGGCGGAGCCATTCACGCCGCACGACCGGCTCGGGGCTGTGTGTGCACGCGCATATGACATCGGCCTCGCGCACGGCCTGCTCGATCTGAACGTAGGCGCCGACCTCGCGGAAATTCCCAGCACCGAACTCCATCGCCAACGCCTTGGCCTTCGCGAGATCACGGCCGACCACGCAGATCGATCCGAAGCGCCGCACGCGTGACACCGCGCGCAGGTGCGCGCGTGCCTGAACGCCGGTCCCGATGACCACGAGGCGATAGGGGTCCGCTCGCGCGAGAAGATCCGTCGCGAGAGCCGACGCGGCCGCCGTACGCGCCGCGGTGATCGCCTCGCCATCCATGAGCGCTACCGGCGTCCCGGTTTCCGGGTCGAAGGCGACGATGACCGCCTGATGCGTCGGCCGGTCGGCGTTGCGCGGGAAGAGCGAGACGAGCTTCGTCGTCAATGCGCCGGAGGACGGCAGGTACGCGGGCATGGCGGCGAGGAGGCCATCTCGCTCGGGCACGCTCGCGGCGATGCGCGCCGGCATCGAGGCGCGACCCGCCGAGAGATCCGCCATAGCCCTCGCGACGGCTTCGCGAAGACCGTCCGGATCCAGGAGCCGCTCGACGTCGGCGCGCGTGAGAACAAGCACGCTCCGGATGTTAGGCGGCGGGCGCTTCCTCCTCGCGCCGCATGACGAGCGGACCGAGGCGCACGCGCGCGCCGAACACTTCCGTGCTCACGACGAACCCCGCGAAGATGAGCACGACGCCGAGGAGCTCTCCGAGGAAGAACGCCCAGGTGATGCCAAAACGGTTCAGGCCGCTGGTCACGCCGGGAATGAAGCCGCCGAGCGCGATGAGAAGGGTCGCCGGGACACGGGAGTGGAGCTCGCCCCGAGCGAGCGCGACCGCCGCTCGCGGCAGCGAGGCGAGGAAGTTGATCGCGACCGCGATCGTTCCATAGAGCTGGGCGACCGCAGGCGGAAGCGACCGGCGTCCCAGCACGCGACGCTTCGGCATGAAGACGTACGCGCTGAAGATGGCGCCGACGACGAGCGCGAACGCGCCGATGATGTTGAACGGGCCCGCGAGGATCCGAACGTTCCCCGGGATCGCTTCGCCGATCGGCACGCCGGTGGCGGGGTCGAGCGCGTACGCCGCGCTCAGGTTGGCGCTGAACACCAGGGCTGCCGCGATCGCCGACCCGGCGGCGAGCACGGTCAGCACGATGGGCGCGACGAGCGCGCGGGCGCGCCATGTCGCGAGACCGACCGCGAGCGCGGTCGCGATGCATATGACGAGCACGACGGCGAAGGCCATCGTGTCGCTCGGATACCGGCCGCGGATCGCGAACGCGTAGAGGGCGCCAAAGAGGAAGCTCGCGGCGACGAAATATCCGAAGCGGGTTCGCGCGAGCAGCACGATCGTGCCCGCACCGAGATAAGCCGCCACGAAGAAGGCGCCGATCAGGTACCAGGTCCGATAGAGCATCTCGTTCCAGCCGAATGCCGAGCCGAGGAACTCGGTGCCGGCGCTGATGCCGTACCAGAGGAGACCGATCGCCCAGACCAGCTGGAACCCACGGCGCTTCTGGGACCACTGCGCGAGCACGGCGGCGGCGAAGACCAAGCTGGTGATGGAGGAAAGGAGCGGGAGCACGACGTTCGGGCTCACCGTCGGACCATCCGTCGCGCGGGGCGCGAAGTCGACCGCGATGCCCAGGTTTGCGGAGGAGCGACTAAGGTAAGGTCATGTGCCGCAGCATCAAGACGCTCCGCCGCCCCGAGGGGTCGGCCTCCGACGAGGAAATCGCGGCCGCCGCGCTCCAGTACGTGAGAAAGGTCAGCGGTTACCGCGCCCCTTCCCGCCGTAATACGCGTGCCTTCGAAGCCGCCGTCCGGGACGTGGGCCGTGCCTCGCGCCGGCTCCTCGAGGCGATCGACCCTAATGCATCTTCGCTAGAGAAATCTCCACCAACAGGCCAATTTACTAAGCGCTCGTAGCGACCGCACACTCCGCCGAGGCGCTCTTCGGAAGGAGAGGCGGTCAAGGCACGCATAGGGTTGAGGGGCATCGCCCGCGTGCCGGACTGCTTCTCCTTTCTTCTTCTCTTCCTCAGGCGGCGACCAGATACCGGTTCAGCACATCGCGGAGTGTCGCCGGGTAGTAGGGCTTCGACAGGAACTCCGTGCAGCCGGCCTCGATGGCCTTCGACTCGTCGCCCGGACTCGCCGACGCCGAGACCGCGACGATCGGCACGTCCTTGGCCCAGGACTCCTTGCGCAGCCGTTTCACGACTGCCCATCCGTCCAGCTTCGGTAGCTGGAGGTCGAGAAGGATGAGCTGCGGCCGTTGCTCTCGTGCGAGCTCTAGCGCAGCGTAGCCGTCGGTCGCCACGGTCGCCTCGTGCCCCGCGTGCCGGACGATGCGCAGCGCGAGCTCGAGGTTATTGGGTTCGTCCTCGACCACCAGGATTCTTGCCACTTGAGCTAGGCGGGAGCCTCGGCCAGCGGCAGGTCGAGTGTGAAGGTCGATCCGAGCCCGAGCCCGACGCTGCTCGCGGACACGCTGCCGCCGTGCGCCTCGATGATCAGCCGCGTGACGTACAGGCCCAGGCCGACGCCGATCTTGTCCTTGGTCGCGTCGGTCTCGACGCGTCCGTATTTCTTGAAGATCACTCCGAGCTGCGACTTCGCGAGCCCGACGCCCTGGTCTTTCACCGATACCCGCGCGCGACCGTCTCTGCGGTTCACGGTGACGTGCACGGTCGATCCCATCGGCGAGAAACGGATTGCGTTGTTCAGCAAGTGCTCGATGGCCGTCCGCAGGCGTTCCGAATCGGCGTCGACCCAGATCGGATCCGATTCGGCGACCAGCTGCAAACGATCCTTATCGGTTTCGCGCGCGAGCTCGGCGACGAATTCGCTCAGGTCGATCTTGCCGCGGTTCAACCGGAAACGGCCGGCCTCGAGCTGCCCGACCTCGAGCACGTCCTCGGCGAATCGGTTGAAGTTGCGGCTCTGCCGGCGAAGCTCGTTGATCGCGCTGCGTTCCGTGCTGCTCAGAGCGGGAGCTCTGGTCAGGTCGGGGATGGCGGACTCGATCTCGCCGGCCGAACGGCGGAGCGTGTGCGCGATGAGCGCCAGAGATTCCTCGCGATGCGCGTCCACGCTGCGGAGCGCCATTCGCTCGCGCCGCACCTGGTCGATGAGCAGTCCGAGCATGAGGAAGATGGCCGCACGGGTGAGGCCGTTCCAGAGGTTCGCGCCTATCGGGATGCCCGAGCGCGCGACGACGTCCGCCCAGATCCAGGCGATCGTGGCGAGCAGCGCGATGAACACCGCGGGACCTCGGCCGAGCCACCAGCTCGCGAGACCGATGGGGATGAGGTAGAAGATCGCGAAGCCGTACTCGGGGCCGGTCGAGATGTCGACGAGCCAGATGGCCGCGATACCTAGCGCCGCGAGAAGCGTGAGCGGGAATACGAGGCGCCTGCCCCGTATATCGAGGTCGGCGAGCCGGCCAGTTGGGACGGTCCGCGCCCGCAGCGCCGTGTGTCCTTCGCTCACGACGCGCCAGTATGCCGCGAAAGCGCACGCTTTTGGTCCAATTCTGGTGTCGGCTAATGCATTTGGAGTAGGCGCCGTCTATCCCGATGTGTAACGCGAATCCGCCGTCGGAGGGATAGACCTCCCTATACAAAGGTCAGACACTAATGTCTCGATTGTCTCGATTCGACCCATGAGGAGGGCCCGAATGCGCTCTTTGCGAACATATCTGCTCGTCGTTGGCGTACTGCTCGGCGCGAGCTGCGGAGGCGCTGGCCCGATCGGGGTGGCGCCGACCGCCGATCCCTTCGCCGGCCAGTACATCGTCAACGGCGGCGGTGGCGCACTCGACAACGTCAAAGCTTTCACGGACGCGTTCGGGAAGATGCACCCGAGCATCACCTGGCAAGGCCTCGCCGACATCGGCTCCGATGCCGGGGTGAACCTTGCGGTCAGCGGCGAGACCGATCTCGGCTACATCAGCCGCGACCTGAAGGATCCCGAGAAGGGCAAGGTCGTGTCTTTGGCGATCGGCGCAAGCGGCACCGCGGTCGCGGTGGCCGCGTCGAATCCGGTCAAGTCTCTGACGAAGGACCAGGTCGCGAAGATCTTCACCGGGGTGATCACCGACTGGAAGGACATCGGTGGGTCGCCCGGAAAGATCCGTGTCCTCATCCGCGAATCGGGAGCCGCGACCCGCAGCGCCTTTGAGGCCTATTTCTTCGACGGCAAGAAGCTTCCCTACGCGCCGAACGCGGTGGAAGTGACGACCATCACCGAGACCGTGAAGGCCATCAACTCCTTCAAGGAGTCGATCGGCATGGTCACGATGAACGCGAGCACGTTCTCGGATACCACGATCGCCTTCACGACGATCGACGGCGTCGCGCCCTCGCGGGAGAACCTGAACAGCGGCAAATACCAGGTCCGCCGGCCGCTGTACTTCGTCTACAACGCCGACCCGACAAAGGTGAAGCCGGCGATCAAGGCATTCATCGACTTCGTCAAGGGGCCCGAGGGCCAGAAGATCCTCGCGGGCCTCTAAGGACCGGTCGGGCGACCCAGGAGCTGATGCCCAAGCTCTTCACGCCGAGCCTGCTCAGGGCGCTCGTCAGCCGCAACGTGCTGGTGAGCGTCCTGGCGCTTGTCGTAGTCACCGCGGTCGCGATCTACGAATCAAACGACCTCATCCTCAGCCAGTTCGCCGACGAGTCCGCGATCCTGGCCGACGTAGCACTGAATGAGATCAACGACCAGGCCGATCTGGCGCAGCGAGCGGCCACCTTGGTGGCCGGACTCCCGACAACCCGCGAGCTGACCGAGCAGCGGGACGCCGATGAGCTGACGAACTTCCTCCTCCCCGTGAAGTCGAAGATCGGCGTCGACGACATGAGCGTCGCCGACAACAACGGCGTCATCATCGCGACCGCCCAGGAAAAGACGAGCGACACGCTCGAGCCGGAGCTCGTCACGCTGGCCAAGGCCCAGGTACAGCAGTCCTGGGTGCTCTTCGACGAACCGCAGGGGCTCGTCATCCGAGCGATCTACGTCATCCGCAACGCCGACCAGGAGCCGATCGGCACGATGGAGGTCGGCAACATCCTCGGATCATCCTTCCTGAAGAACATCAAGACCCGCTCGAACGCGGATCTGGCGCTCATCTGGAGCGGCCGGGTGCGCGCGTCGACCGTCGACTTCGGGACGAACACCGTGTTCCCGAGCGTCCCGCAGGTCGACGCCGAGCCGAACGATGTCCTGATCCAGAACATCTACGCGAACAACACCAACTACTACGGCATCTTCCGAGTCCTTCGCTCTCAGCGGCAGAACCCCGGGCTTCTCGCGGTCCTCGTTCCGACCGCGGGGGTCGAGCAGGCCCAGCGGACTCTCATCGCAATTCTCATCGTCCTCGGCATCGCGCTCGTCGGTGTCGTCACGCTTCTCGCCTATCGCACGGCGCGAAGCATCACCCAGCCCCTGGAAAGCCTCGCCTCGGCCGCGCAGCGGATCGAGGCGGGCGACCTCGCGGCACGCGTGCAGCAGGTGTCGCCGCACGAGATCGGCACGCTCGAGCGCGCGTTCGACACCATGGCCGCGTCGCTGTACGAACGCGAGCGCGCGCAGCGGGAGTACCTCGACGAAGTTCGCGCTGTCAACGAGGTAGCCGATGCTGTCGTCGGCGTCACCGACGCGGAGCGGATCTTCGCTCGGTCGCTCGACCGGATGGTGTCGCTCCTGGGCGCCGACGGCGGCGCGATCGTCATCCGCGAGGATCCGCCCGGCGCACCTCCGGGATCCGGCGGCCGCCTCAACGCCCCCGCGACGGTGGGCATCGACGGCCAGACGGCTGTGATGCTGGCGATGCGCGTCCTCGTGCGCTCCGAGGCGGACACCGACCGCATCAGGCTGTCGAGTGTCTCGGCGGGCGACTTGCGCTTCGTGGCGCACGTTCCGCTGTCCGCGCGTGGCCGCACCATCGGCCTCCTCTCCGCGTACTTCCGCGAACAGCGGGACCTCACCGATACACAGGCCCGCGCGCTGCGAACGATCGCGCGTCTGATCTCGGTGGCGAATGAGAACGCGGACCTGGTCGGCGAGCTGCGCGTGAACAACCTGCAGCTTGAGCGGGCCAACCGCCTGAAGAGCGAGTTCCTCGCGAGCGTAAGCCACGAGCTGCGCACGCCCATGAATGCGATCATCGGCTACACGAAGCTGATGCTCGACGGTCTCGACGGCGAGCTTACGGCGCAACAGTCCACCGACCTCTTCCGGGTCGCCCAGGCCGCGGACAACCTTCTCGGGCTCATCAACGGCCTGCTCGACCTCGCGAAGATCGAAGCGGGCAAGATGGAGTTGAACGTCGAAGAGGTCAGCATGAACGAGGTCACCGAAGAGGCGCTCGAGCTCGTACGACCGCACGCGGACGAGAAGGGGCTCGAGGTCCGCTCGCTGATCCCGAGCGCGTTGCCGAACGTGTGGGGCGACCGGGCGCGCGTGCGGCAGGTCCTCGCGAACATGCTCGCCAACGCCGTGAAGTTCACCGAGCGCGGATCGGTCTCCGTATCCGCGAGCTCTGCGGAAGGGTGGGTGACGATCTCCGTCACCGACACCGGCGTCGGCATCACGCCCGAGGCACAGGCCTACGTCTTCGACGAGTTCCGCCAGGCCGACAGCTCGACGACGCGGCGCTACGGCGGCACGGGCCTCGGGCTCGCCATCTCCAAGCGGCTCATCACCCTGCACGGCGGCCGCATCTGGGTCGATAGCGAAGTGGGGAAGGGGAGCACGTTCCATTTCACGCTTCCCATTCGCGTGCGGGCCGGAAGCGAAGCCGCCCTGCTCACCCGCACGGCGAGCCGCTGATGGCACGCGTGCTGGTCGTCGAGGACGACGCCAACAACCTCGACGTCGCGTCGCGGATCATCCGCGCATCCGGGCACGAGGCCCTCGTGGCCGCGGACGGCGTCGCGGGACTCGACCTCGCGCGTGTCGAGCGGCCGGATGCCGTCCTCGTGGACCTCCTCCTCCCGCGCATGGACGGGTGGAGCCTTACGCGGTCGCTGCGCTCTGAGCCGTGGGCCGCGAGCATCCCGATCATCGCGGTCTCGGCGCTCGCGCTTCCCTCCGACCGAGCGCGCGCCATCGAGGCCGGGTGCGACGACTTCGTCTCCAAGCCCTTCGCGCCGGCGGAGCTACGGGCCATCCTGCTGCGGTACTTCCCGGGCGGGGCCGCCCAGGTCCCCGCTCCGCGGGACGGCACGCCGACGGTCCGCGGGCCCGTCCCGATCACGCTCGGCAAGGTGCTCATCGTCGACGACGAGATCGCGAACGTGGAGCTCCTGGCGCGGCGCCTCGAGGCGATCGGCTGCCAGACACAGGTCGCGAGCTCCGGCGAGCGCGCGATCGCCCTTGCGCGGACCGAGCAGCCTGACCTGATCCTGCTCGACGTGATGATGCCCGGCATGGACGGCTGGCAGACCTGCCGCCGCCTCAAGTCCCAGCCGGAGACAGCGGACATCCCCGTGATCTTCGTCACCGCGAGGGACCGATACGAAGATCTGAGCAAGGGCTTCGAAGTCGGCGGGATCGACTACATCACCAAGCCGTTCGAACCGATCGAGCTCGCAGCGCGCGTGCGGAGCGCGATCTTCACCAAGCGCCTCCAGGACGAGCTGCGTAAGACCGCCGCGGATCTGCAGCGAATGGAGCAATCGCGCAAAGAGCTGATCGGCATGCTCGGACACGACATCCGCAACCTCGCGAACAGCGTCGTCGCGTTCATGCAGCTCGTGCGCATGGGACAGCTCGAGCCCGGCCGCCGCGAATTCGACGAGCTCTTGCGCCTCTCCGAGTCGAACATCAGCGAGCTGCTCCGGATGGTCAACGCGCTGCTCGACGTGTACAAGATGGAAGAGGGCAAGCTTGAGGCGATGCCTCAGGTCATCGCGCTCTCGGCGCTCGCCGAGCGCAGCATCGCGCAGGTCGTGCCCGAAGCGCTCGCGAAGGGGATCGAGCTCGAGAGCTCGCTGCCCGGCAACGTCGCTGTGTTCGTCGATGACGGCCTCATCGTCCGCGTGCTCACGAACCTCCTCGCCAACGCCGTGAAGCACACCCCGACCGGCGGGAAGGTCCGCATCGAAAGCGTGCGCGACAGTGCGCTCGAGGGCTCGATCATCGTTCGCGTTCACGACACCGGCCCAGGGATCGCGGCCGACGACGCGCCGCACATCTTCGACCGTTTCTACCAGGGGGCGGGCCGCAGCCGTGGTGGAACCGGCCTCGGCCTCGCGTTCTGCAAGCTGGCGGTCGAGCTTCACGGCGGGAGCATCGCCGTCGTGAATCCCGGCGAGACCGGAGCGATCGTCCAGTTCACTCTTCCCGCGGCCGACCGCGCCCCGGCGGGGGCCTAGCGACCGTGCTCGGGCGGGTCCTCCGGCATGCCATTCCGCTGCGCCGCGGGGAATGGGGCCTCGCCATATTCCTCTACGTCCTGCTGACGCTCATGGTCGCTGCGGACTGGGTCGGGAAGCTCGGCGCCGACTCGCTCTTCGTGAAGCGCTGGGGCGTGAACTACGTGCCGGTCATGTATATCGTCACGCCGGTCGCGATGCTCGCGGTCTCGGCGATGATCTTCTTCTTCGTCGATCGCGTTCGGCGGCGAACGCTTCTCCTCTGGTACGTGGCCGGCGTGACGCTGCTCTCGGTGGCGATACAGGCCGGCGTGACCTTCCAGTCGCAGATCGAGAGCGGCTGGATCGTCCAGCCGATCTCCTACGTCTTCGCGCACGGCGTGAAGGAGACGATCTACATCCTCTTCTGGGTGTATGCCGGCAACCTGTACGGCGCCGAGCAATCGAAACGTCTCTTTCCGTTCTTCGCGGGCTCGGTGCTCGTCGGCAAGATACTCGGCGGCGCGATCGGCGCGGGCATCGCACCGGTCATCCACGCGGAGAACTTCATCGGCGCGCAGGCCGTCGGGTTTCTCGTGTGCTTCCTCGCGCTCGTCGTATACCGCGGCCTGCCCGAGGGTCAGGGCAGCCGGATCGAGGAAGAGCGCCCGAAGGGTCTCGCCGCGAGCGTCAAGGACTCGGTCGAAGGGTATCGCGCGGTCGCGTCCGACCGGATGCTCAGAACATTTGGTGTCGGAGTCTTCTTCTGGTATTTCCTCATGCAGTTTGGGAACTTCCTCTACCTCGTAGGTCTCGATCAGAGCACGGCCGGAACGGGAACCGGCAACGAGGATCTGTTCAGCCAGCTCTACGCGTCGATCTACACCAGCTCGTCGCTCGTCGCGCTCTTCATCCAGAGCGCCTTCACGAGCGCGCTGCTACGGCGCCTCGGGATCGCACGGGTGCTGTTCGTGCTGCCGCTCTGGTTCCTCGGCTCATACGCCGCCGCGACGATCAACTTCAACATCATCACCGCTGTCGCGATCCAGCTGAGCGAGCGGATCGTGATCCCGGCGATCCACCGCCCCGCCACGGAGCTCGTGTACAGCCAGGTCGTCGCAGCGATCCGGCCGCGTGCGCGCGCGTTCCTTTCGGGCGGCGTGAATGCGTTCGGGAACTTCGCCGCGGCGGTCGCGCTGCTCATCGGGCTCCAGATCCACGACAACCAGATCCTGCTGGGCGTGGCGACCGCCCTCTCGGGCGTCTACGTGTACAACGCCTGGCATACGATGCGCCTCTTCGGGCGGCGGATCCTCGAGAACATCACCTCGATCGAGCCGGACGTCCGATTCAGCGCCGCCGAGATCCTTGCCACAGAGCACGGCGCCGTCCCGGAAGATCTCCTGCGATCGCTCGACGGGACCATCCCCGCCGACGTGGAGCACGGCGTGCGCGTCGCGCTGACGCGTCGCGGCCTTCTCGCGGTCGCGGCCGACGTGACCGAGTAACGTGCCCAGAAAAGTGACGACGTCCATCGCCACGGCCCACGAGGCCGATGCCGAGCGCCGGCACGAGCACCGCTTTCAAGTGAGCGAGAGCATCGCTCGCCTCGTGATGCGCACGACGGCCAACAACCTCCCGCTCTCCCGCGACGATCGGCCCTACCAGTGGTCCACGACGACGTACTGCGACACGCTCAACTGGTCGATCTTCCGCGCGGCCCAGAAGGGATCGGCGATGCAGCTCCGCATCCGCGAGTACCACCGCACGCGGCCCCAGGGTGTGATGAATCCGGGAGCCGCGTGGATCGAGTTCAAGGACGACGAGGAGGACACCTCGCTCAAGGAGCGGTTCGGCGTCTCGATGGACGTCGCTCGTTCGTTCCTGCGCGGTGAGATCGCGCTGCCGGATCCCGATCACGGGCTTGCCGAACGCGCAGGGCGTCTCCTGAAGGATGGGGCGCGCCCGGTCGTGGTCACGCAGTACAACCGTCTCGCATACAACTCCCTCGATACCGCGATCCGCATCACCGCCGATCACAACCTCATGTACTTCGCGTTGCCCTGGGAGGCGCGGGACGACAACGATCAGCCGTCTCCGCTCGGGACGCTCCTCGCGATGGAGCCCGATGTGATCGTCGAGATGAAGTGGTACGGCGAGCTTCCCCACTGGGCAATCGACCTGCACGCGTATCTGAAGGAGAACACTCACGAGGAGCGGCCCTCGAAGTTCATCGTCGCGATGCGCTGGTTGCTCGGGGAGACCGACGGAGCGAAGAAGAAGAAAAAGAAGTGAAGGCTGTGGAGGAGACCATCCGCTCGGACGCGCCGGCCACGCGCGTGGTCGTCGTCGAGGACGACCAGGCCTCCGCCGACGTCCTCCAGCGGCGCCTGCAGGCGAACGGGATGGTGGTCTCCGTGGCGCACGATGGGCGGCGTGGCATCGAGCTCGTCGAGGAGCTGCTTCCGGACCTCGTGCTCCTCGACGTGATGCTCCCCGACACCGACGGCTACGACGTCTGCCTGCGCATCAAGAGCAACAGCACGACCGCGCCGATCCCGGTGATCTTCCTCTCGGCGCGCGGCGAGGTCGTGGACAAGGTCCGCGGCCTCTCGTGCGGCGCCGCCGACTACATCACCAAGCCCTTCCAAGCCGCGGAGCTCCTCGCCCGGATCGACGCGGTGCTGGGACAGGCGCGGAATCCGCGCGTCCCGCGCCTGGCTCGGTCAGCGGAGCGCGCAGCCGGCGAGCGGCGCGTGGCGCGGGTCGCGATCGTGGACGGAGCGCTGCGCGCGCACGTCGAGCAGCTTCTCGCCACACGGTTCGACCTCGCGGAGGACAGCGATATGCCGGACGTCGTGGTGCTCGAGGGTAATGCGTCCGTCCCGGCCGACGCGCCGGAAGACGTCGCCGTCGTGCGCGTGACCGCCGGACGCGGATCGGACGACCGCGCAGAGCTCGTCCCGGTCGACGCCCAGCTGCCGCGGATCGTCGACCTTACCGTTCGCGAGCGCGGGCTCGACCACGACCTGCAAGCCGCGGCGGAAGCGTTGATCGTGCTCGCCGCCGCCATTGCGTCCCACGACCGCCCGACCACCGGTCACACCGAACGCGTCGCCGCCCGAGCGGTGCAGATCGGCCGCGCGCTGGGCCTCGACGAATCGACGCGAATGACCATCCGGCTCGGTGCGCTGCTTCGCGACGTCGGCCATGCGCGACTCCCAGGCTCGCTCCTCGCGAAGTCGGGCGAGCTCGGTCCTGACGAGCGCGCGATGCTCGAGCGCCACCCGGTGCTCGGCGAAGAGATCCTGGCCGGGTTCAAACGGCTCTCCGGTCTCCTGCCGATCGTTCGCCACCATCACGAGCGGCTCGACGGGACCGGCTACCCAGATGGGCTGCGTGCGGAGCAGATCCCCTTGGAGGTGCGCATCGTGACGGTGGCGGACCGCTTCGAGGCGCTCCTTGCGGACCGGCCCGATCGGCCGGCGGTCTCGGAATCGGAAGCGGTGCGGATCCTTCAGGGCGCGGTCGCGCGCGGCGAGCTGGACGCGGCGGTCGTCGCCGCGCTCGCGACGCAAGTGCGTGCGTACGGAGGGAATTGACGTGGCCGATAAAGACATACGCGTCGTGATCGTCGACGATGAACGACTATTCGCCGAGTTGATGCGAGTCGCCCTCAGGGCGGCGGATGGCATCGAGGTCCAGGCGGTGGTCCACGATGTGAAGGCCGCGATCGCCGCGCTTCACGAGTACAAGCCGGATGTCGTCATCGCCGACTATCACCTGCCGGACGGGACCGGCGCGGATCTCGCGCGCGCGGTGCGTGGGTCCTTGCCGGACACCTCCGTCCTCGTGCTCACGGCCGATCCGTCCGCGGCGACGCTGAACGACGTCGCGCGTTCGGGCGCGGTCGGCCACATGACGAAAGGTCGGGGCCTCACCGAGGTCGTGGACAGCGTTCGCTCGGCGGCGTCCGGCGAGATCCTCTTCGCCCCGAGCGAGCTGCAGCGCCTCCTGCTGGAGAGCGCGGCGGCGCGGAAAGTGATCGAGCCGCTCACCGCCCGCGAGCTCGAGGTGCTTCGGCTCCTGGCCGGCGGGACGAGCACATCGGCGGCCGCGGAGTCGCTCGGGATCTCCACCGCGACGCTCCGCGCGCATGTGCAGGCCGTGCTCCGCAAGCTCGGCGCGCACTCGCGTCTCGAGGCCGTGGCCGAAGCGGCCCGGCTCGGGCTCGTCACCCTGGAGTCCTGGACGCGCGACCGCCCGACTCCCCCGCGCGGGGGAAACGGTCCGGCCCCCGAACGGTCATAAGTCCATCCTTTCGGGGGTGGGGCCGGTAGGACCCACCGCTAGCATCGGAGGCGAAAGAAATGGCAAAACTGCTCGTAGCCGACGACCTGGTGCCCATCCGTCAGATGGTCCGGATCACCCTGTCCACCCAGGGCTGGACGATCGTCGAGGCGAAGAACGGCAATGAGGCGCTCGACCTGGTCCGGTCCGAGAAGCCAGACCTC
This sequence comes from Chloroflexota bacterium, assembly GCA_005881885.1. Classification (GTDB taxonomy): domain Bacteria; phylum Chloroflexota; class Limnocylindria; order P2-11E; family P2-11E; genus 3-1-20CM-2-70-9. Next base: position 15,794 of record VBDX01000130.1, read on the forward strand.
GTCCTCCTGGACGTGGATATGGGCCCCGGCCCTAACGGCTTCGACGTCTGCCGCCAGATCAAGGCTGACGAGGCCACGAAGGACATCCCCGTGGTCATGCTCACGGCGCACGAAAGCGACAGTGACCGCGCGATCGGGTTTGCGGCCGGAGCGACGCAGTACCTGACCAAACCGTTCGGGCCGCTGGAGCTCATCGACACGATCCGCGGGATCCTCGCGCACAGCTAGATCGCCATGGGCGCCGACGACACCAAGGAAATGATCGAGACGATGGACGCGTCGCCGCGCCTACCCGACATCACGGGCGAGGAGCAAGGCTCCGACGTCTTCCGTCAGCTCCTGCACCAGGCCGTCCGCGTCGCCGACCTGGCGAACGCCCAGGCCATGCGCATGGCGCTCGACTTCGCGAAGGTCTACGAGCGCGAGCAGGGCGTTCGCCATGAGTTCCAGTCGCAGCTCAAGCAGATGACGCTCATGGAGAAGCAGGCGACGCGCTACGCGGAGGACCTCGCCTCGATGCTCCGCAGCGAGCGCGAGCGCCGGCAGGAGCTCGAGCGCGCGCTCGAGCAGGAGCGCGTCGCGAACGAGGAGCTCCGCCGGACGGGCCTCCAGGGCATCAGTCACCTGCTCCTCGCGGCGACGATCAAGGACCGCACCACCGGCGAGCATCTGCAGCGGGTACGCGGATACGTCGAGGCGATCGCCCAGCGGCTCGGTCTGCCCGCCGATCTCGTCGAGGAGTTCGGGTACTCGAGTGTCATGCACGACGTCGGCAAGATCCACACGCCGGACCACATCCTTCAGAGCGAGCATCACCTCACGGATGAGCAGTTCGGCGTCATCAAGCAGCACTGCATCGATGGCGAGAAGATGCTCGGCGAGGCGAGGTTCTTCGAGACGGCGCGGGCGATCGCCCGCGAGCATCACGAGCGCTGGGACGGGCGGGGCTATCCCGACGGCAAGAAGGGCGAGGAGATCTCGCTCGCGGCGCGAATCGTCTCGGTCGCCGACGTCTTCGACGCGCTCACCTCGAAACGTCCATACAAAGACGCGTGGTCGGCCGACGCCGGCCTCAAGGCGATCGAGAAGGACGCCGGCGAGCGCTTTGACCCCGAGGTCGTGAGCGCCTTCGTCGCGCTGTCCCGCGAGGGCGTGGTCGAGACGATCAGGTTCGAGGTCGCGGCGAACGCCCCCGCGCAGAACGGAAGCTCAGCCAAGTGATCGCGCCGCCTGCGGCGGCGCTCACGAGGATCGATAGCAGAACGAAGACGGCCAGCGACCAGGTCGTGAACTCATCCGGAATCCCGAAGCGCGAGACCGTCTCGCTCAAATAATCGCGAACGAAAAGCGCCCGCACCGTCCCGCCCAGGAATCCGGCGACGAGGCCGACGACGGCGCCCGTGCGCAGGGCCAGTCCTTCGTCCAGAGCCAGGCGCGCGACGAACCAGCCGAGCGCCGCATAGACCGCCACCGAGAGGATGAAGCCGAGCAGGGTGAGCGCCGCGCCGCCAAGCGCGAGCGCGGGACGACCGCGTCCGGGGAGGTCCGCGAGCTGCTCCGCGCTCGCCGCCGACTCGGCCGCACCGATCGCGACGAGCGCGCCGACGGCGAGCGTCATGGCCAGGTACCTCATGCGGGCACCTTCGGGTCCGCCGCTTGCTCCGTCAACTCGCGTGAGTGCCGGCAAGGGGGACAGGCCCCCCTCGAACCTCCCGGAAGCCGGGCCCGAGCCCGGCCATGAATATCCCGAGCTTCCGGAGACCAGGAGTATCGGGGCGTGGCGGGATGCCGCGGCCCACTGCAAAGCCTGCGACCTCTGGACGAAAGCGACCCAGACCGTCTTCGGGGAGGGGAAGCGGACCGCCAAGGTCATCTTCGTCGGCGAGCAGCCCGGCGACAAGGAAGACATCGCGGGCCGACCGTTCGTCGGTCCCGCAGGCCGTGTCCTTGACGAGGCGCTGGAGGCGGCCGGCATCGACCGCGACACGGTGTATGTGACGAACGCGGTGAAGCACTTCAAATGGCGGACCGGCGGAAAGCGGCGGCTCCATGAGAAGCCCAACCGCAGCGAGATCGCGGCGTGCCGCTTGTGGCTCGACGCCGAGATCGCCATCCTCAAGCCGCAGGTGATCGTCTGTCTCGGCGCCACGGCGGCGCAGGCGCTCCTCTCGCCGACCTTCAAGGTGACGAAAGAGCGCGGGAAGCTCATCCCGTCCCCGCTCGCGCCGCACGTGCTCGCGACCGTGCATCCGTCGTCGATCCTCCGAGCACCGGATGACGCGAGCCGCGAGCGCGAGATGCGCCTGTTCGTCGAGGATCTGCGCGCCGTCGCGAAAGTCATCCGCGGTCTCTGCTGAGCTCCTCCTCCCCACGCATGACCAGCGTCCCCGCGAGGGCGCACAAGCCAATGAGTCCGACGAAGCCCCAGGCCGCCGCGAAGCCCCAGGTCTGCACCGCATAGCCCATGACCGGCGCTCCGATCATCACTCCCGCCGTTCCCCCGGCCGCCGCCATACCCTGGGCCGCGCCTGGCGCCCGCCGAAGCGACGCGGCGGCGGTGTTGAACACAGGGGCGTAGGGGAGACCGACGCCCGCTCCGAGGATGATCGCGCCGGCGAGAGCGACCGCGAGGGGCCGTCCGGGAATGGCGAGCAGCGCGACACCCATCACGGCCGCCACGTCGCCGATCCGCATCACTCCCTTCGTCCGCGCGAGTCCTTTCGTCACCGCGAGTCCGCCGAGCGGGCGCGTGACCACCGCGACGAAGAGGAGGGTCGAGCCAAGGATCCCCGACAGCGCGAGCGTTAGCGAGAACTCGCGGAGGAGGAACACCGTGATCCAAGAGCCCGAGGCGATCGCGAGACCGAACCCCGCCGCATGCTGCAGACTGACGAGCCAGCAATTCGCGCAGCGCAGGGCGTCGAGCATGCTCCCCTCGCGGCGCGCGCCTCTGACCGACGGCGCAGCGAGCCAGACGCCCAGGACCGCCGCGAGCGCGACCGCCTCGAGTCCGAACGATGCGCGCCAGCCGCCGATCGTGGCGGCGACGGTCGGCGTCGCAAGAAGCGCGAGCGCGGATCCGAGCGGAAAGCCGGCGCCGTAGAGACCGAGTGCGAAGTGTGGCTGAGCCGTCCCGTAGAGACCGGCGATGTACCGCGCGGCGGCCACGAAAGCGAGCGCTGAACCGACGCCCTGTACCGCCTTTGCCGCTAGCAGAACGGGGAACCCGTTCCCCGCGGCGAAGATGGCCGTCCCGGCGATCGAAACGGCGAGGCCAACGCCGATCGCCCGTTTCGGGCCGATCCGGTCCGGAACGCCACTGGTCAGGAGCGTCGTGGCGATGTACGCGACGAAGAGCGCGGCCGAGAGGAGTCCGGCCTGGGCGTCGGACAGACCGAGGTCGGCCGCAAGGAGCGGGAGGAGCGCGGCGTGATCGGAGTACGTGGCGCCGAAGCCGATCGCGACCGCCGTGACAAGCCCGACCCCGAGCGCGCGCATCCCTGCCGACGCTACGCGAACGGGCTGACCGGCGGCCGGTAACCCGTCCTGAACGTTTCCGCGGCCCTGCTAGATTCCGGCCACCGAACCGCTCGAGCACGGCGGCACTAGTGGGTATGGATGCCGCAGTCAGCGGCCAGATTGGCGGGAGGGGACCCTCGAAATGCGTCGATTAGTGGCCAGCATCACCGCGGCGCTCCTCGTGGTAACGGCCTGCACCGCGACACCGACGACAACGCCACAGACGTCGGCCGGCGAGAAGCCGGTCGCCGGCGGAACTCTGGTCAGGGCGGTAACCGGTGATCCGAAGTCATTTAATCCGATCCTGGTGACCGATACGACGTCGTATCGCTACATCGAGGCGGTCTATCAAGACCTCCTTCGCCGTGATGCCAAAACCAACGAGCTGACGGGTCGCCTCGCGGAGAAGTTCGAGCTCAGCAAGGACGGGCTCACGCTGACCTACACGCTGCGCGACGGGCTCAAGTGGAGCGACGGCACGCCGTTCACTGGGGAGGATTACAAGTACACCGCCGAAGCGACGATGCGCAGCAAGCGGACGACCCGCCAGAACGTGTTTCAGAACGTTCTGGGCGCCCAGGATTACAAGGAAGGCAAGACCGACGAGATCACGGGCATCCAGCTCAAAGACGGCGGCAAGACCATCGTCATCACCTTCAGCAAGACCTTGTGCACGGCGGTCGAAGACCTTTCAGGCGCTGGCGCCGGATACATGCTCCCGAGCAAGCAGTTCAAGCAGTACTTCGATCCGCGCACGACTGACACGAGCAAGACCATCGACGACAACCCGCTGAATATGGCGCCTCCGGCGTCGATGGGCCCCTGGGTCTTCAAGGACTTTAAGCCGGGTGACCGTGCGACCTATTCAAAGAACCCGAACTATTACCTCGGCGCGCCGCTCATCGACGAACTCATCATCAAGGTGTACTCGGACGCGGCTGCCATCAAGGCGGCGCTCCTCGTCGGTGAAGTGTCCTTCGCGGCAGTCGAGCCGAAGGACTGGGACGAGCTCGCGAAGGTCGACACCCTCAAGGGCTTCGAGTTCGCCGACTTTGGCTGGAACTACCTGGCCTGGAACGCCGACTCGACCAAGGCGCCCTGGCTCGCGAGCAAGCTCGTGCGCCAGGCCTTGACCTACGGACTCAACCGACAGGCCATCATCGACAAGATCGTCTTCGGTCACGGGAAGCTGGTCTATGCGGCACAGCCGCCGGCCAACGCGGCGTACAAGGACGACGATCTCAACAAGTACCCGTTCGACCCGCAAAAGGCGAAACAACTCCTCGAGCAGGCCGGCGCGAAGATGGGTTCCGATGGCATCTACCGCTGGACCGACGGTACGCCAATGAAGATGCGCATCGAAACGAATCAGCCGAATACGGTCCGCGAGACGATCCTCCAGCTCACGCAGGAGCAGTACAAGCAGATCGGCGTCTCGATCGACGCCCAGTTGATGTCGTTCAACACCTTGCTCGAGAGGATCCGCTGCTGCGGGAAAGACTTCGAAGGCTGGATCAGCGGATTTACCGGCTTGGGACCGGATCCCGATCAGGAGAGTCTCTGGCACTCGCGGCACATCGCCGCCAATGAGTTCAACCGCTGGCGGTACAGCAACCCACAAGTCGACCAGACGCTCGACCAGATTCACAGCGGCCCGGATTGCAACGAAGCGACGCGCAACAAGCTCGCGCACGACGTTGACAAGCAGCTGAACGAAGACGCTCCGGTGATCTGGCTGTACTCGGGGAACAACCTCATCTTCGGGCAGAAGAACATCCAGAACTTCGCGCCGACGTCGGTGAGCACGATCTACAACATCGAGCAGTGGTGGATCAAGAAATAGGCGTCTAGCGTGACGCGGGCGGGTTGCCGCCCGCGTCCAGTGTCGCCGGAGGGTCATGGGGCGGTTCGTCCTTCGCAGGCTTGTCCAGGCCGTGCCGACACTCTTCGGCATCCTCCTCCTGACGTTCCTGCTCACGCGGCTTTCACCATCGGATCCGGTCGCGTTGATGTTCGGCGACCGCTTCAACGTGACCGAGGAGCAGCGGCAGGAGCTTCGTCACAACCTCGGCCTCGACGAGCCGCTCCCGATCCAGTTCATCACCTATCTAGGCAAGGTGGTGGTCCTCGACTTCGGGAACTCGTTCATCTATCACCGGCCGGTCATGCAGGTGATCGCGGAGCGCCTGCCCAACAGCCTGCAGCTGTCGATCGCGGCGCTCTTGGTCGGCCTGGCCATCGGCGTGCCTCTTGGGATCCTCGCGGCGCTGACCCGCGGCCGCCTGCCGGATCACGTCATCAGGCTCACGTCCGTCGTCGGCCACGCGATCCCAACGTTTTGGTTTGGGCTCCTCTTCGTGCTCGTCCTCGGCGTGCAGCTGCGCTGGTTCCCGGTCGGGAGCATGAACGCGATCGGCAAAGAGAACGACATCCTCGACCGTCTCTGGCACATGGTCGGCCCCGTGCTCACGCTCTCGCTCGGCGCGATCTCGAACTATCCGCGCTTCCTGCGCACGCAGATGCTCGAGGAGCTCTCACAGGACTATGTGCGTACCGCGCACAGCAAAGGGCTGCGAGGGCGGGCCGTGGTGACCGGACACGTGCTCAGAAACGCGATCATCCCGCTGGTGACCTCGCTCGGAGGGATCCTCACCCTACTCATCGGCGGAGCGGTGATCACCGAGCAGATCTTCAACTGGCCGGGGCTCGGTCGGCTCTTCTTCGAGGCGCTCGTGAACAAAGACTTCCCAATCGTGCAAGCGAACGTTGTGGTCGGGAGCGCGCTGCTCCTTCTGTCGTACATCCTCCGCGACGTCGTCTATGTGTTGGTCGATCCACGCATCAAGGTGAAGGCGTGAGCACCGCGACCGCGCAGATGCTTGTGCCTCCCGCCGACCTGCGGCGGGTGAGCGCCAGCTTCTGGTCCGACGCGCTGTGGCGCCTGCGCCACGACCCGACGACGATGGCCGCGTTCGCGGTGCTCTTCGCCCTTGCCGTTCTGGCCGTCGGGGCCGACTTCCTGGCGGACAACGTCTTCCACTGGAGCTTCTCCAGGCAGGACATCCTGAACAGCTACGGCACGCCGAACACCGATCAGCCCGCGATGTGGCTGGGTAGCGATCAGCTGGGGCGCAGCCAGATCGTGCGGCTGCTCTACGGCGCCCGCGTCTCGCTGTTTATCGGGGTCTTCGGCGCGGTCGTTTCGCTCGTCATCGGGGTCGGCCTCGGGATCTCGGCGGGCTACTTCCGGGGGTGGTGGGACGACGTGATCGTGTGGCTCGTGAGCACATTGAACGGCATACCGACGCTCTACCTGCTGCTCATCGTCGGGTTCCTCTTCCGCTTGGACTACATCAGCCTCGCGATATTCATCGGCGCGCTCGGCTGGACCTTCGTCACCAACCAGGCGCGGGGACAGACCTTCTCGCTGCGAGAACGCGATTTCGTCACCGCAGCGAGAGTCATCGGCGCCTCGCCGGGCCGGATCATCCTCCGGCACATCTTCCCGAACGTTCTACCGCTGATGATCGTGATCGCGATGATTGACGTTGCAGGCGTGATCCTGGCGGAGTCCGGGCTCTCGTACCTCGGCTTCGGCATCCAGCCGCCGGTTCCGTCCTGGGGCAACATGCTGAACGGCGCCTCGCAGTTCGTCACCCGCGGCCCGTGGCTGGTCTACCCGCCCGGCTTTTGTATCGCGCTCACCGTGCTCTGCCTCTATCTAATTGGCGACGGGCTTCGTGATGCCCTCGACCCGCGGCTCCGCGGCGCGAAGTAACCGCCAACGCCCGGCGGGCGGCCGGCAGTGGATGTTCAGAAATTGGCGGAAATCGGCCCTTGACACGTTGGCATTACTGAATTACATATTTTCCTATCGCGAAAGCCACGGAGGGACCGGAGATGGCAACGCTGGACGAGGTCAAGGGCTGGGTATCGGGGCGGCTCCCGAAAGAGTGGTACACGGGAACGCCCGAGGTCCGCATGGACGAGGACGAGATCTGGGTCATCGGGACCCTTCCTGACGTGAGCGCGGCCGGCGGCGCCGAGGCCGTGAAGGCCGCACGGGAAGGGGCGATCCAGCGGTTCCGCGAGACCACCCGCGAGGAGCGCATCAAGATCGCCGGCGAGGGACGAGAGCGTTTCCGCCGCAACGTCGCCTGGGGCGCGAAGATCGGGGATCAGACAGCGCTCTTCACGCACCTTTCCGTTCCGGTCATGACACGGCTCCGTCTGCCGGAGCGCGAACTGCTCGACACGCTCGTGCGCTCGGGCGTGGCTCGAAGCCGCTCGCACGCGCTGGCGTGGTGTGTCCGGCTCGTCGAGAAGAACGAGTCGTCGTGGATCGGTGAGCTCAAGGAGGCGCTCTCGAAGGTGGGCGACGTAAGGTCCCAGGGGCCGCTCAACTAATGGCGACAGATGTCCGCGAGGCGCCCCGCGCCGACGCCGATCCGGCGAGCGCGCTCCTCGATGCGTATTCGCAGGCAGTCATTCGCGTCGTGGAGCGCGTCGCGCCGAGCGTCGTCAACGTGCGCCGGGGTCGAAGCGGTGGAAGCGGCGTGATCGTCACGCCGGACGGCTACGCGCTCACGAACGCGCACGTCGTCGATGCCGCGCAAGCTGTGGAGGTCACGCTAGGGACCGGGAAAGAGGCTCGCGCACAGGTCGTTGGAAGCGACGCGGCGACCGACCTCGCGGTGATCCGCATCGGCGAGTCGGGCCTCCAGGCCGCCGAGCTCGCGGACACGGAGAGTCTGCGGGTCGGCCAGCTCGTGATCGCGATCGGCGATCCGCTCGGCTTTCACTCGACGGTGACGACCGGCGTGGTGAGCGCGCTGGGACGGTCACTACACGCGCGCGACGGTCGCGTCATCGAGAACGTCATTCAGACGGATGCCGCACTCAACCCCGGGAACTCCGGCGGTCCGCTCGTCGACACCCATGCGAAGGTGATCGGGATCAACACCGCCATCATCCCCATGGCGCAGGGCATTTGCTTCGCGATCCCGGCCGCGACCGCGCGACTGGTGGCCGGGATGCTCATCCGCGATGGGCGCGTGCGGCGTGCCTACCTGGGCATCGGCGGCGCCGCCACACCGATCGGGCGGCAGCTCGCGACCGAGCTGCGCATCCCGAATGTGTCCGGGATACGTGTTCTGGAGGTCATGGCAGCCGGGCCCGCGGAGCGCGCGGGGATCCGTGCTGGCGACCTCCTCGTCACACTCGACGACGTGCCTCTGTCGACGCTCTCCGACCTGCAGCGGGTGCTCGCCGCGGACCGCATCGGGCGCGGCGTGGAGGTCGCATACGTTCGGTTCGGCGAGCTTCATCGCGCCACCGTGACGCTGGCGGAGGCCCGCTAGAGTCGGGGGCTCTGCCCCCGCCCCCGTGCCTCGGACCCCAGACTGAAGGCGTGGACCTGGTCATCCGGCGCGCGCGCCCCGCGGATAAGCGTCAGGTGCTCGAGGCCGTCCGCACCATCTGGGGCGGGCATGATCGCGTCCCGGATGTCTTCGATCGCTGGGTGACCCATCGCAGCGGGCCGTTCTTCGTCGCCGAGTCCCGAGGCCGGGTCGTCGGCATGGGCAAGCTCACCGTCGCGTCGCCGACCGAAGCCTGGCTCGAAGGCGGTCGCGTGGCGCCGCGTTGGCGCCGCCGCGGGATCGCTACGGCGCTTTTCGCGCACCGCCTCGCATACGCGCGCGAGCGTGGCTTCCGCGTGATCCGTTTCTCCACGGGTTCGGACAACACGCCGGTACATCGCGCGGGCCGCCGCTTTGGGTTCCGGCGTATCGCGGCGCTGCGGCGCTACGAGGCGATGGCGCTCAAGGGAGGTCCGCCGAGCCGCGCGCGGAGCGCCGACGCGCCTGCGGTCCGTCGCGCCGTTGGATCGCTGATCCAGCTCCACGCCGGCTGGGAGTGGCGGACGCTCACCATGTCGGACGTGCGTCGAGCGATCGCTGATCGGCGCGCGTTCGTGGCCGGCCACGGGGTCCAAGCTGCCGCGATCATCGGAGGCTCGAACGACGGATCGCTCCCGGTCACCGCGATCGGCGGCACGGGCCGCGCGTTGCGCGATCTGCTCGAGGGGCTACGCGCCGAAGCCGCTCGGCGGGGCCTCGACGATGTCTCCTTCTATACAAGCGCACCCGCCCAGCGCCGCGTGGCGCGATCCGCAGGCTACCGTCCGCCGTGGGCTGGCGCCGCATACCTATATGAACGGACGCTCAGGCTGCGAGCTGGATCAAAGCCTTCGCCTGCTCGACGGTGACGTCTTGCCCGTGGACGTTCTTGGCGTGCAGCTGCGCCATCTGAACGATCTCGTCCTCGTTTGTGCTGCGGACCTCGAATCCGCATGGGCACCGCAGGCTCTTGAGCTGCTTCACGGACCGATTGTCACCATGTGTTCCAGTCCGAGTCCACCCACACCCGCACCTCGGGCTCGCCTTCGAAGAGTTTTGCGAAGAACTCCTTGATCTGCGGCGATGCCGCGAACTTCTGCAGACCCTCGAGAGTCGACCAGGTGTCGATGCCGAGGAACGCCTTGGGGTCCTGCGGATCGAGATAGACGACGTGCGTGAGGTCGCCGGCTTGCTTGGCGGCGTCCTTCGTGGCGCGCGTGAGGTCGTCGTGGTACTTCTTGGCCGCGCCCTGCCCTTCGCGGAGCCGGCCGCGGATAGTGACCGTGAACTTCATCGCGTCCTCCCACAGGCTGGTTTCAGTCCGGATCGTCGCCCGCCGACGTTGTGCTTTCCTTGTCGCGTGCGGGTGACCATCTGCGGCCGCTTGCGGATCGAGTCGGATGCGGCGGTGATCGACGAATCCTCGCTGCCGGGACGGCTCGGGCGAAAGCTCTGGGCGTATCTCGTACTGAATCGGCGACGGCCCGTAGGTCGCGGCGAGATCGCCACCGCGCTCTGGGGCGACGAGGAGCCGGACGCCGCTGACGCGAGCCTCAACGCGGTCGTCAGCCGGCTGCGCACCGCGCTCGGTCGCCTTGACCCAGGCGTCGAGCTGCACGCCGCCACCGGGAGCTACACGCTCGCGCTCCCGGCCGACGTCTTCGTCGATCGCGAACGGGCCTGGGATGCGATCCATCACGTCCAGGCGATCCGGCGGCGAGGCGACGCCGCCGGAGCGTGGGCCGAGGCGGTCATCGCGCACGAGATCGCGGCGCGGGGGTTTCTCCCCGGCGAGGAGGGCGAGTGGATCGAGGCCGAGCGGCGAACGCTCGTCGACATCGAGCTGCAGGCGCTCGAGGCCGTGGTGGAGGCCGAGATCGATCAGAAGCGGCCACCCGAGGCCGAGCGTGCGGCGCGGATGCTGATCGCGCGCGACGCACTGCGTGAATCCGGGTACCGCCTGCTCATGCGCGCGCTCGCTGCCGGCGGGAACGGGGCGCAAGCAGCGCGCGTGATGGACGAGTGCCACGCCGCGTTCGCCGACGCGGGCGTCGCCGTCTCGCCCGAGACCGAACGTGTCTACCGCGAGGTCAGCGGAGCCGGTTCACCTCGAGCGCCGAGTCGGTCGACGCGGCGTACGGCACCGCGTAAGTGAGCGCGATATTCGCGGCCACGAGCGCCGTGAGCTGTCCCGAAAGAACGGTGCTCCGTGGGGTCCGCATTGTCCCGTGCATCGACCTTTTGCGTCGGCCATCCGCATACACTCCACCAGCGCCGCCCGACAGCATGCGCTTCCACGCGAACAGGCTGAACGAGGTCGGCCTGCTGAAGATGACGGCGAACGAGTCGGTGACGAAGGCTCTTGATCTGGGCTTCTCGCGACAGTTGCAGAGCGAGATCATGCGCTAGCGTGCGGGCGGCACCTGAAAACGAGCGCGGCCGTACTCGAAGTGACGAGTCCACACGGTCCGTGTCAGGAGTCCAGGTGGCGCCGACTGTCGAAGGGGGATGCTAGGACCGTGGTCACCGGCCTGGCTAAACGCGCCGAGCGCCGCGTGATCACGTGCCTGTTCATCGATATCGTTGGGTCGACCGCCCTCACGATGCAGGTTCCCCCAGAGCGGATGAAGCGCACGCTCGACGAGGCGTTCGCGGAGCTGACGGGTCTGATCGGGCGCGAGGCTGGCACTGTCGAGAAGTACATCGGTGACGCGATCTTCGCGCTCTTCGGGGCGCCGACCGCGCACGCCGACGACCCGCTCCGTGCGCTCCGTGCGGCCGAAGCGTGTGCGGCGTGGGCGGCATCGCGCGGCCGGCAGGTCGCTATCCGCGTCGGCATCGAGACCGGCGAAGCCCTGGTCGACCTTGGCGCAACCGAGGCCGATCGGCAGCGGATGGCCGTCGGGGCGTGTGTGAACATCGCCGCGCGCCTTCAGACGCACGCGGAGCCCGGCCAGATCCTCATCGGGCCGAACTGCCATGAAGCCACGGCGGAGAACGCGGACCTCGAGTCGACCGGCCCGCTCGAGCTGAAGGGCCTCGGCAGCGTCGATGCCTGGCGTCTCCTGGCCGTGCACGAGACCCCTTCCGCCATGGGATTGCCGCTGGTCGGCCGTGAACGCGAGCTCGAGACTCTGCGTGCCGCGCTCGAGCGCACGCGCTTGGGCAAGGGCACGTTCGTGGTCGTGTCCGGTCCGCCGGGACAGGGCAAGACGCGCCTCACCGCCGAGTTCATCGCCGCCCTCGGGCCGTCTTGCCGCGTGCTTCGAGCGCGCTGCCGTCCCGGTGCGGAGACAGGAGCGCACACGCCACTTCGGCAGATCTTGGCGAGTGATCTCCACGAGGTCACTCTGAACCTCATCGCGGCACGGCTGAGCGAGCTCTTCACCGACCTCGGGGCGCGGGAGCGCATCGGGGCCGTGCTCACGCACAGCGCCGGCCTCGGCGGGGCGGACGTCCTGCCCACGAACCCGATCGAACGAGAGGACGAGATCGCCAACGGCTGGCGGCGGTATCTGGAGGCGCTCGCCGGCGACGGGGTCGTCGTCATCTGGGTCGAGGACCTCCATTGGGCCGAGCCACAGCTCGTCCGGCTGCTCGATCGGCTGACCTTCGCGAGCGAGACGCGGCTCCTTCTCCTTGGGACCGCGCGGCCCGAGTTCACCGATAGCGCCGCGTTGCGGCCAGGCCCGGACCGGATCCTGCTCGAGCTCCAGCAACTTGACGACGTGGACGCGCGAGCGCTCGCGCGAAGTGCCGGAGCAACGGATGGGCGCGGGATCGAGCGTGCTCAGGGCAATCCACTCTTCATCGTCGAGCTCGCGCGCTCGCGGGCCGTCGCGGCAGGTGACCTGCCGATCAATCTCCGCGGCGCGATCGCCGCGCGGCTCGATGAGCTGCCACCGGCGGAACGTGAACTGATCCAGCGCTCGGCGGTCGCCGGGGAAACGTTCGGCGTTCGCGACGCGGCGTTGTTGAGCGATCGCGACTCGGCGGACGTCACGGGCGCGCTGGCGCGCGTCGCGCACGCTCGCTATATCGACCGCGTCCCCGACGGGTATCGCTTCCACCACCCACTCATCCACGAGGTCGCCTATGGCCGCCTGCCGGTCCCCGAGCGGATGCGGTTGCACGCGCGTTATGCGCGCGAAGCAGTGCATCCCGAGGATGCCGAGGCACTCGCCCACCATTGGTGGGAGGCGCTCCGGCCACCGGACGCGGAATGGGTCTGGGAGGGTGAGGCCGACCTCCCGAAAATGCGCCGTGAGGCGTACGAGGCATACCTCGCGGCCGGGCAGCGGCACGCCGACCGCTTCGCGCATGAGCGCGCGGTCGAGGTGTACACGCGCGCCCTGGCGCTCACCGGCGACGACCTCGATGTCGCCTCCATCGAGCGCGCAATCGGCGTGGCGTTCGCGCGAAATGGGCAGGGTGACGACGCGTGGCAGCACCGTCTCTTCGCCATCGCGGCCTACCGCCGCGCGGGTGTCGATGCCCCGGCGAGCCTGTACGCGGAGACCGCGGCGATCCCGGTGTACAACTATGCGTTCTCGCGCACGCTCCCGCCGGATGACGTGGTCCTCGACCTCCTCGGCGATGGCGAGCGTATCGCGCGCACGTCGAACGACACGCCGGCGCTGACCCGGCTGCTCGTCCAGCAGGCCTGGTACGTCGGCGCAACGGAGAAGGCCGATGAGGCGCTCGCGATCATCGACGCGGCTTCCGATCGGCTGCAGTACGTCGACAGCCTGTTCCGACTTGCGGGGCTCTGGGGCTTGCGTGCCCAGATCGCAGACGCGGAGAAGACCTTCGAGCGCGTCGACGCGCTCGTCGGGCGCGGCGCGAAGATCGACGAGATGGAGTACTTCATGTACCGCGCGCGCACCGCCTATCTCGCCGGAGACCTTGAGCGGGCCAGGACCATCGCGGCTCAAGCGATCACATTCAGTGCTGGCATGGGTCCGCATCTGCGGACGCATGCCCGTGGCACGCTCGCGACCGTCGCCGCCGGGCGCGGCGACTGGGCGACCGTGCTCGACCTTGCGGCGGAGGTGGAGGCGCTCGTCCGCGAAAACCCCGGCACGCCGTGGTGTGTTGTTGGCGCGACCGCTCCCAGCGCCGGCGCGATCGCCTCAGCGCTCGCAGGAGACGCGGATCGCGCCCGAGGGTTCGTGGAGACCGTCGAGCGCATGCTCGCCAAGCCGGGACCGCAGCGCGCGAACACGCTCATTGCACCGTACGTGATGCTCGAGCGGGCCGGCGCCGAGGACATGGTGCCGACGCCTCCAGCCGTCGTGCGGCCGTGGCACCTTCAGCTCGTCGACCCGATCGGACAGAACTTCGCGATCGCGCACGCGATGCTCGAGCGCTGGGACGATCTGCGTGCGGACATCGTCACGCTCGAGCGGGCGGCCGCAAAAGGAAGCCGTCTCGCAGGAGCGCTGGCCGAGGCCGCGACGGAGGAACTCGCCACGGCGGCCGGCGGCCCGCGCCCGGCGCACGCGCGGCTGCGCGGTCTCGGCTACCGCGGACTGAGCGAGCAGCTTTCCCACCGACCTGGCCACTTGGCCGACCCGAGAGCCTGAGACCCGCCCCAGCCCGACCTTCTCAAGACTGCGCACGGAAGGGTGGCGGAGCGGTCGAGGTGGGTCGTGACGTCGGTACCGAACAGCGGGGTGACCGGATGCCTTTCGGCCAATCTCGCCCCAGGTCATCGACTTCTGACAGGCGGGGCCTCTAAGATGCGCGGAGCGGGGGAAGGCGGGTAACGCAGATGAGCGTGGCGGGTCTCGCGGCCCCAGGCAGCACGGCTGCTCTCCAGCGGGTCGCTTTGTTCGGGATCTCGGTCGTCATCGGTGTGGTCGTCGCGATGGCCTGGAACGGCTCTGCCGCCGGCGCGATCTACGACGGATTCCTGCAACTGTTCCTCGACCCGACGGCGCAGATCGCGGGCGCGGCCGCCGGCATCACCTTGGCGTTCCTTTTGGGGGCTATCCACCTCGTCCACATATGAGGCCTACCGGCGGCTTTGGCCGCCATGCCTCTCGTGCGGGGGCGGGGAGGGAAGGCCGAGTGGCTGAAATCGGCGCTCGTCCTCGCCATCGGCATGGTTGCGGTCACCGCGGTTTGGGGCGTCCTTGTCGCGCTCGCCGGGGCTGCTTTCGCGGACTTCTTCCGCTCCTCGCGCAACATGGGGCTGATCATGCAGCCTGTCCTTTTGGTGATGGGCGCGCTGATGCTCGTCATCGCACTGGGCGAGTTCGGGCTCATCCGCAGGATGCTCCCCGAGCTGCACCCGGTCGCCGTGCAGGGCCTCCCGGGTACCGCCCCTTGGAGTTATGGGCGGACGGCGTTGCTCGGCGTCGCCATCGCCGCGACCTTCGGCATCGTCTGCACGCTGCCACCGTATCTTGCGCTGCTTCTGAGCGTTGCCGTCGTAGGGAGCGTCGCGTACGGCGCCCTCGCGCTCGGAGCGTACGGGCTCGGCCTGGCGACGCCGATTCTGCTTGGGAGCGCGGCCCTCGGTCCAGCCGGCCGCGCGACGCGGCTTCTGGACTGGCTCGCGGCCAAGCGCGACGCGCTCCACGTTGCGCAGGGCATCCTGTTCGCGGCACTGGGCGCGCTGGTGCTCGTGTTCTTCTGGGTGCGTTACGCGGTCCCGCCCCCTTGAGCCGGCATCCTTGACCGCCTGAACCCGACGTACCCTCGCTGACGGTGACGCGCGTCTTCCTGCTCGACGTCGATAACACACTCATCGACAACGATCGCGCGAAGAAGGATCTGGAGCGGGAGATCCAAACACTCGTGGGGCCGGAGCGCGATGCGCTGTTCTGGTCGATCTATGACGAGGTGCGCGAGAAGTCGGGCGTCGTCGACTTCCCCGAGACACTCGCACGATTCCGGCGCGCTCTACCTGACGAGCCTCGCACCGGCGAGATGGAGCGGGCGGTGATGAGCGTTCCGTTCGAACGCTATCTGTTCCCGCGAGCGCTGGACGTCATCGCGCACCTCTGGGCGCTCGGGACGGTCGTAATCGTTTCGGACGGGGACCGGGTCTACCAGCCGCTGAAGATCGCGCGCGCGGGACTCGGACTCGCGGCGAAGGGGAACGTCTTCGTGTACGCGCACAAAGAAGATCGCCTGGCGGAGGTGCAGGTCCGCTTCCCGGCCGACCGCTACGTTCACGTCGACGACAAGGCGAGCCTTTTGGCGCGCACCAAGGAGCGGCTCGACGGCCGGGTGACCACGATCCACGTTCGGCAGGGCCATTACGCGAACGATCCGCCCGCGGGTCCCCCGCCGGATGTCACCGTCGACCGCATCGCCGACTTGCTCGCGATCGATTGGGCGCGATTCGCGCCGTAGCTCGCACGCCGCTTGCACGGACGGTCGACGGAGGTGCCGCCATGCCACAAGAAGCCTGGAGCGCCAAGCGCGAGCGCCAGTACGACCACATCAAGCAAAATCTGGAAGTCCGCGGACGATCCGAGGAGACCGCCGAGCGCATCGCCGCCGCGACGGTCAATCAAACGCGGACGGCGAAGGGTGAGACGAAAGAGCCGAAGCCGCCGAGCGAGCGGGCGCGTGCGAAGCGCGACATGTCCGCCGCGGGGCGCAAGGGCGGTGAGGCCCGGAAGCGCAGAACATCCCGCTAGCGGGAAGACCCGAGCTCGCCTGCGCGTTGTGGTGGCTGGTGCCACCATCACCGCACAGGAGGTCGAAGTTATGACGATCGACCGCGCTCGCTTCGAGCAGGGTCTGACCTACGCCGCGTACAAGGCTCAGATGACGCGGAACCTGGACCGCGTGGAAGAGAACGAGCGTCGTGTCCAGTTGCGGCCGGAGGACATCGCCGCGTTCCGCGGGCTCCCGCGGCCGCTGAACGTCGTCGTGCTCGCCGAGGACTGGTGTGGCGACGTGATCGCGAACCTGCCGGTATTGGGCCGGCTCGCGCAGGAGAGCGGCAGGCTGAACCTTCGCGTGTTCCTGCGCGACCAGAACGACGACCTCATGCAGCGCTACCTGAACCAGGGGAAATACAAGTCGATCCCGGTGTTCGTCTTTTTCGACGAGAGTTTCCGCGAGCTGGGACATTGGATCGAACGACCCGCGTCGGTGACCGAGCTGCGCGCAGAGCGCCGCCGCGGCATCTTCGCCGCGCATCCCGAGTTCGGCGCGCCGGACGCTCCGGTCGACCAGCTGCCCGAGGACGTGCGCGGTCGGCTGCAGGCGGAGCTTCAAAAGATGCGTGATGACACCGCGTCATTCGCGAACGCGGAGGTCGTCCGAGAGATCCGCGATCTGGTCACGCGCGTCGCCGCATGACGGGCGCTCCGCCCAAGGTGAAGATCACGTATTGCGCCGAATGTGGCTATGAGCCACAAACACTGGAGCTCGCGAGGGCCCTGATGCTGGAGTTCGGCTCGCGCCTCTCGGCGATCGAGCTCATCCCCTGGGATTCGGGCGCCTTCGAGGTCAGCGTGGATGGTCAGCTCGTGCACTCAATGCGACGCGACGGCGGATTTCCCGACAACAACATGATTAAGAAGGCGGTTCGAGCCCACTTGACCGCTTAGCGGGCACACTCGCGACCGCGTTGCGACCCACAACTTCTCAACGAATTGTTTACTCGGTGGGTCTACACACTGCCGGTCGCCTGACGGACCGGCCGAGTTTGGACCAGTGGAAGGTGGGGCGTGGGCGTGGGACGCGTGCGACTGTCATTCGCGTTGCTTGTCGCGTTCACGTTGGCCATTGCTTGGCCGGCGCGCGCCGACGACGTCCCGCAGGCGGACCCGCTCGATGTTCAGCCCGCGACAGAGGGCGGAGTCGTTGGCGACGCGTCGACGACATCCTGGTTCGTCGAGCTCACCGCGCCCTCGACCTCCGACGGCGGCACCGCGGCGACCGTCGCCGCGTCGCACGACGCTTTCAAGGGCGCCGCGAACGCAAAGGGCGTGAACTACGCGCAGCGCTTCGAGTACGGCGACCTGTGGAACGGGTTCGCCGTCGACGCGTTCGGGGCGGACGTGTCGGCACTCCGTGGCCTCGACGGCGTCAAGAACCTGTGGCCGGTGACGACGGCCTCGCTGCCGGCTCCGGAAGCCGGTGACGGCGAAACGATCGACCTCGCGACGTCGCTGGGGATGATCGGCGCGGACACCGTGCAACACGATCTCGGCATCACCGGCAAGAACGTCAACGTCGCGATCATGGACACGGGAATCGACTACGACAATCCAGATCTCGGTGGGTGCTTCGGCCCGTCCTGCCGCGTGTTCACGGGATGGGACTTCGTGGGCGACAACTTCAACGCCGACTCGACATCGCTCGCGTATTCCCCGATCCCGGTGCCGGATCCCAATCCCGACGACTGCAACGGTCACGGGACGCACGTCGCGGGGATCGTCGGCGCGAAGGGCGTTGTCACGGGCGTCGCGCCCGGCGTCCGCTTCGGCGCGTACCGCGTCTTCGGCTGCCAGGGCTCGACGACGGCCGCGATCATGCTCGCCGCGATGGAGCGGGCGCTCGCCGACCGCATGGACGTCTTGAACATGAGCATCGGCTCCGCGTTCCAGTGGCCGACCTACCCGACGGCCATCGCCGCCGACCGGCTCGTGACCAAACACGGGATGGTCGTCGTGGCGTCGATCGGCAACAACGGCGCGATGGGGCTCTACTCGGCGGGCGCACCCGGACTTGGCGCGAACGTGATCGGTGTGGCGTCGTTCGACAACACCTTCGTCAACAGGCAGTCGATCCGCGTGAGCGACATCGCGACCGCGATCGGATACACCGGAGCGACAGGCGCGCCTCCGGCCCCCACAAGCGGTTCGCTTCCGCTGCAGACCTTCGGCACGCCGACGACGGTCAACGACGGCTGCGCCGCTTTCCCCGTTGGGAGCCTTGTCGGGAAGGCCGTATTGATCCGCCGCGGAACGTGCACCTTTTACGCCAAGGCCTTCAATGCGCAAGCGGCGGGCGCCTCGGCCGTCGTTCTGTACAACAACGCAGCGGGGATCTTGAGCGCGAGCGTTACCGGGACTCCGCCCATCACGATCCCTGTGGTGGCGGTCGATCAGCGAGACGGGAATGCGATCTGGGCCAAAATCACGAGCGCGGCCGGCGCCTCGCTCACGTGGACGACCGAGATCACGAGCGTGCGAAATGGCACAGGCAACCTCATCTCAAGCTTCAGCTCCTACGGACCATCACCCGACCTCGACCTGAAGCCGGACATCGGCGCGCCGGGCGGCTCCATCTACTCGACCCTTCCGCTCGAGCAGGGTGGGCATGGCTCCATGAGCGGTACGTCGATGTCGTCGCCGCACGTCGCGGGTGCGGTCGCGCTGCTCTTGGAGTCGCGGCCCAAGAGCCTCCGCGAGCTTGGGCCGCAGCGGGTCCTCGGCATCCTGCAGAACAGCGCCAAGCCGCATGTGTGGAGCGGTAATCCGACGCTCGGGCTGCTGGACAACGTGCATCGTCAGGGCGCCGGGATGCTCGACATCCGGGCGGCGATCGAAGCGAACGCCGAGATCACCCCGAGCAAGCTTTCCCTGGGCGAGAGCCAAGCGGGCGCGGCGACGCGAACGCTCACGATCAGGAGCCTCCCCGGCACCGGGAAGGCGGTCACGTACACGTTCGAGCACGAGCCTGCGCTCGCGACGAACGGCGTGATCAACGGTCCGAGCGAGGTCATCAACCCGAGCGACCCGACCGCCGGGTCCGCAAGCGTCTCATTCAGCCCCTCGACCGTGACGGTCAAAAACAATCAGGCGGCCTCGGTGAACGTGACCATCAACGCGCCGTCCGGCCCCGACCATGGCATCTACGGCGGGTACCTAAGGATCTCGAGCGACGAAAGCCCGGCCAAGGTCTACCGGGTCCCGTACACGGGATTCATCGGTGACTACCAGTCGATCGCCGTCCTCACCGGCACGAAGGTCGCCGCGCGGCAGACCGGTTGGGTGAACAGCATGGGCGCGATCGCGCCTTCGTTCAACGGTATTACCGGCTACCGGTTCACGATGGGCGAGAAGCCGAATCCGGGCGGCTTTGGCCACCCGACCTTCACCGACGTTCCGAACTACCTGCTCCACCTTGACTTCCAATCCAGCAGGGCCACTTTCACGGCCTTTGACGCCGCGACCGGAGCGCCTCAAGGCGAGGCGATGTCGTTCGACAACCTGCCGCGCAACAGCGCAAGCACGAGCGTCTTCGCCTTCCCCTGGGACGGATTCGTCGGCCCGACCGGAGCGCGCACGCAGCTTGCCAACGGTGAGTACATCCTCAAGCTGACCCTCGTTCGCGCGCTCGGGAACCCTAGCAATCTCGCGCAGGTGGAAAGCCAGACGTTCGCAAAAGTCAACATCCAGCGCCCCTGACACGAAAACCGGACCACAGGAGGCCGCTAGTCGAGGACAGGCGGCCTCATACTTTTCCCAGATGGATCCGCTTGACACGCTCGGCCGGCCGCTCCATGACCTGCGGGTCAGCGTCACCGACCGTTGCAACTTCCGCTGCGTCTATTGCATGCCGAAGGAGATTTTTGGCAAGGATTTCCAGTTCCTGCCGCGCGCCGAGATCCTCAGCTTCGAGGAGATCGAGCGCCTGGTCCGGATCTTCGTCGGTCTCGGCGTGCAGAAAATTCGGCTCACCGGTGGCGAGCCGCTCGTACGGCGCGATCTCGAGCGACTCGTCGAAAAGCTCGCGGCCCTGGGCGACCTCGACCTCACGCTGACGACGAACGGTTCCCTGCTCGCACAGAAGGCGAATGCCCTCGCGGCCGCCGGTCTCAAGCGCATCACCGTCAGTCTCGACTCGCTGGATGACGCGACCTTCCGCGCGATGAATGACGTCGACTTCCCGGTCGCGAAGGTCCTCGCGGGGATCGAGGCCGCGCACGGTGCGGGTCTCGCGCCGATCAAGATCAACATGGTCACCAAGCGTGGCGTGAACGAGTCGAGCATCGTGCCGATGGCGCGCTACTTCAAAGGGACCGGCATGACGCTCCGATTCATCGAGTTCATGGACGTCGGCTCGACCAACGGTTGGCGCCTTGACGACGTCGTGCCCGCTCGGGAGATCGTCGCGATTATCGATCGCGCGATGCCGCTCGAGCCGATGACCCCCGCGTATCGCGGCGAGGTCGCGAACCGCTATCGCTACAAGGACGGCTCGGGGGAGATCGGGATCATCGCCTCGGTGACCCAGCCGTTCTGCGCGGACTGCACGAGAGCCCGCCTCTCCGCCGACGGATCTCTGTACACGTGCCTCTTCGCGACGCAGGGGCATGACCTGCGGGCGCTCGTGCGCGGCGGTGCGACCGATGAGGAGATCGCGAACAGGGTCGCGGCGGTGTGGACGGAGCGGACCGACCGCTACTCGGAGCTGCGCTCCAGAGACACCAGCGGCCTGCAGAAGATCGAGATGAGCTTCATCGGAGGCTAGCGATCCGGGGGCTCGGCCCCCGGCCCGTCTTAAGCGGGCACGCTCAGCGCGTCGCCAAGCTCGTCAGCCAGCCGCCGCGCGGCCGCGGTGTTCACGCGCAATCGTTCGACGCTCTGCGTGACGACCTCATTCACCTCCGGTGCGCGCTTTGCTTCGAGGAAGCGAGCGGCCTCCTCGGCGAGGCCCGGCTGCGCGAGCTGGCTCACCGCGTTCACGAAGCGCTGCTTGAGGAGGGGCTCCGCGGTCGCGACCTGCTCGTCCCAGCGGTCGCGGATGATCGGCCAGGCCACAGGCCGTGCGTGGCGCTGCTGCAGCAGAGGGATGACCAAGAGGCCACGCTCCATCGGACGGATGAGGTCGCTGAAGATCGCCTCGGACGTCCGCCGGACGAGCCCCGGTCGCTGGAACGACACCAGGGCCTGGCGGAACCGAGCCTCCTCCTGCGGATCGTCGGCTGCGGCCCGCTTCATCCGCTCGATGTATCGCTCGTAGAGGACCTCGTCACCGTCGGCCGCGGCCACGTTGATCAAAGCGCCGGCGACATCCGGATCGAGACGCATCTTTCCGTCCAGGTGAGCGCGGACCCGGCGTCCAGCCTCCTCCCGCACGTCCGCCGCGCCGCCGTACATTCCGAGCATCACGATCACGCGGCTGCGCTTCTCGCGCGTGTCCGGGTCGTCGTCCGTGCGCGTCTCGAACCCGAGCGGACCGAACATCGGCCGGTAGAGGTCTTCGACGAATCGCTGGAACGCCGAATCCGTGGCTTCGCGTACCGCATAGTTCGCTATCCAGTTCAGCGCCTCGGAGATGGCCTGGATGACGGCACGGTCTTCCTCGCCACGCAGCGTCTCGAGCCGCCGGATGAACTGCCCGAGTGTGGCCTTCCCGTGTCGCGTGAGCGCCCATAAGTTGTCGATGAGGATGAGCCGCTCCTCGGCGGAGAGGCGCGCGATCCCCTCGTCGAGACGCCCTGCGGAGATGCCGGTCAGCTTGAATCGATAGAAGCCACGACCGCCCGCGTTCGGGTAGAACCAGCGCGCCCCCTCGAGCCGAAGCGTCGCGCGCTGGGTCGTGAGGAGCATCCGCTTCTCCTTCGTGCCGTCGCCGGCGCCGTACCGGATGACGAGCGGTACCGGCCAGAGCTGGCCGGTCGGCTTCGCGTCGGCGTCGGAGAAGTATCGGCTCTGCGTGAGCGTGATCTCGAGCCCGCCGTCGCTCTCGCGAGCTTCGGACTCGACGAGCGGATGACCGGGTTCCTTGATCCACGCGTTCGCGATCTTGGTGACGTCCTGGCCCGACGCGGCGTCCAGCTCGCGCCAGAAGTCGTCGGCCGAGGCGTTCGCCTCCGCGTAGCGGCGCAGGTACGAGCGCACGCCCTCGCGGAAGACGTCCTCGCCCAGGTATCCCTCGATCATGCGCAGGACCGCGGCGCCCTTCGTGTACGTGATGGCGTCGAACCGCTCCGAGGCCTCCTCGGCGCTCTTCGCCTCGACGGAGATCGGGTGCGTCGACGCGAGCGCATCGAGGTTGAACGCGCCGGCGTTCTGTGCGACGAAGTCGCGCCAGAAGCCCCATTCCGGGTTAAGCGCGGCCGTGGCTTTCTCGCCAACGAAGCTCGCGAACGACTCGTTCAGCCAGAGATCGGTCCACCACTTCATCGTCACGAGGTCGCCCCACCACATGTGGGTCAGCTCGTGCGCCGCGGTGGAGAAGATTCCCTTGAACGTGCCGATCGACGCGTTGCTCTTGTCGGCCGCGAGGAGCCTCGTGCGGTACGTGATCGCGCCGGGGTTCTCCATCGCGCCGGCCTCGAAGTCGGGGATCCCGATCGCGTCGACCTTGATGTAGGGATAGGGGATGTCCGTGTACTTCTCGAGATAGGAAAGCGAGCGGACGTGGGCGTCGCGGGCATAGATGCCTTGCTCCGCGAGCCCGGGCGGGAGCCACACGCGAGTCGGGACACCGCTCGGCGTCCGTGCCTCCTCGGTCGATTCGTACGGCCCGACGGTGAAGGCGAGGAGGTACGGCGAGATCTTGGGGGTCTCGACGAATCGGGTCCGGACGCGACCATCGGCGATGGCCTCGGTCTTCTCGATCGGCATGTTCGCGATCGCCGCAAGGCCCGCGGGATGGATCAGCTCGAGCGCGAAGCGCGCCTTGAACTCAGGCTCGTCGAAGCAGGGGTACGCGCGGCGCGCGTCGGCCGCTTCGAACTGCGTCGCGGCGTAGCGCTCGCCCGGTCGGGTGGACCGGTAGAGGCCCCGAAGCGCTTCGCGGATCTCGCCGTTCCAGGTGATCTCGAGCACCCGGTCGCCTTTGCCGATCTCGTTCTCGAAGCGAAGCGTCGCGGTCTGCGATTCGCGCTCGTATGTCACCTCGCGCATCGCAGGGCCGCCCAGGGTCGCGGCTGTCTTGATATCGAGGTCGACCGCATGGATGGTGATCTCGCGGACCGGCGCATCGATCGTCAAGGAGATGCGCGCGTGTCCGGCGGAGGTCCAGCGATCGAGGTCGAGATCGAAGCGCAGCTCGTACCGGATCGGCCGAATTGCCTTGGAGAGCCTGAAGTTGCGCCGCTCATCGCCCACGTCGACCGAAGAGCCTACCTGTTACGGTCTTCAGATGCCGCCCCAGTTCATATTTACGATGCGCGAGCTTCGAAAAGTCGCTCCGCTCACGCAGCGCGAGATCCTGCGCGGCGTCACGCTCGCGTTCTACCCGGACGCCAAGATCGGCGTTCTCGGTGCGAACGGGGCGGGGAAGAGCACGCTCCTCCGGATCATGGCCGGCGTCGACCGCGAGTACACCGGCGACGCGCGCATCACCGAGGGCTTTCGCGCGGGATTGCTCGCCCAGGAGCCGATCCTGGATCCGGGGAAGGACGTGCGCGGGAACGTGGAAGACGGCGTCGCCGCCCAGCGCGCTGTTTTGGATCGCTACAACACGCTCTCGATGAAGCTTGGCGAGGAGCTCTCCGCCGAGGGCCTGGAGCGCGTCAGCGACGACCTTCAGAAGACCCAGGACGAGATCGAGGCGAAAGGTCTCTGGGAGCTCGATGCGACCGTCGATGTCGCCATGGACGCCCTTCGTTGCCCGCCCGGCGACCAGGACGTCACCACCCTCTCAGGAGGTGAGCGCCGCCGCGTCGCGCTCTGCCGACTCCTGCTCTCGAAGCCCGACCTCCTGCTCCTCGACGAACCGACCAATCATCTCGACGCCGAGTCGGTCGCCTGGCTCGAGCGCCATCTGGCCGAGTATCCGGGGTGCGTCGTCGCGGTCACCCACGATCGCTACTTCCTCGACAACGTCGCCGGCTGGATTCTCGAGCTGGACCGCGGGTTCGGCATCCCGTATCAGGGCAACTACAGCGCGTGGCTCGAGCAGAAGCGCGCGCGGCTCTTCGTCGAGGAGAAGCAGGAGTCCGCGCGCCAGAAGACGCTTGCGCGCGAGCTCGAATGGGTGCGCGCATCGCCGCGCGCGCGACAGGCCAAGAGCAAGGCGCGCATCGCGGCGTACGAGCGTCTCCTCGCGGAAGATCCGGAGCTCCGCGAGCGCGAGCTCGAGATCTCGATCCCGCCGGGGCCGCGGCTTGGGGACCTCGTCGTCGAGGCGAAGGCCCTACGCAAGGCGTACGGCGACAAGCTGCTCTTCGACGATCTCAGTTTCTCGCTACCCCGCGGCGGCATCGTCGGAATCATCGGACCCAATGGCGCCGGGAAGACGACCCTCTTCCGCTTGATCACCGGCGAGGAACAGCCGGACGGCGGGACCCTCACGGTCGGTGAGACCGTGAAGCTCGCGTACGTCTCGCAGACCCGCGACACGCTCGACCCGGACAAGAACGTGTGGGAAGAGATCTCCGGTGGCGAGGAGAACATCCTGGTCGGTTCGCGAACGCGCAACGCGCGCGCGTACGCCGCCTCGTTCAATTTCCGCGGCGCGGATCAGCAGAAGAAAGTCGGCGATCTCTCCGGTGGCGAGCGCAACCGGGTGCATCTCGCGAAGCTCCTGCGGTCCGGCGGGAACGTGCTCTTGCTCGACGAGCCGACCAACGACCTCGACGTCGACACGCTCCGCGCGCTAGAGGAGGCCGTCCTTGACTTCGCGGGATGCGTGGCCGTCATCAGCCATGACCGCTGGTTCCTGGATCGCATCGCCACGCACCTGCTCGTGTTCGAAAGCGAGAGCCGCGTGCGCTGGTTCGAGGGCAACTACCAGGCGTACGAGGAGTACATGCGCAAGACGGTCGGCTCCGATTGGCGTCCCCACCGCATCCGCTACCGGCCGCTGTTGCGCGCCTGAGCAACATCACGGCCCGCCCGCTTCCCCGTTGCGCGTTCCCGCATCGCGCCACTGATGCGAATGTCGACATCGCAGACGGCGCGACCAAGGAGCGGCCGCTGCCAGTACTTCCGGCCCATTAAGCCCGATACCCCTTCCACTCCGCAGGCTGGCAGGCGACGGGTAGCGTCGGCGGGTCGCGGTCGCGCGGAGGGACGGGCCGTGGCCGGGGATGCCGACGGAGGATCGCGATCTCGCGACGATCTATGACGCGATGGCCTGCGGCGTGATCGTGCGCGACGCGGCCGGTTCGGTCGTGTTCGCGAACGCCGCGGCGCTTCGCATCTTCGGCCGTCCGCCCGAACAGCTCGCCGGGACCGAGCCACCCAGCGGTGAGGACCGCCGCATCCGCGAGGACGGCACGCTCATGCCCGACGACGAGGTGCCGAACGTCGCCGCGCAGGTGCGCGGCGAGCCGGTCCGCAACGTGATGATGGGAATGGTCCGCGCCGACGGATACGTGCGCTGGCTCCTCGTCGACGCCGTCCCCGTGAAAGCTTCCGACGGCAGTGTGAGCGAGATCGTCTCGAGCTTCACCGACGTGACCGATCGGAAGAAGGCGGAGCAGGAGCTGCAGCGCCAGACGCTGCACGATCAGCTCACCGGACTGCCGAATCGCGTGCTCCTGCTGGATCGGCTGGAGCAGGCGGTCCGCGCCTCACGCCGCCTGAACACGCCGCTCGCGCTCCTGGTGATGGACCTCGACCGCTTCCGTCAGGTCAACGACAGCCTTGGCCACGAGGCCGGCGACGCGCTCCTGCGCGAGACCGCTGAACGCGTGCGCGGCGAGCTCCGCGACACCGACACCTTCGCTCGCCTCGGCGGTGACGAGTTCGCGATCGTCCTACCGGGGAGCGACCAGGAGGGCGCGGCAAGGGTCGCGCAGAAGGTCGTGGCGGCGCTCCAGCGCCCGTTCGAGGTCGAGGGTGGAGCGCTCGAGGTGAGCACCTCCGTCGGCATCGCGCTGTGGCCGCGTCATGGCGAGGACGGCCAAACGCTCCTCCGCCGCGCAGACATAGCGATGTACAACGCCAAGCACACCACGGAAGGCTTCGCGGTCTACGCGGAAGAGGCCGCCGAAGAGGATGGCTCGAATCAGCTCGCCCTCATGGCCGAGCTCCGGCACGGGCTCTCGCATGACGAAGTGACCGTGATGTACCAGCCGATCATCACGATGGACTCGCGCGCGGTCACCCGCGTCGAGGCACTCGCGCGGTGGCGCCATCGCGAACGCGGGCTCGTCCCACCCGCCGAATTCATCCCGCTCGCCGAGCGCTCGGGTCTGGTGCGCTCGCTGTTCGAGCACGTTCTCGTCACAACCCTCCGGCAGTGCCAGGCGTGGCAGACGCTCGGAATCCCGTTGCAGGGCGCGGTGAACCTTTCGATGCGGAACCTGCTCGACCCCGAGCTCGTCCCCAGCGTCTCGGCGGCGATCGAGCGGACCGGCGCGCGTCCCGAGCTCGTGGGTCTTGAGATCACCGAGTCGATGCTCATGGCCGATCCGCAGCGGGCCATGCGCGCCGTCGAGGGGCTGCGCAAGCTCGGCGTGCAGCTCGCGATCGACGACTTCGGTGTGGGTTACTCGTCGCTCGCGTACCTGCAGCGCCTGCCGGCGTACGCGGTGAAGATCGATCGCTCGTTCGTGGGCCGCATGACGCGCGACCGGAGCAGCGAGTCGATCGTGAAGCTCATCATCGAGCTGGGCCACTCGCTCGGGATGAAGGTGGTCGCCGAGGGCATCGAAGACCGCGCGACGTGGGATGCGTTACTCGGGCTGCGCTGCGACGCCGCGCAGGGCTACTACATCGCGAGGCCGATGGTCGCGAAGGCGATCCCGACCTGGCTCGCGAAGGGCAACCAGACCAGCACGACAAGCAGCAATTAGTGGGAGGTCCAGCCTGAGGGTGACCGCGGTCGAGTAAGAGCGAAGGGATGGGAGGATGTGAGAGAGGGGCGCGACCTTGCCGCGATCAACGACGCGGTCACCTCCGCCGTCGTGGTGCACGACGCACGAGGCTCTGTCGTGTTTGCGAACGCCGCTGCGAGGCGGATCTTCGCCGCTGCCGCCGCGTGGCTCTTCGGAGACGGCGTCTTGGCGGAGCGCGCGCGCCTTCGCGAAGATGGAACGCCGATGCCCTACGACGAACTCCCGAGCGTGATCGCGCAGCGCCTCAACGAAACCGTCCGAAATGTCGTGATGGGCGCCGTCGCGCCGGACGGCTCCGTCCGCTGGCTGCTCGTCGACGCGGTGCCGATCCTGGGCGACGACGGCCGCGTGCGAGAGGTCGTCTCGAGCTTGACGGACGTGACCGAGCGTAGGCTGACCGAGGACGTGCTGGAACGACGCGCCTTCTATGACCCGGTCACGGATCTTCCGAACCGCAGCCTGCTGGAGGACCGCGTCGCCCAGGCCGAGCAAGGTGCACGGATGCTCGCTACGTCCGTCGCGCTGCTCCTCGTCAGCATCGAAGACCTGGGTCGCGTCAACGAACGCCTCGGGCACGCGGCGGGCGACGCCCTTCTGGTGGATGTGGCGACCCGCATGCAAGCGCAACTCCGCGAGCAAGACAGCCTCGCACGCTTCGCCGCCGACGTGTTCGCGGTGCTGCTTCCAGATACGGACGAGGCCGGTGCCCAGCGGGTCGCGCGGAAGCTGCTCGCGGCACTCCGTCGCCCCTTCGAGGTCGCCGGCGAGGTCGAGGAGTTGAGCGCGTTTATCGGCATCGCGTGCTATCCCACCGTGGACGCCGAGGCCGGCACGCTTCTTCACCGGGTCGAGCTCGCATCCGAGTCGGCCCGGAGGAGCGCCACTGGTGTGGCCTCTCATCGCCGCTCCGCCGCACCCGGCGCGGACCGCCGCGCGCTCGCCGACGGTCTTCGTGGCGCGCTCGAGCGCGATGAGCTGACGATCGTGTTCCAGCCGATCGTGCGCATCAGCGACCGTCGCGCGATGGGGGTCGAGGCCCAGGCCCGATGGCCGCGCCCGCGTCGGAACTTCGTCGGGCCCGCGGAGATCGCCGCGCTCGTGGAGCGCTTCGGTCTGACCCGGGCCCTCTTCGGGCGAACCCTTCGAACTGCGCTGGCGCAGTCCGCGACATGGCGGCGCTCCGACCTCGCGCTCGGCATCGGCGTGAATCTCGCGAGCGGGAACCTGCTCGATCCGGGACTTCCCGCTCTCATTGAAGGCGCGCTGCGCGACGCAGGCGCGTCCTCGGGCTGGCTGACGCTCGAGGTCCCTGAGAACGCGCTCGCGATCGAACCCGAACGCGCTCGCGAGATCATTCGCGAGCTCGTCGGCATCGGAGTACACATCGCGATCGACGATTTCGGCGCGGGCTTTTCGTCGCTGTCAGTCCTGCAGCGCCTCTCCGCGGAGATCGTGAAGATCGATCGATCCCTGGTGCGGCGTCTGATCGCGGACCCGGAGAACCGGCGTATCGTCCGGATCGCCGTCGAGATCGGACATTCTCTCGGGATGCAGGTAGTCGCGAACGGTATCGAGGACACCGCGACTCTCGAGGTGCTCGTAGGTCTGGGCTGCGACCTGGCCCAGGGCACGGCGCTCGGCAGACCGATCGCGGGCGCCGCGATCCTGCCGTGGATGGCGCGTACGAATACGACGAGCTCGGACGCCTGACACCGATCGGCCGTAGGCGCGCACGCCGTCTGGTAAGACAGACCCGTTACCAATCTCCCGGAACGCGCCGGCCGGATCTCGCGGAACCAACCGGGGCTCTATATGAAGCACGGGCACGCGGCCCTGGTCGAGGGTGAAGGCCTGCCGCAACGTGACGGTCCGCCGGTAGCGTGTCCTCGATCGGCCCGGCGGCGAAGATCCAGCGCGGCCGAGCCCTTTCCGTATCGACCCGGCCGAGCGATGGTCGGGCAGACTGCAGCGGATGACGAGGCGGATCATCGCCTGCGGCGGCCAGCAGCTCTTCCACCCCGCGCTGACGCGCTACCTGCTGGGATTCACCGGACGCTCACAGCCGAAGATCCTCTTCCTTCCGACCGCCTCGGGCGATAACCCCGCGTATCTGCTTACCTTCTACCAGCAGCTCGCGGGCGTGGAGTGCATGCCGTCGCATCTCGCCCTGTTCGAGCGAACCGTCGCCGACGTCGAGGGCCTCGTCCGAGCCCAGGACGTGGTCATGGTGGGCGGCGGGAATACGGCCAACATGCTCGCGATCTGGCGCTTACACGGCGTCGAAGCCGCGCTGCGCAAGGCCTACGCGGGCGGGACGCTGCTCACGGGCTGGTCGGCCGGATGCATCTGCTGGTTCGAGGCCGGGATCACGGATTCGTTCACGCCCGCGCTCGGCCTGCTCCGCGACGGCCTCGGGCTCATCGCCGGAAGCGCCTGCCCCCACTACGACTCCGAGGAGCGGCGGCGTCCGGTGTACGCGCGCGAGATCGCGTCAGGTCTGGCGCCCGGGATCGCCATCGAGGATGGGGTCGCGGCGCGCTACGAGGACGAGCGGCTGGTCGAGATCGTGAGCGCCCGCCAGGACGGCCGGGCTTTCCGTGTGGATCCCGCCGGCGAGCACCCCCTTCCGGTGCGTGTGCTGAGTTAGGGCAAAGGCATCGGGCTCGCGGCGTAATACGCCGCGGCGCGCTCGCGGAAGTAGCCACCGTCGTCGTCCGCGCTCAGCGAATCGCGTGCGTTGCCGTTGATCGGCGCCGGATTCGTGACGCCATCGCCCGCGGCATCGCAGGCGCAGGTACTCCCGTCTCCGCCGCGCCCGAAGAGGAACGCGATCACGCCGGCGCGTGCATAGGCGCTCAAATTCGCGCGACCCGGGTCATCGAAGAGCCACTCAACCTTGTTGTCCTGGTAGTGGTTCCAGCTGTTGTTCTCGGCGCGCATCTTCGTGTTGCCGAGCGGGATCTGCCACATGACGATCCTCTTCTGCGTGAGCGTCGAGAAGCGCGCCAGATAGCGAACGTTTCGCGCGAAGTCGTCCGGGTACCACCACGGGTCGTATACGCCGCTCCCCTCCGCGCGGGAGCGCGCGGCGTCGCGGTCGGCGAACTCGGCGAACGAGAGATCGAAGCTCGCGTGAAGCGAATTGAAGAAGCTCGCCGATCGGGCCGCGAGCGCGTCGATCTGCGGGTCGGTCGGATCCTGGACGACGGGGTCCACCGTCGTGCCCCACAGCGAGAGCTGATATGCCAGGAGGACGTTCGGCGCGTAGGTGTCCCGAAGCTTCACAATCGCCCGAGCGAAGCCGGACGCGTTATCCGGAAGACCCACGAGGTCGCCCATCCCGGTGGCGGCGACCTGCACCAGGGTGGCTGCCGGATCGTCGCCGTTCTGATGCTGCATGAACCCCCAGAGGTCCGGCTCGACGTGCAGGACGACAGTGGTCGCGCTCTGCGTGCCGGCCCGCTGGAAGAAGAGCTTGAGATCGGCGAAGACCCCGGCCATGGTCGAGGCGTTCGCGAGATTCGCGAGATCGCCTGCGCTCTCCTCCATGGCGTTCCCCGGGGCCGAGTGGCGGACCATGTAATAGGTCAAAACCGGCGTGATCCGGTTGCTCGCAGACTCCTTTATATAGAGCACCGGGAACTGCGCGTCGGCGTCCCAGGTTGACCAGCCCTTGCCGGTGTTCACGCCGCCGGCGAGGTACTGATAGCGGAACGCGAACGGCGCGGTCGCGCGGAGCGCCGCCGCTCCGTTGGCCCCGTCGGTCATCCCTATCTCGAGCGCCCGGCTCGGCCACTTCGCAGGAAGCGGCGCAAGCGCTCCAACTGGGGCGGTGCCGGCGACCGTGACATACCAGAAAACGCCGTAGTCCTCCATCCATTGCGCGCCTTCGATGAGTGGTCGGATCGAGAGCCGGTATGTGCCGGGAACCTGCGGCGCGATCACCGCGAACTGGAACCATGCGACCTGATTCGGCCCGACCCATGCCGCGGGCTGAAGGGCGACGCGGTTGTAGCGCGGCCATCCCGTCGCGGGAGAGCCCTGCGTTCCGTCGCCGCCGAGCGGGCTCGCGCGGTCCTGTCCGGGATCAGGCTCCCATGTCCCGAGGTACGCGACCTCCCCGATCTTTCCCGAAGTCCAGCCGCGCGTGCCGCTGTTGTAGTAGGCGACGGTCGCCGTCGAACGACCGCCCGGGCAGAGCGTGGGATAGCCGCTCTGCCCATACCACGCCGCATGGAATCCCGGAAGGCCCGAAGGGATGTTTGCCGGTGGAGGGATGCCCGGGCCGACGCTCGGGACGCAGTCGGCGGCGGCGGGTCTCGTTGCGAGGGTGGAGGCACTCGCGGGAAACGGCAGCCAGCCGATCAGCAGGGCGACGATCGCCGCCGCGCCCAAGTGCGTGACGCTATGCCGTCCGGGGTTCTGGCTTTGCAGGATCGATCCCGAGCTCCGCCATGGCCTTCGCGACATCTGCGGGACCGTACTGCTCGCAGAGGGCGAGCGCATGTAGCGAAGCAGTGGCGATGCTCTCGGCGTCGATCTCGAAGTGCCGGCGCAGCGCCTCGCGTGTGTCGCTGCGCCCGAAGCCGTCGGTCCCGAGCGGAACGAACGGGCTGCCGACCCACCGCGAGACCTGATCGGGCACGGCCTTCAGCCAGTCGGACGCCGCGACGATCGGGGAATGCCCGCCGAGCACCGCGGTGATCAGTGGAATCCGCGGCTCCGCCTCCGGGTGCAGACGGCTCCAGCGCTCGGCCTCGAGCGCCTCGTTCCGTAGCTGCTGGAAGCTCGTCACGCTGTAGACGTCCGCGCTCACGTCATACCGCTCCTGAAGCAGCTCCTGCGCACGGAGGACCTGGCGCATGATCGCGCCCGAGCCGAGGAGCGTCACGCGTCGTCGCCGTCCCTCCTCGCCCGGTTTGAACAGGTAGATCCCGCGGACGATCCCGTCTTCGACGCCCGCGGGCATCGCCGGCTGCGGGTAGTTCTCGTTGTAGAGGGTGAGGTAGTAGAAGATGTCCTCGCCGTCGCCGAGCATCCGCTTGATGCCGTCACGCACGATGACCGCGGTCTCGTACGCGAAGGCCGGGTCGTAGGCGCGGACGTTCGGCAGGGCGGTCGCGAGCAAATGGCTGTGCCCGTCCTCGTGCTGGAGCCCTTCGCCGTTGAGCGTCGTTCGCCCCGCGGTCGCGCCGCAGAGGAACCCTCGCCCGCGCGCGTCGCCGAAGGCCCAGATCTGATCGCCGGTGCGCTGCAATCCGAACATCGAGTAGAAAACGTAGAAGGGGAGCATCGGTTCGCCGTGCGTCGCGTAGCTCGTGCCCGCCGCGGTGAACGAGGCCATCGAACCCGACTCGGTGATGCCTTCCTCGAGCACTTGCCCGTCGAGGGCCTCGCGATACGGCATGAGCGTTTCCGCGTCGACGGGCTCGTAGCGTTGTCCCAGCGGCGAGTAGATCCCAACCTCTTTAAAGAGGGGGTCCATGCCGAACGTGCGCGCCTCGTCGGGGATGATCGGCACGACGCGCTTGCCGATGTTCTTGTCGCGCAGCAGGTTCCGCAGCAGACGCGTGAACGCCATCGTGGTCGAGGCGGCCGCGGTGCCCGAGCCCTTGGGGAACTCCGCGAAGACGGAATCGTCCGGTAGCTGCGCCGGCTTGGCCCGGACCACACGACGCGGAGCGAAGCCGCCGAGTGCACGCCGGCGCTCGATCATGTAGCGGACCTCGGGGCTCTCCGGCCCCGGGTGGTAGTAGGGCGGATCGTCCGCGAGCTTGTCGTCGGAGATCGGAAGCTCGAGCCGGTCGCGGAAGATCTTGAGCTCCTCGACGCTCATCTTCTTGGCCTGGTGCGTGATGTTCCTCGCTTCCACCGACGGCCCCAAGGCCCATCCCTTGACCGTCTGCGCGAGCACCGCCGTGGGCGCGCCGGTGTGCTGGACCGCAGCGTGGTAGGCCGCGTAGACCTTGCGGTAGTCGTGGCCGCCGCGCCGCAAGCCGCGCAGCTGATCGTCGGAGAGGTGCTCGACGAGCTTGCGGAGCCGCGGATCCGGCCCGAAGAAGTGCTCGCGGATGTATGCCCCGTCGGCGATCGTCATGCGCTGCGATTCGCCGTCGGTCGTCTCGGCCATTTTGTTCACGAGCACGCCGTCGACGTCGCGCGCAAGGAGATCGTCCCACTCCCGCGCCCAGAGCACCTTGATGACGTTCCAGCCCGACCCGCGGAAGACCGATTCGAGCTCCTGGATGATCTTTCCGTTGCCGCGAACCGGTCCGTCGAGGCGCTGCAGGTTGCAGTTCACGACGAACGTGAGGTTGTCGAGTCCCTCGCGGGCCGCGACGTGCAGCGCCCCAAGCGCCTCGGGCTCGTCGCACTCGCCGTCGCCGACGAACGCCCACACGCGCGATGCGGACGTGTCCTTGATGCCGCGGTGCTGCAGGTAGCGGTTGAAGCGCGCCTGGTAGATCGCCGCGAGCGGACCAAGGCCCATCGAAACAGTCGGGAACTCCCAGAACTCCGGCATGAGCCGCGGGTGCGGGTAGCTCGAGAGCCCCTCGCCGGGAACGACCTCGCGGCGAAAGTGGTCGAGCTGTGACTCGGTGAGGCGCCCCTCGACGAACGCCCGCGCGTAGATCCCCGGTGCGGCGTGCCCCTGGAAGAAGATCTGATCTCCGGCGGCGCCGTCATCTTTGCCGCGGAAGAAGTGGTTGAAGCCCACCTCGTAGAGGCTCGCCGCGGAGGCATAGGTCGCGAGGTGACCGCCAATGCCCTCGTAGTGGTGGTTCGCGCGGACGACCATCGCGACCGCGTTCCAGCGGATGAGCCGGCGGATCCTTAGCTCCATCGCCTCATCGCCCGGAAAGTACGGCTCCTGCTCGGGCGAGATCGTGTTGATGTAGCGGGTCTGGGTGAGGGGAGGGAGGCCGATGTGGAGCATTCGCGCCCGCTTCAGGAGCTTGTAGAGGACGAAGCGCGCACGGTCGGCGCCCGATTGCCTGACGAGCGCATCAAGCGATTCGATCCACTCCTGCGTCTCGTCGGGATCGATGTCGGGAAGCTGATGCTTGAACTCGTCGAAGACGTCATGCACGTCGCGCATCTCACTCCAAATGGTAGGGCGGGGGTCCGAGGGGCTTGCCCCCTCGACCGTAGACTCGATCGTGTGCAAGAGCGCCCGCGCCGTCGCCGCGTCCGATCGCGTCGGCCCCGGGCCCAGCCGCGACCGACCGAGGCCAGTCGGGGGGCTCTGCCCCCCGGGCCCCGCGCATCTCAACAACGTCCCGACCGCCGACTGCAGCGTCCGCGCGACCGTCGGCCGGCGCGCCCTCGCGACGAGCTTCGACCCGGAGCGGCGTGCCTGATCCTCCTCGACTGCCGTGAAGGTGAACCTGATCGCACCGGAGCGGCGGCGCTCTTCGAGGGATTTTTCGACTTCGAGTCAGGCGAGCTTCGCCGCGCGGGCAACGGCGTCCCACGGCTGCGGATCGGCGACGAGCGCCTCTGGGGATTCGAGTGCTGGTGGCGACCAGACCCGGAACGCGCCGGCCTGACCGCCTCCGATCGCGAGCAGCTGGAGACGTCGAAGCGTCTGCTCCGTGGTCTTCTCCGCGACGCGCGGCGCAGCGGGCTGCGCAGCCTGTCGGCGAGGACTTAGGCCGGAGTCACCTTCTCCGCTTGCGGCTTGCCGCGGCGGGGATCCATCCCCTTCTCGTAGGACACCGACTGCCCCTCGCGGAGTGTGTCAAATGCGTCGCCTTCCACCTGCGACCGGTGGAAGAAGATGTCCGAGCCGTCTTCTGTCTGGATAAAGCCGAAGCCCCGGTCGCCGACGAGCTTCTTGATCGTCCCTGTGGCCACTTGTCCTCCACGTGCGTGAGGCACGTTCCGTAATGTTCCGGCAACTTTAGCCCTTTCCCGGCGGCCGGGGCTCGGTTTGGGGGTTCGAGGCGGCCTCACGCGGGGGCCCGGGGCAGAGCCCCGAGTTCTCGGTACTAGGACCTTTCAGGTACGACCGCGCACCTGCTCCATGACTAGGCCTGATGCCGCAGGGCGCCGACGATGCGCTCTAGTCGCGCGTGGTGAGGACGAGATGGGCGCGCGACGCAGGGGAGCGTATGCGTCGGCCTCGCATTCGTTTTTGGCAGAAGGTCTTGACGGCGCTGCTCATCGTGGGCGTCGCGCCGATCGCGCTCGTCTCCTTTATCTCGATCCAGGGCACCCGAACCGACCTCACGAGCCTGGGTGTCACGAACATCAAGCAGCGCTCGATCTCGACCGCCAACGCCATCGACGCCTATCTCCAGAGCCGGCTCGGCGACATCGTCCTGGTCGCGAAGCTGCCCGACATCGTCCGGTATGCACAGAACTTCGCCGACCAAGGTGCCCGCGTCGCCGCACGGACCGCGCTCGGCGCCGCGGCGGCCCGGTCGCCGGAATACGAATCCGTCGCGGTCGTCGACCCGAAGGGGACGATCACCGCCGCATCGATCCAGACCGATGAGGGGACGAGTGTCGCCTTCCGCGAGTATTTCCTCACCGCCATGAAGGGCTCGTCCTATGTAAGCGATCCCTCCTACTCGGTCATCACAAACAAGCCCGCCCTCTTCTTCTCGTCGCCGATCGTCGCCAATGGGGTCGTCCTCGCCGCGGTCCGCACGCGCGTGAACCTCGCCGCGATCTGGGACATCGTCGAAGGCGACACCGGTTCGGTCGGCATCGGTGCGCACTCCTTCCTGGTCGACGACTACGGCATCCGCCTCGCCGTGTCCGAGACTAAGGGCCACCGCGACCAGGCCGAATCGTTGATCTACAAGCCGATCGCGCCGATCGAAGCCGACACCGTCAAGAAGCTCGTCGCCGACAAGCGCTTTGGTCAAAAGACGCCGGACCAGCTGGTCATCGACCCCCTGCCGACGCTCAAGACCGCGCTCGACGCGCTCCCCAAGGGCGCGAGCGGCGGCGCGACGTTCGCGTTCGGTGCAGGTTCCGATGAGCAGCGGGGCGTCGTGACGCGGCTCGTCACCAAGCCCTGGGGGTACGTCCTCGCCGTACCGCTCACGACCTACACGAAGGCGGCGGACAACGCGACCTTCGACGCGGCGCTCATGCTCGTCATGGGCGTTCTCCTCTCGTTCGTCATCGGCGTCGTCCTCACACGCTCCCTCGTCGGGCCGCTCCGCCGGCTCGTCGGCGAGGCGACGCAGGTGTCGACCGGGGACATCGATCTGCGCGAGGCGCGGTTCGACACGCGTAGCGGCGATGACATCACGCACGAGGTCGCCTCGGCGTTCGATCGCATGCTGAACGCACTCCGCTTCTATGCGCTGTCCGATCAGCCCGGCGCCGGCGGAGAGGAATAGCGTGAACGCGCTGGCGCTGGAGCTCCTCGGCGTGGCGAAGGAATACCTCGGGCCGGCCGCGCCCGCCTTCCTCTCGCGCGAGCTGCACGCGCTGGGCGTCACCGCGAATACGGTCGACGCCGCTCACGTTCTACCGCTCGCGGAGCGCGCTCGGCAGGCCGCCGCGAAGGTCATGGACAACAAGAAGGCCGGCGAGTTCGCGCAGGCGCTCGCCAAACGCGGCGGACGTCTCGGCCAGCCGCGGGTCGCGGGCGACCATCGTCTGGCGAGCGAGGCGGCGGCGAACCTGTTTGTCAGCGGGCACTTGCGTCAGGCAGAGGCGGCCTACCGCGAGCTCATCAGGAAATACGGCGACGTCGACGCGATCGGGGGCCTCGCGCGCACGCTTCAATCGCTTGAGGACTTCGACGCGGCGTTGAGCGTCCTCCGCGAGGGTGCCGGCGCCTTCGCGAGGAAGGGCGACCGCGTGAGCGCGATCGCGCTCCTCGGCGTCGCCGTGGAGATCGCCCCGCGGGACCTGGCGGCCCACCGGCGCCTCGCCGCGGCCCTCGCCAACCAGGGCGATCTCATCAGTGCCTGCGAGGAGTACGGGCGCTTCATCGATGTCGCGCTGCGCGAGCGCGACACGCGACGCGCCTGGCTCGAGCTCGCGTACGGACGCGAGACCCTTGGCGACCTCCCGAAGCTTCTCGCGATCGCGGACCGTGTGGCCGCGGCGCAGGGCGAGGCGATGCCGACGCCGCCTCCGCCCGCTCGCGTCGCGGCCACACCTTCCACGCCCGCAACGCCGCGGCCGGTCCCCCCCGCGCCCGCGGCGATTACCGCAGCCCCCGCTGCGAAGCCGGCCGCGCCGGCGCCGACCATCCCCACCACCCCCACCGTTGCTGCACCTGTCTCGTCGCTGTCGCGGGAGGCAGCGGTCGAGGCGCAGCACAGGTCGGCGCTGGCTGCGGCCGTGCAAGCCCGCACTCACCCCCAGGCCCAGGCGAGCTCGGCGGTCGTGCTGAAGAACGCCAAGACCATGACCCACGCGGAGCACTCGGACCTCGTTGACCCTGCTGAACTGCTCGCGCGCGCAGGTATGAACGGCAAGCCGGCAGTCCAGCCCGCCACAGCACAGAAGCCGAGGCGGCTGGCGATGCCGCCGGTCGACGTCGAGACGGAGCTCGGTCGCCTAAAGGCGCGTGGGAACGTCGCCGAGGATGCCGCGGTGGCCGACGTTCGCGCGACGATCCTCATCGGCGCTCACGACCCTCGGGCTCCCGAGGCCGCGCTCGACGCGGCGCGCAAGCTCATGGCACTGCACAAGCTGCACGCGGCGTCGGACGTCCTGCTCGATTTCATCGGCGCAGGGTTCGCGGACCGCGAGGCGCAGCGCCTGCTCATCGAAGTGAACTGCGAGCTCGGCCGACGTGAGACCGCGCGCGAGAAGTGCCAGCTCCTGGGTACCGCATACCGCCTGGATGGCCAGGGCGCCGTCGCCGAAGACGTGGAGCGGCTCGCCCGAATTCTCTAGCGGCTAGGTCGCGTGTGGCGGCGGGCTGCTCCCGGTGTTCAGGAAGGGCCGCGCCAGGAGCGTGATCACGAATCCGGCGATGAATCCCCCGATGTGCGCCCAGTACGCGACACCGGTCGTCTGATCGCTCACCGCGATCGCGCCCAGCCCGTTGACGAACTGGAGGAGCGCCCAGATGCCGATCATGAAGATGGCCGGCACCGTCCGAAATGTGAAGAAGTACCCCAGCGTGAAAAGCACGCGAACCTGATTCTGCGGGAAGAGCACGAGGTACGACGCGAGCACCCCGCTGATCGCCCCGGACGCGCCGAGACTCGGGATGATCGAATCCGGCTGGCTCGCGACGTGCGCCAGGCCCGCGATGATCCCGCACACCAGATAGAAGACGAGGTACTTGATCGAGCCGAAAGCTCGCTCGATGTTGTCGCCGAAGATGAAGAGGAAAAGCATGTTGCCGCCGATGTGCAGCCAGCCTCCGTGCATGAACATCGACGTGAAGAGGGTCAGCCAGAGCGGATTCGGCCCCGGCGCTTCGTCGATCTGCGCGGTCGAGCCATCCGGTAGGTGCAGCGTCTGTGGTCCCACGATGTCGACGCCGCGCGTGATCTCCGCCGGGACGGTGCTATAGCCGTTGGTGAAATCCGGACTCGTCAGCTGGTAGAGGAAGACGAGCACGTTGATCGCGATGATCGCGATGTTGACGTAGGGGATGCCCGTCCGGCCGGAGGTGTCCTGGTCGCCGACGGGTATCACGGCGGCATTCTCCTTAGCCGGCCGACCGAGCGCCAATCCGCCATCGCAGGAGGCCCGTTCCGCCGACATCGGTACGGGGCGTGCTTCACGGGTGCATCGTGCGCATCTCGAGGTATTGCGGCAAGGAGCGTCTTCCCGGGAGCGCCCGTTTTTGGCAGCGCCTCGCCCGGCGCGCGGGCTTCAAGGGAACGCTCGCGGTCTATGGCTACGGCGTAGGCGGCCGCCCCGGCGGCGCCCAGCGGAAGGCCGAGCGGACGGGTGTGCAGGACGGCATCGTGCTCGCCGACTATGAGCCCGGCCTCATTCGGGTGTGGGTGCCCTGCACGTGTCAGGCCGCGGACTTCGACGCCGACCAGCTCCGCGACGATCGCGAGGATCCGCTCTCGAGCTTCGCGCACGAGCTCGGCCACCACGTGCAGCGGCGGCGGCACGGGTCGTACTTCAACGAGGCCGTGGCCGAGCGCTACGGCCGGCTCTTGCTCCGCGAATTCGGGGTGCGCTGAATCCCGCTACGAAACGTGCGTGAACGTCACCTGCGGCAGCGCCGTGGCGTGAACGCCGGGTAGCAGGTTGATGAGCGGCGCGGGCGACGAAGTTGGTCGTGGCGGATTTCCGCGTCGCGTCCCCACAAGCGATGGAAGAGGCGAGGGGTACGCGGTCCCCCTCGGACCCCCTGGGGTCTCGGCCGCGACCGGGGGCTGCAGCGGCGCGGCCACGTTCTTCGCGTGCGCGGTGGTGTAGGCGTAGGAGGCCGCGAGCACGAGCAGCGTTGTGATGAGCGACCCGAGCTTGAGCGCGAAGGCGGACATGTGCGCTAGGCCTGCGTCTTCACGAACGGCACGCGGTCGAAGCTCTGGCCGAGGAGCTCCTTGGCGTCGACGGCGAGGTGCGAGGTCAGGATCTCCTGGTACACGGCGCGGAAGTCGACCGAGTAGCTGAGGTTCCCGCCCTGGTCGAGCTTCGCGAGGTTTGGCGTCTCGCCGTAGACGCCCCCCTTCACGCCCTCGCCGATGAGGAAGACCGGCGAGGCGGTCCCGTGGTCGGTGCCGCCGCTCGCGTTCTCCTTCGGCCGGCGGCCGAACTCGGACCACGTCGCGATCATCACGCGGTCGGCCATGCCGTACCCGGAGAGGTCGTCCTGGAACGCGCTGATCGCCGCGTCGAGGTAGTTCATAAGCGAGTCGTGCCTGTTGAGCTCGGTGTAGTGCGTGTCGAAGCCGCCGAGCGTTACGTGGAGGACCTTCACCCCTGTGCCGGTGACGATGAGCTCCGCGGCAAGCTGGAGCGCCGCCGCGAGCTGGTTCTTGCTCGAGTACACGAGATTGACCTTGTCGCTGTAGTTGCCCTTCGGCGTGTACTTCGCAGCGGATGTCCGCAGTTGCGCGACGGTGTCGCGCGCCGTGGTCATCGCGGTGTCGAAGAGCGCGCCGTAGATGCCCGGCGTGCTCTTGTAGAGCGTACCCATCACGTTCTCGACGTTCTGGCCGCCCTGGAAGCCGAACGTCTTCGCGTCGTCGACGACGGTGAGCGTGGCCTGCAGGTCGCGAAGCATGCCGGGCACGCTCGTCGTCCCGCAGGCGCAGCCAACGAGTGGGTGGCCGAGCGAGTCGTAGTTCTTGGCGATCGCCGCGCCGAGCCAGCCGTCCTGCTGGCGGCGGTCCGGGTCGGCGGTTTCCCAGACGCGGATCGAGTCGAAGTGCGAGAACGAGGGCTTTGGGTAACCGACGCCCTGGACGATCGCCACCTTCCCCTCGTCGTAGAGCTTCTTGAGCCCCTTGAGGTTCTCGTGCAGGCCGATGTCCTTATTGATGGGCTGTGCCTTCGCCGCCGCGGCGGAGAGCTGCGGACGGAAGTCGCGGTACTGGGAGCTCCCGATCGGGATGACCGTCTGCAGGCCGT
Organism: Chloroflexota bacterium; assembly: GCA_005881885.1. GTDB lineage: Bacteria > Chloroflexota > Limnocylindria > P2-11E > P2-11E > 3-1-20CM-2-70-9. The sequence continues at coordinate 56,957 of VBDX01000130.1, forward strand.
CGTTCCCGCCGCCGAGCTGGATCATCACGAGCACCTTGTCGTTCTGGACCTGCGCCGACTTCGCCGACAGCACGGCGCGCGCGAAGACGTCGGGCACGGCGGCGTAGCCCGAGGCGAGCGCCTGCGCGCCGACGCCGAAGACGAGTCCATTCCGCAGGAAGTCCCTGCGCGAAAGTCCGTTCGTGCCTCCGAGCTCTTTCATCGCTGCACCTATTTCAGCTGGAATTCCGGCGAGGCGAGGAGGATCAGCCAGCGCGTCGCATCGTCTGGAGACGAGTTGAGGAGCTGCGCGGTCGCCGGGCTTACGACGCCATCGAGATGCGTCACGTGCGCGTCCTTGAACGGCGGGATCTTCGGCATCCCGGTGAGCGTCACCTGCGCGAAGTTCACCCGCTCGAGCACGTTGTTGCTCGAGATCCAGCTGGCGTTCGATGGCCAGCCGCCGACCTCGGGCGGATCGAAGAGCAGCTGACCCATGCCCTGGCCGGCGACGCCGATGGCTTTCGCGAGCGCCGGCGTCTCGAGCGCGCGGGCCATGTGCACCATGAGCTCCGTCGGGCTCTTCACGAGCGCGCGGTAGCTCGCCGGCGCGAGGAACTCGGGGCTCATGAAGACGTCGCGCATGAGGCTCTTCACGTCGTACCGGGACTTGCGGAAGCCGTCGGCGAGGCGCTTCACATAGGCGTCGGACGGCTGGTCGGTGACGAACTCGCGGAGGATCTTCGTCACGATGAACGGCGCGACGGCGTCCTGCGCGAGGATCTGCTCGAGAACGCCCTTGGTGTCCCACTGCTTGACCAGTCCGAGGAACTTCACGCCGCCGACGTACGCGCGCTGCTGCTCGAAGACCCCGGTCTTGACGTCGTCGACCTTCAGGTTCTTTGGTACTTGGCGGCCCTGCTCCATCGCACGCTTAACCTGCGCGTCGTACATCGCCTGCGTGAGCGGCTCGCGCCATCCGGCAAGCGCCTTCGCGCCGTTGCGGACGTCGTCCTCGGTGAAGGTGCCGACGCCCATGGTGAAGAGCTCCATGAGCTCACGGCTGTAGTTCTCGTTCGGCGCGCGACCGGTTGACGTGCCCAGGTCGAGGTAGCGGAGCATGCCCGGATCGATCGTGACCTGATAGAGCATGCCGTAGAAGTTGCCGAGCGCCATCCGCCGCCAGGTCAGGTTCTGCCAGTAGATGTACGGCGTCTGAAGATTCACCTTGCGGAAGTCGCTGGTGAAGTGGCCGTGCCAGAAGAAGGTCATGCGCTCGCCGAACGGCGTGGGCGATCGCAGCATCCAGTCGAGCCACCAGCTGATCAGCTCCTGAGGCCTGATCGGCTTCTCTTGCGTCGCGTCGTCCGCGCCGGCAAGCGGCGGAGGCTCGGCGATGGGCGTCTCGATGAGCCGGTCGACGGTCTTCTTGAATCCGTCCTTGACTGACTGCTCGTACTCGCTCGGGGTGGCACCGAACGTCGCGCGACGCAGGAGATGCGCGACCTGCGCCTCCGGCTTGTCGAGCGGCGAGACCCAATCGACGCCGGTTGGGGCCGGCGACTGCGTCTGACCGGGCAGAGCGATCGTCGGGAGGTCGCCGAGGTGGTGGAGTCCCAGCGCTCGCGTGATCGCGAGCCCGCCGGCCGCGGCGCCCGCGCCGACGAGGACGTGCCGGCGGCGGATGCCCAGAGGTGTCTTTCGGAGGGTCTTGGCGGGCTTCGCGGTCGTCGGCTGCTCGTTCATGCGCTTGGTATATCGCGCCTGAGGGAGTTGAGGTTCCCCCGACCGTATTGGATCGGTGTACTGATTGTCAGAAGAGTGTTAGCGCCCTCGAATCGTTAGACTTTCGTACTAAGCGGCGACGTACGGCGCTTCGCGCCTCGTCGCCGTCGTCGCCACACTGAGCGAGCAAGCTCGCTCCTGTGGCTCCCAGGCGACGTAGCCAAGTGGTAAGGCAGAGGTCTGCAAAACCTTCATCGCGGGTTCGATTCCCGCCGTCGCCTCAGATTCGAGGAAATCGCGGTCCCGCGAGGCTGCAAGCCATAGATTCTGCAGATCTTTGTCGTGGCAGCGAATCCTTTTGCCGAAGAAACTTTGTTGCCGAGACACGGGTCCGCCCGCCAAAGGCAAGGGTCTGCAGGACAAAGGTCTGCGCGGGCTGGCTTCACGACAGCGCAGCGCTGGTAGATGCGACCTCCGCGTGGGCTGACTGTGAATTCGCGCCTAGTCGCGCGGTAAGCTCTCGACGATCCCCGACTCCAGGTAAGTCGCATACCCGATCACGACTGGAGGCTTGGCGTCGATCCAGCTCACCGACTCGAGGATCACATCCTCCTCGGCGAGGAGCGCTGATGTTCGGGCATCGAATATCAAAACGTGTCGCCTCTTCACCCCCGTGTATGTGGACGTCTTCGCCACTGCGACACCCTGCCGGCCCGCGCGATCGTGCACCTGACCGACCAGTTCGACACCGGGGATGCCCGCCGCGACCTTGTAAAGGGCTGCTCTCACCTGGGGCGGAGCGGTCTGTTCCCTCAGAAGATCGCCAATGACGACGAACATCTCGTCGTAGAGGGGTGGGTCCGCGCGCTGTGCGCGTTCACGAATCACAGTCGCGAGCGCACTCGGATCGGTCGGGAGCCGCGATAGGTCTTCGAAGCTCAGCCCCTGCGCGCCGAAGTCTTGGTTTATTGCCCGTCCAAGGGGAGGGGAGCCAGCCGCCAGCCACGCAGCGCGTGAGCGCTCGCTGAGGAAGACCATCTCACCAGCGGTCTCTCGGATTCGGCCGGAGCCATCTGGCGCGATCCACATCGTCCTCATCTTCGGAACCAGCGCAGCGATCAACTCGCCGCCTTGCGCGCCCATCATGCTCAGATACATCGAGTCGGTCTTCGTGTAGCGGTAACCGGGCGTAGTGGCGGGCACCGGGGCTGGCTGCAGGACCGCAGCCCTGGCGAGATCGTTCAAGACAGTCGCCGCTCCGGCCGCTCCCTGGTCCCGACCTAGCCAGGGCAATCCGGCCACGAGGATGATGGCCGCGAGAACCACAACTGCGCCGATGCGGAGCGTCGCAGGGCGGCTAACGTGAAGTGGGCCGATAACGAACGTTCTTCTACTGAGGCGCGGCGACGCGACGGCGGCGCGGATGGCAGGCCAGAGATCCATGTCGGCCGGGACCGCCTCATTCGCTTCTGCCTCAAGGACTTCACGAATGAGCCTCGATCGATGTGCCATCACGGGACCACTTCCTTTCTCAGCGCGTACCAGTGAGCAGCGCGCGCAGGCGCGATCGACCGTCGTGAAGGCGCCGCTTCACCGTCCCAAGAGGGCTCGACAACTCATCGGCGATCTCTGGCCCGCTGAGGCCGACGAAGTAATGAAGGACGACAGCCGAGCGCTGCCGCGGCGTCAGACTTTCGATGGCGTCCTGGACCTGATGGCGCAGCTCTGCGAACTCGGCCTGGGCGTCGGGTTCCGGGTCGGGACTCGTGAGGAGTTCCCCAAAAGTGGGACCGTTGGGCGTCCAATGGCTGTTCAACGACACCTGACGCGCGCGCCGGTCCGCCGCCTTCAACGCGTCGTTCACGACCGCTCGCAGGAACCATGGGGCGAAAGGGCGCTCGGCGTGGAATTGCTGGATCCTCTCGTAACAGCGCAAGAAGGCGTCGCACACGATGTCCTCCGCCAGCTGACGGTCGCGAACGATCAGATACGCCGCTCGCGTCGCTTGCAGCTGGTACTGACCCACGAGTGTTTCGAGCCCGCCGATGTCGCCACGCCGAAGCCGCTCGATTGCGTGCCTTTCGTCGGTCGGCGGCCCGGCGCCTTGCGGCATCGCAGTCACTATCCGCCAGCGGCCTCAAAGGTTCGGGTCCGGCTTGGGACTCGAGACGTTTCGGCAAGCGACCGCGTGCGTAAAGCGGCCCGTGGCTCGTGTTGTCATGGGCTCGGCGAGACGGGGAACCCCGCGCCGGCCTCCGATGTATTGGAGCCAGTGGGAACCCGCGCAAAGCGCGTGCTCGCGCTCGCTTTCCTGGTCGCTGGCTGTAGCGCGCAGGTCGCGGCACCGCGGCCAAGCGAGACCCCGACGACGACCGTTACCCCGGGAGCTCCGAACACCGCAGCAAACGATGTTCTCTACGTCCGCTCGATCGGCGGTTCGGAGCAGGCCTCAGTTCTCGTGATCGACGGTCGCACCGGTGCGACTTTGCGCACGATGCCGGACGGCGCGATCTCAAGAGACCGCTCGAGGCTTTACTCGACCGAGTCAGTAAATGGGGCGACGCGGACCGTCGTTCACGTCACCGAACTCGCGAGCGGCCACGACCTGCTGACGTTCACCGTCGATGGCGATCTGAGGTCCCCGCTCTTCACGGGGTCGCTGTATCAGCTCACCGGCGAGATGATCTCGGCTGACAACCGGCACCTCGTGCTTACGAATACGCCCTACAAGAATGAAAAGGGCTGGGTCACCCGGCTCGCCGTGGTCGACGTGATCTCGGGCGCGGTTACCGTATCGACCGAGATCGTCGCGCCCTCCACCTACGGTGTTCTCGGGCTCTCTCCCGACGGGCGGTCGGTATTCGTCGACCAGTTTGGCGACGGCGCGATCACGACGCGCGTCTTCGACGTTGCCTCGCGCGGACTCGCCGATGTCTCACGAGCCGGTCTCTCGGCAAACGGTTTCCGTACGGGGGGAGTATTCACGCCGGACGGTCGGTGGATGTTCCGTGTCGACTCGGCCGGCGCGGCGACTGGCGGGCCCGTGGTTGTCGCGTTGGACCTCGTGGACAAGCGCGTCGTTCCGATCCCACTCGCTACTCCCGGCAAGTCCGGCTCCGAGGGGGGAGAGCTCTGGTCGGTGGTGCTCACCGTCGACGGCTCGACCCTGTACGCGGTGAACCCGGCGATGGGTGTCGTCAACGAGATCGATGTACGTCAGCTCGCGGTGCGCCGATCATCTCCGATCCCAGTAAGCCGCCGGGGGGATGGTGTGCTGGCGACTATTCAGCAGTTACTCCTGCCGGTCGTCGATGCGAAGCGGTTCATGATGGGCGGCGCGGCATTGTCCCCCGATGGCCGGACGCTTTACGCCGCCGGCAACAGCGGCATCTCCGCGATTGACACGGCGACGCTCACGTCGCGCCAGACCATCTGGCGCGCGGGATACCTGTTCGATCTTCTCGCGATGTCCCCCGATGGCCTACGTCTCTATGCGGTCGACAATTCGACCCGCAATCTGATCGTGTTCGATCCGCGAGGCGCGTTTCTCGGCACGATTAGTCTCACCTCGATGGTCCCGGCGATCGTCCGCATCGACAGCACGCACTAGCAGGGGTCTCTCGGCAGGATCCACATCTCGACTCCAGAGACGGCCCCACGATGCGATGAGACACGCGGCGTCCTCTGTGCGGTTTGGCGAGCCTGTCCAGGCTATCGATCAAGAAGTCAGGCCATGCTTCTGTCGGTCAACGGGAGCCGCCTTCAGGGCATGGCCGGACGAAGGCAACTGTGGTGAGTTCGTCGCGACCCTTCCCCGGGAATCGGACGTCCTTGACGGGGGCTTGATTTGGGCTTGATTTCGGTCAATGCAAAAAGGCCCGAATGTCGCGGTAATTCGCTCAAGCCCGAGCGTGACTACTCCTGTCGAAGGAGTAGCGAAAGCGCAGAGCCAACGCAAGACCAAGGGCGAAAACTAACTTCCGGCACGGGACGTCGATGGGCGGTAGAGAATCTCGCGCAGACCGGCGGTCGGGAACTCCTGGCGTTCGCTCCCCTCGTACTTGCCGACCTACCGGTCGGATCGCCTCGAGCCGGGGACGATCCCCGGAGGGCGACTCAGGGACGAGGAACGTGTTCATCGGAGTGTTCCTTAGCCGTTCCCGTCGGGAAACAGGGAAGTCGCCCAATCGCCCCGGCTCAATGATGGGGGAAATGAGCGCTTGTGCTGACTTCATGATTGTTGTTCTGACCCGCAACCCGGGCTAACCCGCGGTCAGAGTCCCGGTTTCACGACCATGTCGTCGAAGCAGGTAACCGAATCCGCTTTTGTCCATAGGCCCACGCGCCCGGCCTTGTACGTCGCGTCGGTTGCCTCGACCACGGGCTGGCCGCCGAGAAAGCCGCGTAGACGATCGCCGGAGGCCTCGAGTCGGAGCTCCTGCCACTGTCCTGAGGTGACCTTCGCGCTGCCGTCCTTGATGCCGCTCCGTCGCCCGTTCGCGTACAGGTAGAGATTCACGTTCCCCTCGAGCGCGTTGGCGCGAAGGATGTAGTAGTTGTCTTTGTCCTGGACGCGGAAGATGATCCCCGCCGCCTGGTCCTCGCGGCCCGAGATCGGCTTGAAGCGGACCGTGATGCTGAGGTCGCCGTAGACCGTCGACGTGAGCGCGATCGCCGGGAACTCCGCGCGGCCGATCTGACAGAGTGCGTTCGGCTTGCTCGGGGCGTCGGCCTCCGCTCGCACGGCCCACTCGCCACTGAAGACCTCTGACCCCTCCGGCGGACGGCCCGTCGTCTCCTGGTCGAAGTTCCTCGAAGCCGCGCTCGGGCTGGGAGCCGCAGATGTGTACGTGACCGCTGGTTGTCCGGCGCAGCCGGTGACCAGAAGCACAAGGGCGGCCAGGGCGCCATGCGCGCGTGACGAGCGGCGACGACTCATCTCGGGATCGAGCGGATTATCACTCCACGCCCCCTCGTACCATGCCCGCGTGGGACGGGTCCGGTCGCTCGCGCTGGCGGGCACTCTTCTTCTCGCACCAGCGTGCGCGGCGACAGGTCCGGCTCACGCCGCGTCAGCAGTCCCGAGCGCGGAGCCCTCGCGCTCGGCCACCGTGCCGCCGTCTCCCGCGAGCGCCAGCCCGAGCGCGACGTTGCCCGACCGGATCGCGACCGTCTCGCTGGCCGAGCACTTCTTCGACCCGGCGCTGCTAACGGTAAAGGTGGGTACGACGGTGACCTGGCGGAACGTCGGGCAGCAGGTGCACGACGTCAACGCCCGCGACGGGTCCTTCCACTCTTCGCTCCTCGGTCCGGGCGGCACCTTCTCGTACACCTTCACGGCGCCAGGGCGCTATCCGTATTTCTGCGTGCCACACGAAGGCGACGGAATGATCGGTGAGGTCGACGTGCAGTAGCCCGTATCCAAGTCCGAGCTCGCGTGGTGCCGACGACCGCCGCGAGTCCGTTCAAGCAATCACGGTCCGGCGAGCGATCCAGCGCGCCCCAGTAAGCGCGGCGAGCGCTGCGGCTGCGGTAAGCAGCGCGGCGGCCGGCAGCGACACGATGAGACCAACACATGCAACGATCCCGTACCACGAGAAGACCGGCGAAGCGATGCGCTTGGTCTTTGGCAGCTGGAGCGCGGCAAAGTGCGTGACGAGATACCACACGAGCATGAACGCGCTCGCCACCTCGATGAGCGAGCGCAGGTCGAAGAAGAGGACCAGTGCCGCGCTCAGGATGCCGAGCGCAGCCACGGAGCGGTGCGGCGTCCGGAACCGCTCGTGCACCGCAGCGAGAAACCGCGGAAGCTCGCGAGCTTTCGCCATCGCGAGGGCAACCCGCGAGGCTGTCAGCAGGATGCCCAATAGGTCCCCGAGCGCGGCGACGACCGCGGCCGCCAGGACCGGCCAGAAGAGCCAATCCGTCGCCCTCTTGGCCGCGGAGAGCAGCGGCGTGTCGTCGCGACCGAGCTCGTCAGCGCCGAGGACGCCCAGGGTAATCGCCGCGACAGGCAGGAAGACCGCGGCGGCGATGGCGACCCCGCCGACGATGCTGAGCGGGATCGTCCGCCTCGGATCCTTGATCTCGCTGGCCATGATCGCCGTGCGCATGAACCCGTCCCAGGACCAGAAGAAGATCGCCGCTCCGGCAAGCACGCCGAGCACTCCCTTGTCGCCGAGGAGCGGGCCGAGCTGTGCTGGGTCGATCGCCTGTGCCGCGCCACCGGCGTAGACGGCGAGTAGGCCGACGAGGGCGGTGAGCAAGCCGATCACCAGCTTCGAGGTGAGCTCGATGCCGAAGACGTTGAGGCCGGTGATGGCGAGCACGGCGAGGAAGGCGACGAGGTGCACCGGCAGACCCGCGATGACCTGGCCGAGGTAGGTCGTGAGCGCGAGTGCGACCACGCTCACTGAGACGAGGGCCTTGCCGAGGTAGCCGCAGCCGGCGATAAAGCCGATCGTGTCGTGATCGAAGGCGCGCGCCCAAGTGAAGGCGCCTCCTTCTTCCGGGAAGTTCACCCCCAGCTGCGCCGCGCTGATGCCGGTCGCGAGCGCGACCGTGCCGCCAAGAGCGATCGCGAGAAGGATCCCCGTTCCGGCGACGTTCGTCGCCGCGCCGAACGCGGCGAAAATCCCGGTGCCGACGATCATCCCCGCGGTGAAGAGCGTTGCGCCCAGGGGCGCGAGCTCCCGCCTCAGCCCGCCACTGCTCCGGCTCACCGAAGCCGCAAGAGCTGAGCGCTGCCGCCCCGAACGACATCGAAACTTCTCGACGCTATTACCCGTAACCAAGCGTGCACCGTCGAGCGTTGTGATCGGCGCGATTTACCGATGAATCTCATGCTTGGTACCTGGGCGGCCCCTCGATCGCGGCGCTCTTCTTTGCGGTCTGGCGACGGTCCCATGAAGGTACGTGCTTGGCCATACGGGCTCGCTCGTCAAGCGCGTCGCCTCTTGCCCATTGCGCTTTTTTGGAGCGCGAGGCAAAGAGTCTGCGCTGCAGGAGGTGGTCAGTCAGAGGACACGTTTCATCATTTTCCTGGCTTTCTCAAGTGTCCGCTCTCGAATCGGGCCAGCGGTCCGCAAAACCTTCATCGCGGGTTCGATTCCCGCCGTCGCCTCAGAACCGAGCAAATCGCGAGATCCCGACACCCCAAGGCAGAGGTCGATTAGACCTCTACCACGCGATCACCTCACGCCACGCGCTCCACTGGCGTTTGGCGTATGCAGCGCAGAAGTCCGCCCGCCTACCGCAGAGGTCTGTGAGGTAGAAGTCTGTTGGGTGCCTCTAGTGGGCTCGGTCAGCGAAATGGGCCTTGCGGGCGCCTGCCTTATGTATTGATGGAATGTATTGCGATTTCGCCACCGGTCGTCAATACTTGAGCTGCAACGAATGGACGATCGTCCAGTGGTCTGGGATGCCACAAACGTCCGTCACCTGGAGCGAGACCATCCGGAGCGCGGCATCGTGCGCGCGGAGGTAGCTGAGGCGCTGAACGACTCAGAACGAGTCGAGATGACGGAGGTCCGGCGAGATGTGGAGTACCACACCTTGATCGGCCGCACACAAAAGGGCAGGCTTCTGGTCGTCGTCTGGATCGACCATCCCGATGGCCGTTTCCCCGTTCATGCTCGACGGGCCGGACGCGCAGCCGCGAGGAGGTACTACCGATGAAGGTCGCGCACCGCTGGGTCGACCCGTTCGACGAGATGTCCGATGAAGAGTTCGATGCCCACGTCGATGAGCTGTTCGCGGCTCGGCAATCAACGGTGGCTGTCTCGCTCCGGATGCCTCCCGACCTGTTAGGGCGTGTGAAGCGCGAAGCCGGGCGGGCCGGAGTGCCCTACCAGAGATTCATCAAGGGCATCCTCGAGGCGGGAGTAACGCGCCTCGAACGTAGAGCTCCAGCGCCGAAGCGCTCGCGTAGCAGTTCGAGAGCGCGCGAGGCGCGGCGTTAAGCGCAGGACCCACAGAGCCTGGACTCGGCTCAGACGACTCGTAACCTGCAGAGACGGAGCCAAAGGCTGGCGACCACGGCTAGGGCGATCAGGGCGACGAACATCAGTCCGGAACCCCGTGCATCGAGTGGCCTGTTGGTGCTACTCGATGAGTCGCCTCCGATGACTCTGTAGCTGTAACGCGTACCGGCGGCCGGGCCACGGAAGACGATGTTGCCTGCGGAAAGC
>VBDX01000009.1 GCA_005881885.1 Chloroflexota bacterium
CCGATCGTCGATGAATACGTCGAGGAGCTCCGGCGCCCGGAGACGCTGCCCGAGCCCGAAACCCCCGCCGCCGACGCGAACATCGAGGCGCTCTGGGAAGCCGCAGCGACGCCGATCACCGAGGCCGAGCCTCCGCGGGCCCCGCTAGAAGCCACGGCTCCGATCATCGACGCGACGCCAGCAGCCGCGCTTCCGCCGCTTGAACCCGCTTCATTCATCACGGATGAATTCATCGAAGCGACGCGACCCGGATCGCCGCACGAGACCGCGTCCGCGCCGCCGCCGTTCATAGATCTCCCCGCGCCGTCACCGTTCGTCGAACACGAAGCGCCGTTCACGGAGTTGGCTGCGCCGCAGGTCGTCGAACCGTCCCCGTCACCCGCGCCCGGTGTGCCTGCCCCTGCGCCCGCCCTCAGCTCCGAGCCGACGGTGCGCCAGATCCAGGTGCTCATCTCTCCGATCCATTCATTCCCGCGCCTCAGCGAGATCCAGGAGCGGATCCAGTCGCTGTCGAGCGTGCAGGTGCTGCGGCTCCGTGACTTCCGGAACGGCGTCGCGACGTTCGTCGTTAGCGTCGCCGAGGCGATCAGTCCGCAGGAGTTCGGAGCGGTGATTCAGATGCTCGAAAACCTGCATCTGCGCCTCGAAGGCACCGCTCAGAACAGCGTCGAGCTCCGCGTGGAGGACGACGCCGCGAGGCGCTGAAGCTCCGCCCAGCGAAATCGAAGCGGCGCAATGTGTCGAGGCGGTCTCAAAGACCGCTCCACGGGCCCTCCGCGCGGCCTCCGGTCCCTGACTCCCCCGCCAGCGGGAAGCCCACAAATGAGCCGAACGCGAGATTTGAACGCGTCCGCCCGTGTTTTCTCGAGGAAAGGAGGGCCGGACCGTGATTCGCGTTCTCGTCGCCGACGATCATCAGGCCGTCCGCAAGGGCGTTCGCGCGCTGCTCGCCGCCGAGCGCGAGATCACGGTCGTCGGCGAGGCCGGCGATGGATCGACGGCGCTCGCGATGGCGCGGACCCTGCGTCCCGACCTGATCGTCCTCGACGATTCGATGCCCGGCCAAAGCGGCCTCGACGTCGCCAGGAAGATTACGCACGAGCTTCCCAGCACCGCCATCGTTTTCCTCGCGCGAGATCCAGGGATGCGCGATCTCGCGCTCGCCGCGGGGGCGACGGCGTTCATCCCGAAGGACGCGCCGTCGGAAGAGCTGCTTCGCGCGGTACGCGCCGGCGCGTCGGTGCTCGCCGCTCGCCAGCAACTGGGTGCGCTCCGACCGGAGGGGCGTCGCGTGGTGGAGCTGCTCCTCGGCAGCCGCGTCATGAACGAGGCACAAGTGCAGGAAGCGATCGCGCAGCGGGGTACAGGCGAGTCGCTTGCGACCACTCTGGTGCGGCTTGGCCTGATCGGGCAGCCTGAGCTCGCCGACATCCTCGCACGCGCGAGCGATACGCCTCTTGTGTCCCTTGCGCCGTATCCGGAGATCGCCGCACCGATCGATCCGACCGAGTCGCGGCTGTCCTCACCGGCCCTCGTCGATCCCGTCGACCGCGATGCCGCGCGTGTGCTCCCAATGGACATCGCCCGAGGGCTCGGGGTGGTCATCACCGCCTCCAGTCAAGGGCAAGGCGTGCTCGCCATGGCCGATCCGCTGGACGAGGTCGTCTTTGCGGAAGCGGAGCGCCACTCGAGGCTGCGCCTGACCCGCGTCACCGCGACGGCCGATGACATCAAAGACACGCTCGATCGTGTCTGGAACGGTGGCGGCAGCCGCCACGTCATTTGGACCGGGAGCCTCCTGAGCCAGATCTACACGAGCGCGGTGCTCCTGGTCATCGTGGCGGCGGCGCTCGGTGGGTTCTTCTTCGCGACGCGCGATGCGCTCGCCCCGCGCTTCGGCCTCTCGCTGTTCGCACTCATGTGCGGGATCTTCTTCTTCCTCTACGCGTTCAAGTACTACGTGACGATCGCGAGCGTCATCCTCATCACGCTCTTCGGCGATCCGGCGAAGTTCCAGGGCCGCAACGGTCACACCAACGGCAATGGTCACGCCAACGGCAATGGCCTCAAAGCCGACGGGCAGGCCACCGGCAACGGGCAATCCAACGGACAGCACAAAGAGGGCTACCGCACGCTGCGCGGCGAGAACCTGAGCGAGGGCGGATCGGTCCAGGTCACCGACCCCTGGCAGAAGATGGGCGAGATCCGCCTTCCGGCCGACAAGCAGCCCTTCGTCTCCGTCCAGCTCGCGCTCTACAACGAGAAGCGCGTCGTCGATCGCCTTTTGACGGCGTGCACGTCGTTCGACTACGAGAACTACGAGGTCATCGTCGTGGACGACTCCACTGACGAGACCGTCGAGCTCTTGAAGCGCTGGAAGGACCACCCCCGCGTGCGCGTCATCCACCGCCAAAGCCGCAAAGGCTTCAAGGGTGGCGCGCTGCAGGAAGCGCTGCGCCGCATGAACCCGCGCGCCGAGTACGTGATGATCTTCGACGCCGACTTCGTGCCTCCGGCCGACGCGATCTGGCACTTCCTCGACTACTTCGGCCGGCTCGCGAAGGCCAAGAACGGCAACGGCAACGGGCACGCCAAGAACGGCAACGGCCACGGCGCGCCACAGAACGGCGACCGCCTGGCGGTCGTGCAGGGCTACCAGTGGCACATGCTCAACGCCTCCGAGAACTGGATCACCAAGGGCGTGCGCGCGGAGTTCGCGGGTAGCTACGTCCTCGAGCGCGCGGGGCAGGAGCTCTTCGGGGCGATGAAGATGATCTCGGGGTCGGTCTACATGATCCGCGCCGACGTCCTCCGCAAGCTCGGCTGGTCGACATCGATCACCGAGGACTGGGAGCTCACGATCCGGCTCTACCTGGCGGGGTACAAGGTGCTGTACACGCCGTACATCCAGGCGCCGGCCGAGTGCGTCTCCAAGGTCAACCGGCTCATCAAGCAGCGCATGCGCTGGGCCGAGGGCCACACCTACAACGTGAAGAAGTACTTCTGGCAGATCCTGCGCTCACCGAACCTCACCTGGCAGGAGAAGCTCGAGTTCGCCTACTACGCGCCGTACTACCTGCAGTCGGTGCTCTACACGTTTGCGACGCTGTCGTGGATCGTTGGCGTGCTCGTCCTTGGGCAGAAGCTGCCGATGTGGGGCGAGGTCTTCGGCTGGTCGCTCGTGGTCACGAACGCCCTCGCCCTGCCGCTCATGAACCTCACCGGCGTGCTCCTCGAGGGGTCGCTCAAGCGCGACGCGCTCGGGGTCCTCTCGTTCATCGGGCTTTCCTGGGTGCTGGTGCCCTTCCAGGCCTACGCCTCGATCAAGGCGATCTTCGAGAAAAAGGAAGGCGGCTGGGTCCGTACGCCCAAGTCGGGACACGTTACCGAGGCCCTCGAGCGCTTCCACCTCGCACGGCTCATGCCCTGGGAGCTCCCAAGGCGGCGCCGCGGCCAGGCCAAGACCAGCTCTGGTGGGGGCCGCTTCGCCGCCGCCGCGGCGGTGGTGCTGGCCGCCGCCGGGATCATCACCGTGGGCGCGCTCTCGATCCGCGCCGCGGCCACAAGCGGCGCGGGAAGCGATGCCGACCTCGCGATCCCCGCGCTCCTCGGCACGGCCGTGCCGCTGCTGGTCCTCGCTCTCGGCTGGCTGCGCCTGCGCCGCCGGGTCACCGCGGTGGTGCTGGCCTTCACCCTGGGCCTCGGGACCAACGTGGTCTTCGTCGCGCACGCCGTGCCGGCGAGCGCGGTGACGGACAACTCCAGCGTCTTCACGTTCCGCAACACGTCGGGCTTCGGCAACCACGACATGCTCCAGAACTACACGCCGGCAGCGGGCACGCCGGCGACGACCCCGGCGAACTGGGGCTCGAACTGGACTGGCGGCTTCACCTCTGACACGTTCACCACAGGGCAGACGATGAACGCGGGGACTGCGCAGGCCGACCTCTACCTCGAGAACGTGCCCTCGCCGATCCAGCTCCGCTCCGTCACGAGCAGCATTGGCAAAAGCACCACGGGCAACTGCGCGATCCCGGCAGCCGTGGTCACGAACGACATCGTTATCTGCATGTTCGCCACGACGGGCAACACTCTCGCGACCTGGACACCAGCGGTCCCGACCGGCTACACAACGATCCGGCGGACGGACAACGACGTCGCCCTCGCGTGGTACTGGCAGAAGTCCACCTGCACCGGGTGTGCTTCCACCGTCAACCTCACCCTCGACTCGACGCGACGCTGGGTCTCGGTGACGCTCCTCTATTCGGGCGTCGACGGGACGAGCCCGATCCTCGTTGAATCCGGCGGGGCGCTGAATAGCGGCCCGTACAACACACCCAGCGTCACGACGACGGTGCCGAACGCGATGATCATCGCGACGTGGGCACTCGGCACATCGTGGAGTCCGTGGACCCCGCCGGCCGACATGATCGAGGAAGCCGATGTCGTGGGACCGACCAGCGGAAGCGGCAGCTTCGTCACAACTGAGACCGCCGACGCTGTGCAGCCTCTCGCGGGAGCGACCGGCCCGAAGGCCGCGACGACCATCAGCAGTTCGGGCACAGGCGCCGCGAACATTCTGGCCCTTCGCCCCTCGGGCGGGACGCCGAGCTGCACGGTGACGGCGACGCTCAAGAAGACGACGCCCGTCAAGCTCCGAGCGAGTACGACGAAGACCGTGAACAGCGGCACCAGCATCGTCGTCGACACGCCGGCAGGTACGCAGCAGAACGACCTCATGTTCATGGTCCTGGGTTTCACCGGCGGCGGCTCTCCGACGACGCCGGCCGGCTGGACGCAGCACAGCTCGAACGGCGCAGGAGGTGAGGCCCAGTACTCCTATCGACGGATCGCCGGTGCGTCGGAGCCGGCGACCTACACCGTCAACTTCAGCGCGGCGACAACGATCGCGGCCTGGGAAGGATCGTACATCGGCGTCGACACGACCACGCCGTCGGACGTGCAGAGCGGAACGAGTACGAACGGAACGACCCACACGACCAACGGCATCACGACGACCGTGTCCAACGACTTGATCGTGGTCTCGTACGCGATCATCGCGAACGCCGCGTTCACGACTCCGTCGGGCATGGTCGCGGAGGCCAACCCGATCGCCGGGACGAGCACGTTCCAGTCCCTCGGTGTCTTCGACACCATCGCCGGCGCGGCGGGACTCATCGCGGGCAAGACCTCGACATCGTCGGCGTCTGGCCTGGCTGTCAACAACATCTGGTCCTTCAGACCGATCGCCTCCAACACCGTGACGCTGGGATCGGCCACGACCGTGCTTGGCTCGATCGCCAGCCCGACGCTGAGCTCTATCTCGATCGCAACATCGGCCGCCACGTTCGCCACCGGCGAGCGGCTCGTGTTCGAGCTGAGCGTTCCGAACGACGCGGCAAACTGCGGCGTGCGTCTTTCTTATGACGAGGCGACCGTGCCTTCGAAGCTCACGGTCGCGACGATCGTCCCCGAGGGAATCGCCGGTCTACTGCTCCTCGCGCCGGCGCTGCCCTTTGGGGCGCGCTGGTGGAAGCGGAGGCGCCGATGACGCGCCGGGGTGTCACCGCGGCCATCGCCTTCTTGGTTGCGATCGCGTTGGTCGGGTTCTTCGCCCGATCCTTCGGTGTTGCGGAAACGAGCGGACCGGCCTCGTCGAGCGCCGTGATATTCGCCTTCGTGCTCGGCCTCTGGGTGCCGCTCTTCGCGCTGATCTACGCGTGCGCGCGCAAACGGGTCGTCGTAGTCATGCTCGCGTTTTGCGTCGGCCTTTCGGTCAACGTCGTCTTTCTTGCGCACGCGACGCCCGCGGCCGCAGTGACCGACAACTCGGGTGTGTTCACGTTCCAGTCCACAACGCCCGCGTCGGCGTACGTCGCGGGCTACCAGAACATGGTTCAGCACTACACACCGAGCTCCGGGACGGCAATGACATGCCCGCCGGCAGCCGGTGCCAACTGGATGTGTACGCTCAACTCGGATTCATACAGCGCGGGCCAGAGCATCCCCAACGGCAGCACGGCGCAAGCGGATCTCTATCTCGAAAACGTGAACAGGGTCGCTTTCGTCGGTGCGGCCGTCGCCTACATCCAAAACACCGCCAGCACGACGCTCAACAAACCATCCGGCCTTCACACCAACGACGTCATGCTCGCGGGGTTCGCCGTGCGCGGCGGGAGCGGCACGACGATCACGGCCCCCGACGCAACATGGAATGCCGTGACCAGGATCGACAACGGGACGACTATCTCCATCGTCACGTTCTGGCACGCGGTCACCAACGTCGCGAGCGAACCCGCAAGCTATACCTTCACGTTCGGCGGCAACGTGAAGGGGGGCGCCGGACTTGTCGCCTACAGCGGCGTCGACAACGCCGCACCCATCGATCAGCAGGCGGAGCAGACAACACCGAGCGGCACGTCACATACCGCGCTGTCGGTCACGACGGGCGCCGCCAACACGATGCTCGTCACGCTACACGGGGTCGCCGCGACGTCGGGCGGGATATCGGGATGGACGCCCCCGAGCGGGATGAGCGAGCGAGTCGACTCAGGAAGTAACACCGGATCGAACGCGAGCAACGCACTGTTCGAGATGAACGATCTGCTCGTCGCGGCAAGCGGCACCGCGACAGGCGCAGAGACGGCGACATCGCTCGCTTCCGCCGTCGGCGCGACGAAGACGATTACGCTGAAGCCGCCGGCGACCGCGCGGACCTGCACCATCACCGCCGTGGTCAAGCGCCAGACACCGATCTGGTTGCGCTCGACAGCGACGGCGACTGTCGAGAACGGGAACAGCATCAGCGTGAACAAGCCCGCCGGCGCGCAAGAGAACGACGTTCTCGTCATGGTGGTCGGATTCAACCTCAGCGGAACGTTCACTCCACCGAGCAACTTCA
>VBDX01000112.1 GCA_005881885.1 Chloroflexota bacterium
GGGCTGCCGT
Source organism: Chloroflexota bacterium (assembly GCA_005881885.1). Taxonomy (GTDB): domain Bacteria; phylum Chloroflexota; class Limnocylindria; order P2-11E; family P2-11E; genus 3-1-20CM-2-70-9. The sequence continues at coordinate 11 of VBDX01000112.1, forward strand.
AGGGCTTTGCCTCGGGCCTAGCTTTCCTCACCGTTCGGACTCTCGCTGCCTGGACTGAGGCTGCGCTCGCGCACCTTCGTGTCGATCTCGGCGGCGACATCGGTGTGCTCCCGCAGGAACTGCTTCGCGTTCTCGCGGCCCTGACCGATCCGCGTCTTGCCGTAGTTGATCCACGCGCCAGATTTGTCGAGAACTCCCGTCGCGACGCCCATGTCGATGAGGCCGCCCTCGCGCGAGATGCCCTCGTTCGCGAGGATCTCGATCTCGGCGATGCGGAACGGCGGCGCGACCTTGTTCTTCACGACCTTCACTTTCACGCGGCGACCGATGACGACGTCGCCCTGCTTGATCGGCTCGATCGGACGGATGTCGATGCGGATCGACGCGTAGAACTTCAGCGCTCTGCCACCAGAAGTGGTTTCGGGATTCCCGTAGAGCACACCAATCCTCTCGCGCAGCTGATTGATGAAGATCACGGTGGTCTTCGTCTTGGAAATGGTCCCGGTGAGCTTCCGAAGTGCCTGGCTCATGAGGCGCGCCTGGAGGCCGACGTGGGCGTCGCCCATCTCGCCCTCGATCTCCTCGCGCGGCACGAGCGCCGCGACCGAGTCGATGACGACGATATCGACGGCACCGGAGCGCACGAGCGTGTCCGCGATCTCGAGGGCCTGCTGGCCGTTGTCGGGCTGCGAGATGAGGAGGTCGTCGGTGTTCACGCCGCAGGTCCGCGCCCACGCCGCATCGAGCGCGTGCTCGGCGTCGATGAAGGCGGCGGTCCCGCCGGTGCGCTGTGCGGAGGCGACGGCGTGAAGGGCGAGCGTCGTCTTGCCAGAAGCCTCGGGACCATAGATCTCGACGACGCGGCCGCGAGGGAACCCGCCGACGCCGAGCGCGAGATCCACGGCGAGCGAGCCGGTCGAGATCGAGTCGATCTTCTCGCCGGCGGTAGCGCCGAGCTTCATGATCGAGCCCTTCCCGAACTGCTTCTCGATCTGCTGGATCGCCTGCTCGATCGCTCTGGACTTTTCCGTCACTGCCACCTTCTGCTCCTTAGCGCTCCCAAAAAGAGCGGCGCCGGCTTGCGTCACACCGGCGCCGCCCCGCTCGCCTCCGTTTTTCCCGGAGTGCGTTACCAGTTCTCTTTTTCTTTCCGTTTCGGCTTCACGATCTCGAAGGTCATGGGCTGGACCGGTGGCGCCACGCCCCTCTTCTTGAGCTCTCTTTCGAGCTGTTCTTTGGACTTCTTTTTCCTGTTCTTGTCTTTGGCCTCGCCTCGACCCGTCGGCATCGGTCCCTCCATCATCCCCGCCGGAAGCTCGCGGGACCGGTCGAGCATAGCGTGACCGGAGCGGCCAGACTGTCGGCCATGCCCGCCCGACGAGCATCGCGATCCGCGCGAGTCACGACTCGGACCGGCGACACGGGCGAGACCTCACTCTTCGGCAAGGATCGCGTCCGCAAGACCGATCCGCGGATCGAAGCACTAGGCGACCTCGACGAGGCGCAGGCCGTGCTCGGCGTCGCCCGCTCGATGGCTCCACGCTCCAAGGTCGGCCGGACGCTCTTCGACCTTCAGAAGGGTCTGTATCTGGCGATGGCCGAGGTCGCGACGCCGCGAGCCAATCTGACGCGGCTCAAGGAGCGCCTCGACGGGGCCTCGGTCGCTTCGCTCGAACGGGTCCTCGAAACTGTCAAGAAGACGACGCCAATCGAGGGGCGCTTCGTCGTTCCCGGCGAGGATCGGCTTTCGGCGACGCTCGATCACGCGCGCACGGTGGTCCGGCGGGCCGAGCGGCACGTTGTCGAGTGCGTCGACGAGGGCTACTTCTCGGGCGAGGACCTCCTCCCGTGGCTCAACCGGCTGTCGGACCTGCTCTTCGTCCTGGCGCGCTCGGTGGAGCGAGCCGACCGCCGACGCCGTTGACCGGCGGGCAGAGCGCGTGGCTGACCCACGCACCCTGGGGCATCACCGGCGAGGTTGCGGCGCGCCTTGCGGCGACGGCGCGCGAGGTCGCCGCGGAATGGAGTGTCCCGCTCGGCGAACGGCTTGCGGCGGGGCGGTACTCGTTCGTCGCGTTCGCCGGCGAGGACGCGGTTCTGAAGGTGGTCCCCGTCGAGGACGACGAGGCCGATCAGGAGGCAGACGCGCTCGCGCTCATCGACGGCGACGGCGCGGTGCGGCTTCTGCGTCACGACGCCCGCCGCCGGACGATGCTGCTCGAGCGCGCGAGACCGGGCGATGAGGCCTCGACCCTCCCCGAAGGTGAGGCGATCAGGGTGGCGGTCGCCGCTGCGAAGAAGCTCTGGCGGCCGGCGCAGCGCGGCCACCCCTTCCGCTGGATCGGCGATCACGTCCCGCGCTGGCTCGACGAGGCCGGCGAACACGAGCTCGTGGGGATCGCGAGGGATCGCTACGCATCGCTGGAGGCTGGCGATCTGACGCTCGTGCACGGGGACTTCCATCACCACAACCTCTTGCGCCACGGCGAGAGGTGGCTGGTGATCGATCCCAAGGCTATGGTCGGCGAACCTGAGTTCGACGTTCCGACGTTCATGTGGAATCCCATCGGGATGCGGCCGACGCAGACGTCCGTCGAGAGGTGGATCGCGGCCTTCGCCCGAGCCGGGCTCCGCGAGGATCGCATTCGCGACTGGGCGATCATCCGCGGTACATACCTGGGCCTGCCGCTTCACTCCGGGGAGACGGAGGAGACCTCGCCACAGCTCAGGACGGTGCGGCTAGTCCTTTCGGGCTAGAGCCAGTCTCCGCCGCCGTTTCGACACCAACCCCAAAGTCGCGCAATCGACACTCGCGGCGGTGCGTAGGCTCGCGGTCCTTACGTTCGGTCTCGCCATGCTCGCCGCGGGCGGCTGGTTCGCCTGGACCGAGCTTGTCCCCGGGCCGCCGGGAACAGTCGCGATCACTCCGTCAGACAATGTCGCCCTCACGCCGACCGCGCGCTTCCGGTTCGGCGCGCAGGTACGCGACGTTCGTGGCCGGGTGCTGGGCATCCATCCCGTCTGGACCTCCGAGGCCGTCGTAGACCCGGAGGGCCTCTTCACCGCCCCCGACCGGACCGGCATCTACTTCGTCGAGGCGGCCGTGGGCAGTCTGAAGGCGACCGCGAAGGTCACCGTGAGCCCCGGGACGCCCAAGACGGTTCGCGTCCTGCCCGGCGATACGACGGTGAAGCCGCGCGAGTCCGTCGCGTTCGCCGCGACCGCGTTCGACGAATGGGGCAACTCCGTACCCGCGACACCGGTGTGGCGCGTGAGCTTCGGGGCAGGCTCGATCGACGATCAGGGCATCTTCGTCGCGGGCGCATCCGGAACCTCGACCGTCAGCGCCGAGATCCAGGGCATCGTTTCCTCCTCGGCCGTCACCGCGCGGTGCATTCCGCCACGCACCGAAACGGTCAGCGGTCTCTCCTTCACGGTCGTATGCAGCGCGAGCGCCGACGTCTGGATGAACGGGCCGGGCCTCGACGCGAACGACGTCGCGAAGACGATCGATCAGGCCGTCGGCTCGGTGGAAGCCACATTCGGGCGGAGCCTCAGGCACCGCCTGAACGTGAACGTCTTCGGCGCGCAGAAGAGCTTCGTTCAGGGGCTCCAGCAGCTGCTGCAGGTACAGGCGTCGCCGTTCGAGGAAGGCGTATTCGTACCGCCCGCAGTCATCGCCATCGACTGGAGCGCTCCGGACGGCCCCGGAGCGATCGCGCGCCACGAGATCACGCACCTGTTCGTCGACGAGATCGCCGCGCGGCGGCTGCCGGTGCCCTATTGGCTTCACGAAGGGCTCGCCACACTCAGCGAGTTCCCGGTCGCCGAAGATGCCGCACTCGTCAGCCGGTACTGCACCGCATCGGCGGCACGCAACGATCGGCTCCCGGCCCTTCCGGAGATCTCCAGCCCGCAGGACTGGCGAACATATGTGAACGAGGTCGGAGTGGTCGCCTACGACATCGCGGCCCAGGTCACCGCGTTCATGGTCTCCGACGCCGGAGGACAGACCAACCTGCTCGACAAGATGGCCGGCGGACTGCCGGTCGAATCCGCGTACGAGGCCGCCAGCGGCCACTCATTCACGTCGTTCGTGGCGGACTTGCCGGATCGCGCACGCGCGCTCGCGGATCGCTACCCCGGGGTCGCTGTGACGCGTCGTCTGTTCGACGGCGCCGTGGTCTACGTTGCGTACGGGCAGCCGGGTGATTCCCGAGTCACCGTCGACATCCGGAACTCGCTCTACTTCGGCGGCGGTCCGGGGACGACGGATTACTTCGGGTGCTTGCCGGCGTACCTCGGCGCGAGCTGGCCGCGGGGCACGTACGTCGTGACCGTGAGCGGCGCGATTGGTCGGGCGACGGCGACGCTAGTGAAGTACTAGCGAAGCCAGGGCGGGGCCTCCCAACGGTCGGGCAGGACCGTGACCTTCACGGGCATCTCCGCGGCGGTCTCCGACACCGATTGGATCTGGTTGATGAGCATCGGCCCGTAGGGGCAAAACGGGGTCGTGAGCACCATCTTTATCTCGGCCTCTTCGGGGGTGAACACCACTTCGCGGATGAGATCGAGGTCGATCACCGATAAGCCGATCTCGGGATCGAGGACCGCCTGCAGCGCGTTCAGGATCTTCTCTTGCTTCTCGGCCTCGGCGACGACGGGGGTCTTGTCTTCGGTGGGCGTCTTGTCCTCAGGCATGCCTTCTCCTTCTACCTCCGCGCCCACGAGACAACTGAGAACGCGGCAGTCAGGAGCAGGCTCAGCAGTATCGAGGTCCCGATCGGAATGTAGACCGTCCAACCTTCGCCGCCGAAAGTCAGATCGCCGGGCAGTCTGCCGATGAGCGGGATGCGCTCGGCGAACACAAGCGCAAGCCCGATCGCCACGATCAGAACGCCAACGAACAGAAGCACCCGACCGAGCTGAGCAAGCTCCATACGCGTCAATTGTCTCACCTGGCTATGGCCCCAGCGGCAACGGCGTGCGCACGACGACGATGCCATAAGGGTCGTTCGCCAACGGCGCAGTCTGTGCCGCGAGCCGGAGGCTTCGCGGATCCAGGAGCGCGATCGTGCGCGTTTGCCCGTCGATGACGAGTGCGTACAGCCGCTCTCCGTCCTCCGACAGGGCGAGCCCGCCGACGGCAGCGATGCCCGACGCACGAGCAACCACCTTCGCGGTCGAAAGGTCGATCTTCACGAGCGGATCGGCGATCAGATACGCGTAACGCCCGTCGAGCGAAAACACCACGCTGCGGCCGCCGGGCCCTTTCGCCGCCGCGGCAGGCGGTAGCAACCTATCCAGCAGGGACCGTAGCTCCGTCACGGGCCGGGCGTCGATGCGGCCGTGGGTCCGAGCGTCGACGCGCGCCACGACGGGTCGCGAGGTCAGCACATTCACGGTCCGATCGGGCGTAACGGTCATGCCCAAGGCGAAGCCCAGCTCGCGCGACAGGGGCGTCTGGGCGACGATCAACCCGTCGCGAGAGAGGAAGACCACCGCGCCGTCCTGGAAAAGGAAGGGGTCGGAGCAGAGCAGGATCCACCCGTCGGCTGCTGTCGGATCGGGCCGCACGTCGGCGGAGCAGAAGCCACCTGCCGGCATTCGGTGCGCTTCGAATGGATATGTTGCGATCGTTTGCAGCTGATCGTCGAGGATGTACCAATCGACCCCGAGGCGCGCACCCTGATAGGTGACCGGGTAGTGCTCCCGGATCACCGCCACGCGATCCGGCCCGAGCGGCACGATGCGGCTCCGAATGGCGCCCGGCCCCGCGCTCGTGATCGCAGCGTGCGCGACGGGCGTCGTGCTGGCCACCTGCGCGTCGAAGCGATCCACGCTCGCGATGAGCCCGTGTTCGCCGGTGTCGCGCACGAGCCAGAGCGTGGTGCCGTCGCTGCTCGTCGCTGTCGCCGCGGCGAAGACCGCGGTACCCGGCAGCTCGCTCGGCTCGAGGCGCGGCGCAGTCGCGAAACCCAGACCGAGTCGGCCGGTAGGAACCCCGCGCCGCAGATCGATCCGTTCGAGGTACGTGTTGTAGGTATCGGGCGGAAGGCCGCCGCTGCTCGCGACGGGAAGATAAGCGACGTCGCCCGAGACGCTCACCAGGCCGCCCTCTTGGACGCTGCCGACGTAGGTCTGGCCGACGAATCGTCCGCTGCTCTGGCCGCCGGGCATCGCGACGACCTGCACGTACTGGCTCGACGGATCGCCGTCGGCGAGGTAGATGTAGTCATTTCCCGCCACGATCCCGGTCGCGACGCGTTGTGATTCAACCCAATCCCTGACCGCGCGAAGCGCCTGACCCGCGCCGAGCGAGGCCACGACCACGAGGATGACCACAAGGGCGAGTGCCGCCGCGCGCAACGCGCGCCCACGCCGATGGTCGCGCGGCTGGATCCATTCGGTGTCGGGCGGAAGCGGAATCCGGTCCAGGTCGGTGCGGATGAGGTCGCGCAGATCAGAAGACATGGGAACCTCCACGACGCATGTGACTCAGGGCTTGGCTCAGCGTCGCGCCGACCGTCCCGCGACGGACCCCGAGAGCGTCGGCGATCTCCTGCTGGGTGAGCCCGAGGTAGTAGTGGGCGACGACGACCGCGCGCTGGCGCCGAGTGAGCAGACGCAAGAGCTCGCCGAGCGCGAGGCGATCGAGCAGCGTCTCGGTCTCGGCCGGTATCTCCGGCTCGCGAAGCGAGCCGACAAGCTCGTCGAGGCGTAGGGGCAGCCGGAAGCCTCGGATGTGTCGCGCGCGCCGGAGCGCGACACGGAAGAGCCAGCCCGCGAGGGCGTGATCGCTCGGAGGCGGTCGGCGCAGACCCTCGACGAATGCCTCTTGCAGCGCGTCGCGGGCAAGCTCGCCGTCGAGCAGGACCGCGACGAGCGCGCGGTACAAGCTGGGGTAGAAGCGCCGAAAGGTCTCCTCCCACGCCGTTGCCCGCTCCTCATGGTCGCTGGTCATCTGATCCTCTATGGCTCCAGCCGGCCGTCGTGTTTAGTCGCGCGGCGAATCGCTACCGCAAGGTCACCAAGAGGACGCGATCGTCGTCCGCAACGGGCTGGCCGCGGCCATCGCGGTTCGAGGTGAGCACGAGGAATTCGCCACTCGCTATCTCGTACACATCGCGAAGGCGGCCGTACTGGTTGGCGAGGAGCTTCTCCTGGAAGGCGACCGTCCGTCCATCCGCGCCGAAGACGACCCGGTGGAGGTGCTGTCCGCGCAACGTCGCGAAGAGGAGCGAACCGCGGAGCGGCCCGGGACGAGTCGCAAACGTCGCTCCGGAAGGCGCCCACGTCTCGAAGTTGCCGCTCTCGAGGAGCGGATCGCGAAAGCGCTGATCGTTCGCGATCGCACGGACGGTCGGCCAACCGTAGTTTCCGCCGCGCACGATGAGGTTCACCTCGTCGTGGCAGCAGTCGGGGAAGGGGTTTGAGGGGCCGTGCTCGGTCTCGTACAGCGCGCCGGTGTCGGGCTGCCACGTGATGCCCTGAACGTTGCGATGGCCCAGCGACCACACCGGCGATCCGACTGTGGGGTTGTCGCCCGGGACGGAGCCGTCCTTGTTGATGCGCAGGATCTTTCCCGCGAGCGAGGCGGGGTTCTGAGCGTTCGCTCCATTCTCCGCGTCTCCGGTGGTGACATAGAGCTTGCCATCGGGGCCGAACTTCACCCGCCCGCCGTCATGATTCGAGTTGCCGGGGATGCCGTCGAGGATGACCGTCTCCTCGGTGCCGCGGCCGTTGTCGTCGTGCAGGCGTACGACCTTGTTGCGCGTGGCCCCGTTCGATGCCGCATAGCTGTAATAGAGGTAGACGAATCCGTTTCGCGCGAAGTCCGGGTCGAGCGCGATGCCCAGCAGGCCCTTCTCGCCATCGCGGACCGTGCTCGCGGGAAATGTCGCCCATGGCTCGGACCGGAGTCCCCCACCCGGGCCCAGCTGCACGATGCGCACGCGGCCGGCGCGCTCGGTGACGAATAGCCGGCCGTCCGGCGCGAGATCGACCGCCCAGGGCGCGACGAGCCCGCCAGCGATGAGCTGCACGTTCTCGACGACCGCGGGACCGATGCGAGGGGATGGCGTCGGCGTCGGGCTGGCGCTCGATGGCGCTGGCGTCGTGGGGATGGCGATCGTGGTCGTCTGCGGCGACGTAGTTGCCCGCGGCGGGGATCCGGCGCACGCCGAGGCGACCACGACAACGGCCAGCGCGATGGGCGCCCGCCTCACAGGTGTGCCGAGCGCCACTCCGCAAGCTGCGCCGGCGGCATGGGCGCCGCGATCAGATAGCCCTGCGCGCCTGAGAAGCCGAGCTCCGCCAGACGCCCCCACGTCGCCTCGTCCTCGACCCCCACGGCGGTCGCCTCGAGCCCGCGCTCGCGCGCGGCGCGCAGGACGGCACGCACGTACTCGAGCGCGCGATGATCGCGCCCCATTCGCGTGATCAGTCCGCGACTGACCTTCACGATATCGGCCGGGAAAGACTCGAGGATGTGTGCATCCTCTTCGGTTGCGTCGTCAAGGGTCACTCGAATGCCCCTGTCGCGCATGAGCTCGAGCGTCCCCACCGGTGGCGCAGGATCGCGGGCGAGCGCGCGAGAGGAAGCCTCGACGATCAGCAGCTCGGGGCCGCCGGCGACCTTCAGCGTAAGGTCGACGTAGCGCCGGAAGTGCGCGTCGTGAAGGTTGTCGACCGAGAGGTTGACCGCGACCGTGAGCGCCGCGCCGTCCCGCCGCCACACGTTCGACTGGAGCAGGGCCTCGCGCAGGACCCAGAACGTGAGCTTTCGGATGAGTCCGGTGGCCTCCGCCTCGGGAACGAACTCCATCGGCGACACGATCCCGCGCTCTGGGTGCTTCCATCGCACAAGAGCCTCGACGCCGGTCAGCTTCCGGCTCGGGACCGCGACGATCGGCTGGTAGTGGAGGAGGAGTTCGTTGTCGGTGATCGCGCGTTCCAGCTCGAAGCGCTTCACTCGTCGCCGTTCCACAGCGTGGCGTTCTGCGGCACGGCCAGGCCCAGCTGCCGGTACGCGCGCTCCGTCGCGACGCGACCGCGCTGCGTCCGCTGCACGTAGCCCTCTTGGAGAAGGTACGGCTCGTAGACGTCTTCGATCGTCTCGGCGTCTTCGCTCAAGGCCGCGGCCAGCGTCTCGAGGCCGACCGGGCCTCCACCGAATTTCTCGGTGATCGCGAGAAGCAGCTTCCGGTCTTCGGCGTCGAGGCCGGCGTCGTCGACCTCGAGCGCGGCAAGCGCCTCGCGCGCGACCGGGAGGGTGACCCTTCCATCGTGGCGGACCTGCGCGTAGTCGCGCACGCGCTTCAGCCAGCGGTTCGCGATGCGCGGCGTGCCCCGCGCGCGCCGGGCGATCTCGTGTGCGGCCGCGGGCTCGATCTCGACCTTGAGGATCCGCGCGGCGCGGCGGACGACCTGCTCCAGGGCGTCCGGCGTGAAGAGGTCGAGGCGATAGGTCGCGCCGAAGCGGTCGCGCAGCGGCGCGGAGAGGCGCCCGATCCGCGTGGTCGCGCCGACGAGGGTGAACCGGGGCAACGGCAACCGCAGCGTGCGCGCGCCGGGTCCTTTGCCGAGGACGATGTCGAGGTGGAACTCTTCCATCGCCGGGTAGAGGACCTCCTCGACCACGCGCGGCAGGCGGTGGATCTCGTCGACGAAGAGCACGGCGCCGTTCTCGAGGTTCGTGAGGATCGCCGCGAGGTCACCAGCGCGCTCGATCGCCGGCCCGCTCGTCACGCGGATCGGTACGTCGAGCTCGTGCGCGATGACGTATGCGAGCGACGTCTTCCCCACTCCCGGCGGCCCGAAGAGCGCGATGTGCTCGAGGGGGTCGCCGCGCACCTTCGCAGCTTCGATGATGATGCGCAGCTGGCCCTTAACCTTGTCCTGATTGATGTACTCGTCGTCCGAGAGCCGCTGCGGGCGGAGCGAGGCCTCGAGCGATCGCTCCTCCCCGGGCAATGCGGCCGGCGCGGCTTCCCGCGCCTTGGTCACCTTGGCCAAGAGCGCACGATCCCCGCGATCTTCTCGGCGGCGAAGGCCAGCGGCACCATCTCCATCGCCGCGGCGCTACGCGACTTGATCTCCACCTGGCCCTGCTTGAGGTTCCGCGCGCTGACCGTCACGCGAAGCGGTATCCCGATCAGGTCCGCGTCCGCAAACTTGACGCCTGGGCTCTCATCGCGGTCGTCGTAGAGGACCTCGACGCGCGCCCGCTCGAGCTCGTCGACCAGCTTCTCGGCTTTTGAGCGAACGTCCTCGTCGTTCACGGGAAGCGCGATGAGGTGCACCTGGAAGGGCGCCACCTGCGGAGGCCAGACGATTCCCTTGTCGTCGTGGTGGGTTTCGATGATCGTCTGCACGGACCGCCCCACCCCGATGCCGTAGCTGCCGCCGAAGAACGGCTTCGCCGTGCCGTCTTCGCCAACGAAGGTCGCGTTCATCTTGTCCGAGTAGTAGGTCCCGTAGGCAAAGATGTTCCCGACCTCGACGCCGCGCTTGATGGTGAGCTTCCCCACGGTGCAACGCGGACAGAGATCACCCTCGCGGACGTCGTGGGCGTCCACCTGCTCGCCCTGAAAGTCGCGACCGCTCACCACGTTCCGAAGGTGCGCGTCCCTCTTGTTCGCACCAGCGATGTACGGGCGGGCATCCACCGATCGATCGATCAGCGTGCGTACTTTGAGCCCGATCGGCCCACTGAATCCCGGAACTGAACCCGCGGCGGCGAAGTCGCCTTCGTTCGCGAACTTGACTTCGGTGGTCCCGAGGACCTTTCGCAGCTTGGCCTCGTTGATGTCGCGATCGCCAGGCAGCACCACCGCGACAAGCGTGCCCTTGGCCTCGCGCAGGAGGAGAGTCTTCAGGAATGCAGTAGCCGGCTGCTTGAGCGAGGCCTCGAGCGCTTCGATCGTCGTGGTGCTAGGCGTTGCAATCTCGCTCGGCGGCGGCAGCTCCGACCCGGCGACGATGTATGTGTCGATCGAACGACTCGCCTTCTCGAGATTCGCCTTGTAGTCGCAGTTCGGGCAGATCGCGATGCGGTCCTCGCCTGCCTCCGTGAGCACCTGGAACTCGTGCGCGACGTCGCCGCCCATCGCCCCGGTGTCGGACTCCACGCTGATCGCGTCCAAGCCCATCCGCGCGAAGGTCCGCTCGTACGCGCCGTGTTCCGCCGCATAGCTCTTCTCGAGCCCGGCCTGGTCCGCGTCGAAGCTGTACGCGTCCTTCATCACGAACTCGCGCACGCGTAGGAGACCGGCGCGCGGACGCGCCTCATCGCGGCCCTTCGACTGGAAGTGATAGACGATCTGGGGCAGCTGCCGGTAGCTTTGGAGCTCCTGCTTCGCGTGCAGGTGCACGAACTCCTCGTGCGTATAGCTCACCATGAACTCGCGCCCGTTGTGATCGATCGTCCGAAACGTGATCGGCTCCAGCGCATCCCACCGCCCGGTCTGCTTCCAGACCTCCGCCGGCGTCAGCACGGGCATCTCCATCTCCTGCGCGCCGATCCGGTCCTGCTCCTCGCGAATGATCTGCTCCACCTTCTTCGCGACGCGGAAGCCGAGCGGCAGCCAGGTATAGAGGCCCGCGGCGAGAGGGCGGGCGATCGCGGCGCGAAGCATGAGGCGGTGTCCGGAGGTCTGCGCTTCCGCGGGTGCTTCCCGCAAGGTGCGGCCAAAGAGCGTCGACTGTCTCATCGGTGAACTCCGAGGGTCATATTGAGGTACAGAGTCGGAGACGCCGGCGCGGTGCGCGCCGGCTAACGCGGGACTCGGCGCGAAGACCCTCGGTGCTGCGTCATCGGTGCGAGTTTAGTCGGTCCGGCGGCAGTGTTTTCGCGCCAAGCGGAAGCTGGGGTCGTATCCTTCCCCGGCGTGAGGGGGCGGGAATTTCCCGCAGGGAGCGTCAAAATGAAGAAGCTCGCCGCGCTATCGCTGCTCGTGCTGTTCATGGTCGCCGCGTGTACGCCATCGACGACCGGATCTGCGAGTCCGACCGCCGCAAAAAAGACCACGCTGCGGCTGCCGGAGGCCGCAAAGATCGTGAACACGATGGACCCTGGCATCAGCTCAGGCGGCGCAGGCCTCGAGCAGATCCAGAACATGTTCGAGGCCCTGGCCTACGTCGATCAGGTCACCGGTGATATCAAGCCGGGCCAGGCCGAGAAGTGGACGATCTCGCCGGACGGCCTGACGTACACGTTCAATCTGCGATCTGGCCTCAAGTGGTCTGACGGCCAGCCGCTCAAGGCCTCGGACTTCGAATACGCCTGGAAGCGCGCGACCGATCCCGCGACGAAGTCGCGCTACGCGCAGACGCTCTGGCCGGTCAAGGGCGGCGAGGCGTTCGGCACCGGCAAGGGCACCGCCGAGGGGATGGCGGTGAAGGCGACCGACGACCGTACGCTCACGGTCACGCTCGAGCGGCCGGCCCCGTTCTTCATGCACCTCGCGGCCACGTGGACCGCCTACCCGGTCCGGAAGGACACGATCGACAAGAACGGCGACAGGTGGACGCTGACGAAGGACAGCTACATCTCGAACGGCCACTACCGGCTCGTGGAGTGGAAGCCCGAGCAGAGCATGACGGTGGAGAAGAATCCGAACTACTGGGGCGACAACAACGGACCGGACACGATCACCTGGACGCTCTATGACGACGTCGCCACGAAGTCGGTCATCGCGTACGAAGCTGGTGAGATCGATCGTGCGGTCCTCGTCGGAGCGGACATCACGCGCGCCAAGTCCGACGCCACCCTCAGCAAGGAGATCAAGAAGTTCGAGCGCCAGGGCTCGCAGTGGATCATCCTCGACACGACCAACGCGCCGCTCAACAACGTCAAGGTGCGGCAGGCGCTCTCCCTGGCGACGGACGCCAAGCGCATCAACGAGGTCGTGCTGAAGGACGCCTACTTCAACGCGGTCTCCATCGTGGCGCCGGGCATCCCGGGCCAGAAGAAGGAGAACGCGCTCGGATACGACGTCGCCAAGGCGAAACAGCTCCTGTCCGAAGCGGGCTACCCGGACGGCAAGGGCTGGCCGGCAAATGTGAAGTTCACATTCGCGAGCGGCGCGGCGGAGACGAAGTCCGTCGCCGAGGCGGTGCAGGGCATCTGGAAGTCGAATCTGGGGATCGACATCGTCCTCGAGCCGATGGAGGACAAGGCCTTCGACAACTGGCGGACGACGCGGAAGGACCAGCCCTTCCACATGTATGTGAGCGGCTGGGGCTCCGACTATGAGGACCCGAACAACTGGTACAACCTGCTCTTCCACTCGAAAGCCGACTTCTTCTACGCCCACTGGAAGAACAGCGAGTTCGACAACCTCATCGACCAGGGGCTCAAGGAGAACGACGCGGCAAAGCGCAAGTCGACCTACGAGAGCGCCGACAAGATCCTCAACACCGAGGCGCCGTACATCACGTACTACCACTGGGCGCGGTTCGACCTCATCAAGCCGTACATCGAGGGCCTCAACCACTACCGCGTGCTCGGACGCATCCAGGGTTATCTCGTTCGCGTGAAGAAGTAACGCGGTGGCGGAGGCCGGCAGCGGTCCGGCCTCCGCCTCCTCATCCGGACTCTGCAGATGACGACCTATGTCCTACGCCGGCTGCTCTGGATGATCCCGAGCCTCTTCGTCGTATTCACGCTCACCTTCGTGGTCGTGCACGCAACTCCGGGGAGTCCCTGGGACGAGAGCGACAAGCCGCTCCCAGAGGCAGTGAAGGTGAACCTCGCTCACCAGTACCACCTCGACGATCCGCTGCCGAAGCAGTACGTCGACTACCTGATCAACGCCCTCCACGGCGACCTCGGACCGTCGTACCGGAGCGTCGAGCGCTCGGTCTCCGAGATCATCGGCGCGACGCTTCCGGTCTCGGCGCAGATCGGCCTGGCCTCGATGCTCTTCGCGCTCGTCGTCGGCGTTCCGCTCGGCGCGCTCGCCGCCGTCAAGCACAACACCTGGATCGACTACGCCTCGTCGCTCGTGACCGTCACCGGCCTGGCGACGCCGCCGTTCGTGCGCGTCTCGCTGCTCATCGTCTTTTTCTCGCTCGCGCTGGGGTGGTTACCCACCGGCGGCTGGGAGGGGATCTTCGATGTGCGCTCGATCATCCCGATCCTTGCGATCGGCAGTGGCCCCGCCGCCATCCTGGCGCGCTACACGCGCTCGAGCCTTCTCGAGGTCCGAGGGCAGGACTTCATCCGGACCGCTCGGGCGAAGGGACTCACGGAGACGGCGATCGTCGTGGCTCACGCCATGAAGAACGCGCTCATCCCCGTCGTGACGGTCGCCGGGGTGACGCTCGCGAACGTGATTACCGGCGCGTTCTTCGTGGAGCGCATCTATAGCGTCCCGGGGATCGGACGCCAGTTCGTCGACAGCGTGACGGGCAGGGATTACCCGCTGCTGCTCGGGATCGTCCTTGTCTTCGCGCTGCTGATCTCGCTCGTGAATCTCATCGTCGACCTCTCGTACGGGTTCCTCGACCCGCGGATCCGGTACCGATGACCACGGTCAAGGGGGGCTTTGCGCCTCTCGCACCCCCCAGGTTCGCAACAGAGGTCCCCATGCGCAGGCCGGCCAATCTTTGGCGCGACGCCTGGCATCGGCTGACGCGCAATCGCGCCGCGGTGGTGAGCCTCGTCTACGTCGCCCTCCTGGTCCTCGTCGCGATCTTCGCGAGCGTCGTGGCTCCCTACCCGTTCCAGCGTCAGGACCTCGAGAGCACCGACCTCGGTCCGAGCGCCGCGCATCTCCTCGGCACCGATGGGCTCGGCCGCGACGAGCTGAGCCGCCTCGTCTACGGGAGCCGGATCTCGCTGGCGGTCGCGCTCGTGGACGTCTTGATCGTCCTGGTGGTGGGCGTGCCGCTCGGTCTGATGGCGGGCTTCTTCGGGCGCTGGCTCGACGTGCTCGTCATGCGGACCGTCGACGTGCTTCTGGCCTTCCCGAACCTGCTCCTGGTGATCGTGGTCATCACCTACCTGCGCGCGGTGCTGGATCAGCCGTCAGGACCGATCCTCGCCCTCGTAGGAGCTCTCGACGGGATCACCGGCGGGCTGCTCGGCGTTTTCATCGCGCTCGGACTGGTCTCCTGGCTCACGGTCGCGCGCCTGGTGCGCGGACAGGTGCTGTCCCTGAGGGAAAAGGAGTTCATCGAGGCGGCGCGGATGATCGGCAGCACTGACCGGCGGATCATCGTCCGTCACCTTCTTCCGAACACGCTCGCTCCGGTGATCGTTGCGGCGACGTTCGGCATTCCCGGCGCGATCGCGACGGAGGCCGGGCTCTCGTTCCTCGGGCTGGGCGTGCGTCCACCGTTCCCGAGCTGGGGCATCCTCATCGCCGAAGGCGTGCGCAACATGCGGGCGTTCCCCCACGAGCTGCTTTTCCCCGCGGTCATCCTCGCGATCACGCTCATCTGCTTCAACTTCCTCGGCGATGGTCTGCGCGACGCGCTCGACCCAAAGCTGAAGGTCGACTAGTCCAGAACGCGCTCGAGCAGATCCCAGACGCGGTTCTGAACTCGACGCGAGGCGCCGACGGCGGGACTGACGCGGAGCACGATGATCTCGCGCTGGTCCTGCCAGCGCTGCGCGAGCCCTTGCAGCATCGCGAGCGCTTCGGTCCGCGCTTCGCCGGCATCCCACGTCAGGATGTCGGCTCGGGCTCGCTCGAGACGCCGGAGGAACTTATCGAGCCGGACGTAGTCGTCGCCGACGGGCCAGCGCTGCAGACTCAGATCGATGCCCATGACGAAGACCGCGTCGATCAGCTCCGCGTCGCGGAAGTCGTTGCCGCGGAACTCGTTCTTCGTCCGCGGGGGATCGATCCGCATGGACCCCGGCCCTGCGGGTCTCCCGGTGAACGTGACGTGAGCCACTTTGCCCGCAAAACGGCATTCGACGAACTCGGCGCGCGCGGGGCTCCAGCCGTCGAGGCGGGCATCCTCGAACGAGCATTTCTCGAAGCGCGTCCCCTCCGGGCTGGTCTGGCGGAGGTCGGCGCCGTCGAACTTGCACGAGGTGAAGACGCTTCGCGGCCGCGTTGTGAACAACGGGGCGAAGCGCTCGCCGAGCTGGAGACCACGGAAGTCACAGGCCACGAAGTTCGCTACGGCGAGCTGGAACCTGTCGAATTTGGCCTTGCGAAAGTCGACGTTGGCCAGGCCGGCGCGTCCGACCGAGATGACGCCGTCGCCCGGTTGGTTAGGTCCGCTGTCCTGCTGGGACACTGCGCCCGGGTGTGAGCTGCCCGGCGTGCGAGAGCTTCGGGGCCTTCTGCGAGTAGGGCTCCTTGCCATTCTCGATGAGGATCTTGTCGATCTCAGCGAGCAGCGCGTCCATGAGCTTGTCCTCGGGGTAGGTGCCCACGATCTTTCCCTTGCGGAAGATCGCGCCCTTCCCTACTCCGCCGGCGATACCGACGTCGGCGTCTTTGGCCTCGCCCGGGCCGTTCACCTCGCAGCCCATGACCGCCACTTTCATCGGCGTCGGGAGCGCGCGCAGGCGCTCCTCGGCGACCTTCGCGAGCGGGATGAGGTCGATATCCGCACGTCCGCACGACGGGCACGCGACCAGCGTGAGTCCCTGGTCACGCAGACCGAGCGACTTCAGCAGGTCGAACGCGGCCTTCACCTCGACGACCGGGTCTTCGCTGAGTGATACGCGGATCGTGTCGCCAATGCCCTCGTAGAGGAGCACGCTCATCCCGGCGGCGGAGCGGATCGAGCCGGAGAGCGCCGTCCCGGCCTCGGTCACGCCAAGATGCAGCGGGTACGGGACGGCCTTCGCGAGCCGGCGGTACGCGGCGATCATCACCGGGACCTCGAAGGCCTTGACGCTCACGACGATGTCGTCGAAATCGAGGTCCTCGAGGATCTTGATCTCGGAGAGGGCGAGGTCGACCATCCGCTGCGCCTCGTCGCGGACATCGCCGGGCTGCCGGTCACCGATGGAGCCGTGGTTTACGCCGATGCGGATCGGCGTCCCCTGATCCTTGGCCCGGCGCACGACCTCGCGCACGCCGTCCTTGTTGTGGATGTTCCCCGGATTGAGACGAAGTTTGTGGACCTTCGCGTCGAGCGCCATGAGCGCGAGCTTGTAATCGAAATGGATGTCCGCGACGACCGGCAGGATCGAGCGACGAACGACCTCCTTGAGGGCCTCGCCGGCGCGCTTATCTGGCACGGCGACGCGAGCGATCTCGCAGCCGCCTTCCTGGAGCTGCTCGATCTGCCGGATCGTCGCGTCGACGTCGTGCGTCAGGGTCGTGCACATCGACTGCACGGCGACCGGAGCGCCGTCGCCGATCGCGGTCCCGCCGACCCAGACGCGCTTCGATTTCCGCCGCGGACGCGGCGACGCGCGGTCCTCTGGGAGGTTCAGATCGACGGTTATCCGGGCGTCCACCCTAACCAGTGTAGGTGCGCGTTCCGTGACTCGCGGCTACGTGACGATCTCAACCATCACGCCTGGCAGCTTCAAGAAATCGCGGTCGCGCGCATAGACCGGCACGCCCTGACTGAGCGCAGTGGCTGCGATGAGCGCATCGAACGGACGGGGCCGAAGGCCTCGCCGCCGTGCGGCGGCGACGATCTCCGCGTATGCCTGCGCAACCTCGTCGTCGACCGGCAGGGCCGCAAACCGCTGCTGCACTTCGCTCAGGAGCGCTAGTCGCCTTGCGCGCACCTCGAGATCAGCCGCCACGAGTACGCCGACCCGAAGCTCGGCGAGCGTCACCACCGAGATCGCCGAATCATCCGGGATAGCGTGCGACGTTGGCTCTGGACCGAGCAGAACGGACGTATCTAGGAGCGCTTCCACGGATCCCGGATCGTGTTATCCACGGCGCCATCGACGTCGGTCATGAAGTTTTCATCGACCGGTGCCCGCCGCAGGATATCGAGAACTTGGTCTCGGGGTACCCATGTCTTGCGTCTGGGGATCGGCACGATCTCTGCGACCGGCCTCCCGCGGACGGTAATGCGGTACCGGACGCCTCGCTCCACGGCGGCGAGAACGCGACTGATGTCGTTCCGGAGCTCGCGCTGCGCGATCTCGCGGATGGGGCGGGCGCGCTTCGTGGTGCCGGTCTTCTGAAGCTTAGCCATCTGCTACGAGCGTAGCAGTTGAAAAAGAAAGAAAGAGGCACGAATGCTCGCCAAAATTCAAGGCCTCAGCGCTCATCGAACGGCACCCACTCCGTCATCCAACGACCCTCGGCATTGTGCGCGAGTGGAACAGGAAGACAAA
Source organism: Chloroflexota bacterium (assembly GCA_005881885.1). GTDB lineage: Bacteria > Chloroflexota > Limnocylindria > P2-11E > P2-11E > 3-1-20CM-2-70-9. The sequence goes on from VBDX01000112.1 coordinate 18,291, forward strand.
CCAGGTGCCGATCGCGACGAGCGAGACGAGCCCAAGCCACGCCAGCACCAAGTTCTGCAGCCTCAGGCCATCTCCGATGACGGCCACCGCGATGAGTGGGCTCAGGGGGGCCATCACTACGTATGTGAAATGCATTCCGCACGCGCCCTCCCGTCGTCCCGGCCCGCGGAAGGACACATGCCCGGGACCAACGCGGAAAGCGCGATATCTCCGAATTGGGCAACGATCGCGCTGGTGGCGAACACGAACCCGAACACGGAAGCGAGACTGAATGCGACAAACATGACCCAGACGTCCACGCCTAGGTGAAGTTCCTGGTGGTTTTTGAAACATCCTCGGAAGGAGCACGTATCTGGATGACAACGTCGGCAGCTCGAGAGCACACGGACTGTTCGTGCGGCATCGTGGGGGTCAGGTTCGACAATAACGACGGGCCTTCGGAGACCTTGGAGGCCGTCCACGGTCCCCGGGATGCGCACCCCGGCGGACGTGTCCAGGCAACGGATCGCTGGCCACCGGCGGCGCGCAGCCGTGTTTCAGAAGTGGCCGGGAACTTCACTTAGGCGCTCGCGCCCGTATACGAGCGTAAGCCCAGCCGCCAGAACCACGACGCGAGAAAGAAGGCGGCGATCGTCCCGACCACGAGAAGCCCCAGGCCGATGAGGTCGAGCCGCCCCGAGATCGCCTGCGCGGGCACAGTGACGGCCACTCCGATCGGGACGGCACTCGACAGCGTGACGCGCAGCCACCCCGGATAGATGTCGACGGGAAAGCGCCCGGCATCGAGGAACGACCAGTAGATCGCCATGAGGTTGTCGATGCGCACAAACCAGAATGCGAACGTGGAGAGCGCCAGAAGAAGCGCATAGATGAGCGTGAAGCCGCAGACGAGCGCGATCACGAAAGTGGCGGCCTCGGCCGGCCCGAGGGTCGAGACTCGCGGCAGTCCGGCGATCACGACCACGGCCCCCAACCCCATCTGCGCGAGCTGGACCACCTGAAAGTGCCGCAACGTGACGAGGAACTGCGCCGACGCCGGCTTGAGCAGAGCGAAGTCAAGCGTGCCGAGCCGGACGTGCTCCATGAATTTCTCGAAGCTCGGCTGGAGGACGAGCTCGCCGAAGCCCTGCACCAAATAGAAGCAACCCAGGAGGACGAGCATCGCCCCGAGATCCCAGCCGTTGAGCACGGTCGTGTAGTTGAAGAGCACGAGCACGGCGGCGACGCTGGTCGTGACGATGACCACCATTTGCAGGAGCTCGAGCGCGAGGTTTGTCCGGTATTCGAGCTCATAGGCGAGCTCGGTCCGGAAGAAGAGCGCGAGGAGCCGCAGGTACCGCACTAGGCGCCCACACCGGTGTACTGCCGGACCCCGACGCGCCACACCACCTGAAGGAGCGCGTAGAAGATCCCCACCCAGACCGCCTGCACGGCGATGAGGAGTATCGCCGTCGGAACGTCGACGGCGCCCTGAAGGATCTCGGCCGGCACGCCGAGCATGTATCCGAACGGGAGCACGAGGGCGATCGTCTGCAGCGGTCCGGGCAAGAGGGCGAGCGGCGCGATCTGCCCGGCGAAGATGAACGCCGCACGATCCCAGAGGGTCGCCACGGCGTGGACGCGTGTGGTCCAGAACGCGGTCGTCGCCACGACCCAGCCGGCGAGGAACGCGAGAGCTGCGCCGAGGACCACGCTCGGGACGAACAGCGCGAGGTGTGCGGGTGTCGAGCGGAAGCGAGCGTCGAAGGTCGCCGCGATGAAACCGAGCACGACGAGCATCGGGATGATCGTCGTCATCTTCCAGACGATGTTCTCGACGACCGCGTAGTGGATCGGGTGGAGCGGCCGTAGGAGCTTCGGTGAGAGCCGCCCCATGCGGATCTCGAACTCGAACTCGTAGGAGTTCCAGCTCGTCGCGAGGTTGGCTACGAGCGAGAGTGCGACGTAGTACGCGGCGAAGTCGCGGACGTCGTACGACCCGACCCGGCCGCCTTGCGCACCGGCCACCGCCACCCATGCGGCGAGGAAGATCACCGGCCGGATCACCGCGAAGAGCATCCAGAGGATCGATTGCACGCGGTACTGCGAGGCGGCCTGGATCTGACCGACGAAGAGCGCGCGGTATACGTCGATCACGGCGCTGTTCCGACGCGCTCGCCGCTGAACACGCGGTCGATGACCTCTTCGATCGGCGGATCCTCGACCGAGATGTCGGTGAGGCGGTCGCCGAGGTCGTTCACCAGGCGCGCGGCGCGTTCGGGCGCGATTTGACGGTCCACTTTGAGGGTGATCCGGCCCTCATCGCGCGCGACGACGGTTCCGTACACGCTGAGATCGGCCGCGGCGCCGTCGTGCAGCGTCGCGACGATGACCTTGAAGGGCGCCATCCGTTCCGCGAGGTCCGCCAGTGGGCCGTCGTAGAGCAGCTGCCCGTGGTGGATCACGATGACGCGCTTGCACAGCGCCACGACATCGTCCATGTAGTGGCTCGTGAGCAGGATCGTCGCGCCGGTCCGGCGGTTGTACTCGGCGACGAAGCGACGGATGCGGACCTGCATCGAGATGTCGAGGCCGATCGTCGGCTCGTCCAGGAACGCGACGCGTGGCGACTGGATGAGTCCGGCGGCGAACTCGACCTTCATCCGCTCGCCGAGGCTCAAGTTCCGCACCGGCTTGTGCACGAGCTCTTGGAGCTCGAGCAGCTCGGTGAGCTCGCCGACCGTCTTTCGGAAGGAATCCTCCGGGACGCGGTAGATCTCCTGCAGCACGCGGAAGCTGTCTGCGGCAGGGATGTCCCAGACGAGCTGCGTGCGGTTGCCCATCAGGAGCGTCATCTGCTGCAGGTACGCGTTCTCGCGTCGCCATGGGACGAATCCGAGGACGCGGGCCTCGCCGCCGGTCGGGTAGAGGAGACCAGAGAGCATCTTGAGGGTGGTCGTCTTCCCTGCCCCGTTCGGGCCGAGGAAGCCGACTACCTCACCCGCCTCGATCCCAAACGTGATCCCCGCAACGGCGTTTATGTCGCGGCGCTGCCGCCGAACGAACGACCGGAGCGTCGCGGCGAGGCCTTCCTGGCGTTCGGTCACGCGGAAGGTCTTGCGCAGGTCGCGGACCTCGACAACGGCATCCGTCACCCGCGCATCATGCCCGCGTTCTGATCAGGGGGCGAGTGCATCATTGCTTGCAAACGCCCGCAGGAGGCCGACGATGGCAGAGCAGCGCGTCATCCCGATGCTCGCGTACGAGGACGCCGGCCACGCAGCCGACTGGATCACGAAGGTGTTCGGCTTCCGCGAGATCGAGCGCTTCCACAATGGTGCTGGAACCGTCACCGACGTCGTCCTCGATATGGACGGCGCGACCGTACTGGTCGGCCACCCCTCCGACGCATACCAGGGCCCCCGCCGCCATGCGCAGGCCTGCGCGCTGGCGCGGCAATGGCTGGAGACGCAGTCCATCGTGGACGGCGTGGTCGTGT
>VBDX01000083.1 GCA_005881885.1 Chloroflexota bacterium
CGCCGCCTCGCCGCGATCCCAGGCATCGTGATCCCTGATCGCCTCGTCGACCTCCTGGACCGAGCCACGTCCGAGGCTGACTTGGCCGAACGCTACTGGGCGTACCTCGACATTGAAATGGAGTGGCTCGCGACGAACGTGCCGCTGCGCGGCTGCCACTTGATGCCGATCGGCCACTCGAAGCGGAGCATGCGCCAGCAGTCCACCTTCGACCGCCTGTACGCGTGCGCGACCAAGATCAATGACACGACTGTGTCCGCCTCCGCGGCCAACTGATCTCTGGTCGCTGAGGCGGCCTACGAACGCGTCGGCCTCTTCGAGCCTTCCCTTCCAGATACCGGGTTACGACTTCTAGTTGTCGCGTCGTAACTCGTACGCCGGGCCGTAGTCGTTCTCGTATGCGATCTCGGACGCGCCCACACGCCTTCGGGCGGATGCTGTCGTCATGCATCGATTGGTTCTCGTCGTCGTACTCGGCGCATCGTGTGTCGCTTCGCCCTCCACGGCCTCGGTGACGCCGAGCGTCGGCTCGCGCCCCGCCGGCTCGGCGCAACAAACCGCGATGTCGGAGCCCCACGGGATGCGAGTGCGATGCAGCGATCCTCGCCGTCACCGACGGCGTCGCCGAGCGCGACGCCGGAGCCGGTAGTCCCGCCGTGCCATGCGTCCCAGCTCGAAGCGCGGGCGAATGGCCAGGGTGCGACCGGGTCGATCCTCGGGGCGATCTTTTTCGTGAATCGCGGTGGCTCGTCCTGCGGCCTTCGCGGTTACCCGGCTGTGCTGCTCCTCGACCCAACCGGCGCCATTCTCGACGTCCGCGTCAGCGCGGCGCAGGGCGATGAGCCTCTGGTAGTCCTTCGGCCGGGCGGCTTCGGCGAGTGGACGCCGTTGACGCGTCCCCCAGTCGAGAGCGCCTACGTGACCTATGACTGGTTGAACTGGTGCGGCGCGCGAGGTGCGGTCGGCTTTCGCGTGTCGCTCCCGAATGGTCGGGGCACGCTCGACGCCCCCTTCATCAGCCACGCCGCAACGGTGGTCGGCGCGCCGGGTGCGAAACCGCGGTGCGATGCTCCCGACGGGTCCTTCATGGGCGTGGGTCCGTTCCACTTTAGTGACGACGTAAGTTAGTCGTCCTCCGCGGCAAACTGATCGTCAGTCGCTGAGGCTCTCCACTATGTAGGCGTCGACCTCTTCGAGCTTTCCCTTCAAGGTCAGCCGCCCGACGGAGCGCACGACAACTGCATCACGCACCAGCGCGTATGTCGTTCCTGAGATCAGGACCTCGCCAGGCTTCGCCGACGTTTGCAGTCGAGCGCCGAGATTCACCGCGTCACCGTGGGCCACGAAGTTCCGGAATTCCTGGCTACCGACGTTCCCGACGAGCGCCGCGCCGGTGTTGACGCCGACGCGGAAGCGCGGGAGCTCTGGGTCGGTGTCGGCGATCCGGCCGATTTCGCGCTGCATCTCCAAAGCGGCGCGCACCGCGTGGAGCGCGTGCCGTTGCTGCGCCACCGGTGCGTTGAAGACGGCGATGACCGCATCGCCGGCGAACTGGATGATCGTGCCGCCTTCGCGAAAGATCAGTGGCACGATGATGCCGAAATAGCGATTCAGGACCTTGACCGTTTCCTGAGGCTTGTGCCGCTCGGTGAAAGGCGTGAACCCGGACAGGTCGGCGAAGAGCGCCGTGACCTCGGTGAGCGCGCCGCCGAGCGCCGTCTGCTCCGGGTCGGAGATCAGCGCGCGCACGACCTGCGGCGAGAGGTACTGACCGAGTAGGCGACGGACCAAGGCTGATGCGCGGTCGCGCTGCACGACGAACGAGAGGAGGATGCCGAAGGCGACGACTCCGACGCCCGCTACGTTGAGGGCGGTGAGCACATGGATGGCGAGCGGGGGCAGGTGATTCGTCTCGTCCAGTCTCGGCTGGAGCAGTGCGCTCGCGAGGAGCAGGATGAGGAACCCGACCAGCCAGTTAACCGCGAAGCGTGGTCCCACGAGCGCGACCGCCGCGAGCGGTGCGGAGAGACTCCAGATGAAGACCGCGCCCGAGGACGCGAAGCCTCCGAGCACCGCCGAGAGGACGAATGGGAGGACGAGCCAAAGCGTGAGCTGCAACCCGATGATGAAGAGGTACCGCCGGGTGATCGCGAAGATGAGCAGGCCGAGGAGCGTGAGGGCGGCATAGCTGAACGGCACGGCCGCCGCCACGACTTCGCCGAACGCAGCGAGAAAGCCGGTCCAAAGGAGCGCGAGGGGCATGACGGCGAGTGCGGCTCCCGAGATCAGCGCTTTGCGCATGTGGACGTCGTCCGCGTCTGCGGGATCGGCGCCGATCCTGCCGACGTAGCCCGCGAAAGCACCCACCACTTGCCTTCCTCCCGGCAGCCAGCACACGTTGGCCCCGTTCGGTAGAGCATGAACCTGGGCTGTTAAGGCGCTCCGTTACGAGCGGTTTGTTCGAGATCGCGTCACTCAAGTCCTATCCAGCCTGTAGGAGATATGGCCCGTCATGGCGGATGGCCAAAGTGATCCGCTCACGTATCGTTCACGCATGCGGCCGGGTCTCCTCGTCCTCGCGCTCGTCACCGCGGCGTGTGGAGCTTCGCCCCGGGAAGGTGCGAACGTACCGACGGCCGCGCCTTCGTCCGAGGTCGCGGTCTCGCCGCCCGGGCTGCCGTCCGCCGAACTGGCCGCATCACCTGCGCCCACCTCGGCGCCGTCGGCGAGTGTCGAAAGTCCAAGGGTTCAGTTCTCCGCAACGCCATTTCCTCTCGTCGCGTCATCCCTTCGCGTCGCGCCGATCGACGACGAAGCTGGGGCGGTGGCCGGAACGGGACTCCTGAATTACCTCGAGTCGCTCGATCGCTTCCGGGAAACCGGGGCGACCGACCGGACGCAGCTCTACCTGGAAGGACGGTTCGGAGACGCCGTCTTCGCCGGGCTGCGCGCGTCCGCGACGCCCGCCAAGCGGAAATTCGCTCTCGGCTCTTTCAAGGTCGACCGACTGCTGGTGAAGCCGTGGGGAGTGCGCGCGGTCGTCGAGGTCACCGCGACGATCCTCGACAAGGCCGAGGGCGGGATCGAGCCTGATCAGAGCGAGACCGGGCGACTGCGGATGGTCGGTGACAAGCCCTTCGTGGTCGACGGCTGGGATAGCGCGAACCGCCGCTGGTTCAACGGTCCGCAGGCCCTGACGCCGGAGGCCCTCCGGAGCGACGTCACACAGCCGCTCGTGAACCTGCTCCATTCCGAGACCTGGATACCCGGGTCCGCGCTCGAGACGGCGTTCGGCGCAGGTGGCGATACGCCGTACTTTCGGGCGCGTCACGAATACCTGAACAAGCTCGACCGCGCGGCGACGCCAACGAGGACATTCGCGGATGTCATCGCGACGATCGAACGCTACGAGACGTTCAACGAGATTCGTGACGGCGTCGCCACGGTCCGCCTGAATGGCACGGTCGTCACGACCGACTCGAGCGGCCGCACGGCGCGAGCGCCGTTCGAACGGCGTGCCGTCGTTCTGATCGGTAACTGGATGCCCGAGGTCGTCGACGAGCAGATCACGGGAGCGACCTGGCTCTCCGGCGGCGATCTCGCCCTGGGAGTGCGAGACCACAACTTTGCCTGATGACCTTGCCGCCGGCGGTCGCCGGCTCAAGCGGGACGGGGAGTAGTTAGCCCGCGCGGGGAAGCGGCGGGACCGCGACCTCCGGGTCTTCCGCCGCGAGCTGGCGGCGGAGCACCTTGCCGATCAGCGTCTTCGGCAGCTCGCTCCGGAACGTGATGTCGACTGGAACTTTGTACGGCGCGAGGTTCGCGCGGCAGTGGTCCATGAGCTCTTGCGCGGTCGCCCTCATGCCTGGACGGAGCACGACGAATGCCTTTACGACCTCGCCCTTCGACGGGTGCGGCACGCCGACCGCGGCCGCTTCGAGCACCGCGGGATGCGCGTAGAGGACTTCATCGACCTCGCGCGGGTACACCTTGAATCCGGAGACGATGATCATCTCCTTTATCCGGTCGACGACGAAGAAGTAGCCGTCCTCGTCCATCCGCACGATGTCGCCGGTATGTAGCCAGCCATCGCGCAGGACGAGCGCGGTTTCGTCGGGCTGCCTCCAGTAGCCGTCCATGATGTTCGGCCCACGGATGCAGAGCTCACCGGACTCGCCCTGGTCGACCTCGCGTGTGCCGGTCTCGAGGTCGACGATCTTGCAGTCGACATCGGGCACCGGGATGCCGACCGACCCAGGCTTGCGGGCTCCCTCGCGGGGGTTCGAGTGCGTCACCGGTGCCGCCTCGGTCAGGCCGTAGCCCTCCATCACCTTGCCGCCGCCGGTGAGCTCCTCGAACCGCCGCATGACCTCGACCGGCAGCGGCGCCGACCCCGAGAGGAAGGCCTCGATGGAGGTCAGGTCGTACCGCGCGAGGTCTTTCGACTCGTTCAAAAGGATGTAGATGCGCGGCGCACCCGGGAAGAAGCGCGGGCGGTGCTTTTCGATCGCCATGAAGATGTGCCGAAGCTCCGGCCGCGGAATGAGGACCATCGTCATCCCGCGGAGGACGGCGAGATTCATGACGACGGTCAGGCCGTACACGTGGAAGAACGGCATGACCGCGAGGATGCGGTCGCCCTCGAGCGCCAGCGTGTGCCACGCGCTGGACTGGTGGACGTTCGCGACGAGCGCGCGATGCGAGAGCATCGCGCCTTTTGGCACGCCGGTCGTCCCTCCGGTGTATTGAAGGACGGCGAGGTCCGAGGGCGAGACGTCGACCGGCTTAAGGGATCCGTCCTTGGCGACGACTTCGCGCAGCCACATCGCGCGCGCATCCCGGCTGATATCGACGCGGTGCCCTTCCTTCCGCTCGCGGGCGAGCGTGAAAAGGACGCGCAGAGCCAGGGGGAAGTGTTCCTTCACGTTGGTGACGACGATCTTCTCGACCGCCGTCCCGGCGGCGGCTTCGGCCACCTGCGGGTAGAGGCGGGATAAGACGACGACCACGCGCGCTCCGGAGTCGGCGAGCTGGCCGTGGAGCTCGCGGACGGTGTAGAGGGGGTTCGTCGGGACGACGACGGCGCCCGCCTTCAGCGTGCCGAAGAAGCAGTAGACGAACTGGGGGCAGTTCGGGAGGACCAGGGCCACACGGTCGCCTTTCCGGACACCGAGGCGCTGGAGGCCGGCGGCGAAGCGGCTCGCGAGATCGTCGAGCTCCTGGTAGGTGAGCCCCGCGTCGATGCAGCGTCCGCCGACAGCTCCCCCGAATACGGTTGCGATCGCTCTGGGACGCTCCCGGGCGGCGCTCTCGAGAAGCGCGTGGAGTGGCAGTTTGGGGTAAGTCAAATGGCGGGGGACCCCAGGGTCGTACGCCGCTTCCCACTGGCCCACCGGCTGCATCATGCTCATAACGTCGAAACTCGCTTGTCCGCTAGCCTTGCAAGCGCGATGCCGCGTGCGTTGATACTCGGGGGTGCCCGGACGCCGTTCGTGAAGGCGGGAACCGCCTTCGCCGAGCTCGACGTCCTCGACCTCGCACGAGCGGCCACCGCGGAGGCGCTCGCTCGCACCGAGATCGATCCGGGTCAGGTCGACGAGGTCATCTTCGGGAACGTCGCGCGGCCGGTCGCGTACCACAACCTCGCACGCGAGGTGGTCCTCTCGCTCTCGATGCCCGCTCGCATCCCCGCGTTCACCGTCGGGCTGGCGTGCGCGTCCGCGTGCGTCGCGATCACGAGCGCCGCCGACCACGTTACAGGCGGTAACGCCGACGTCGTCGTCGCCGGCGGGAGCGAGTCGCTCACCAACGTCCCGCTCACGTTGACCCCACGCCTCGCACGCGCGCTGATCGCCGCCTCGCAGGCGAAGCGCCTGCCCGATAAAGCCCGGAGCCTCGCCGACGTCCGGGCGTCCGACATCGCTCCGGTCGCCCCGGGCATCCGCGAGACCTCGACCGGTCTGACCATGGGCGAGTCCGCCGAGCGCATGGCCGCGATCAACGCCATCCCGCGCGAGGAGCAGGACGCGTGGGCGCTTCGGAGCCACGAGCGCGCGGCCGCAGGCTGGGACGATGGCCGGCTCGCTCGAGAGGTCGGCCCCGTCTACCTCAACGGGCATGCGGTCACGACCGACAACCACATCCGCCGGGACTCCACCCTCGAGAAGCTCGGGACCCTTCGACCGGTGTTCGACCGGGAGCACGGAACGATCACCGCCGGCAACGCGAGCCCGCTGACCGACGGCGCCGCGGCCGTCGTCCTCGCGAGCGAAGCGCGCGCGCGGGCCATGGGGATCGAGCCGCTCGCCGCCATCCGAAGCTACGCCTACGCGGCCGTCGATCCGGCGGATCAGCTGCTCATCGCACCCGCGTTCGCGATCCCGATCGCGCTCCAGCGCGCGGGTCTGACCCTCG